>NZ_CAKKMF010000048.1 GCF_918697925.1 Arthrobacter sp. Bi26
TGAATCAGGGTATCCAGGGACTCCAGCCATTCGGCGGTCTCTTCCGGATCACGATCAGGCAGCTGGTTTGTCAACCCGCTGAGGATATGGGAGGTATCTTCTCCTGCAGCCACGTCCAACCTCTCTTTGAGCGCATCTATCGGCACCCTCAGCTCCGGGCAGGGTGACTGCCTGGCGTGAACGCGACGTGTGCGACATATCGGTTACAACAGCCCGGTCGTATGCGCCGGGCAAGGTCCAATCACGGTACGCCTGCCTGTAATTAGCAGGGCGGTTGCCCGCGCAGGCGTAGTCGTCATCAGCCACTCTAGCCGTGCGCGCTGGCGGATGCGTAGCCGCCCCATGGACCCGCCGCCGTATTTCACGGGCATACTGGTTGTGTGACGAAGCACTGCCCGGCAGCCTTCGGATCGTCTCGTGTGACGCAGAATATGGCGGATCGCGGGGCCAACAGCTTGAAGCGAGAGCTCAAAGGGTGTTGGCTTGGAGTAATGGAAATCACTAGTGCCATTGAAAACATGAAGCAATTCACAAAGCATAGGAGCAACACGTGAGCGAGGCCGACGCCGCCACTTCGGTAAATGTGGCGGAGAAACTGGGTTTCAAAGACGGGGACCTGATTCAGGAATTCGGTTATGACGACGATGTCGACTTCGACTTGCGAGACGATATCGAAGATCTCACGGGCTCTGAGCTTCTCGACGAGGACGATCACGAGGTGGTCGATGCCGCCATTCTTTGGTGGCGGGCAGGTGACGGAGACCTTGTTGACACCCTGGTCGATTCGCTGACCACTCTCACCGAGGGCGGCGTTGTGTGGGTCCTGACTCCCAAGTCCGGCCGGGACGGCTACGTGTCGCCGGCGGACATCCAGGACGCCGCGCCCACCGCAGGGCTCCACTACACCACCTCCGCCGGCGTCTCGAAGGACTGGAGCGCCACCCGGCTGGTCACGCGGAAGAACAAGTGACCCAAGCGGTCCAGCAGGAAGCCTCCGGGCCGGCCGCCGCCGTCGCGCCCGTTCCCGCTGTCGGCGATTTTGCCCCGGATTTCGAGCTCGCCAATCAGTTCGGCGAGCCGGTAACCCTCTCGGACTTCCGCGGGCGCAATGTCGTCATTGTCTTTTATCCCTTCGCTTTCTCCGGCATCTGCACCGGGGAACTGTGCGAAATCCGGGACAATCTGGCCCTGTTCGAAGATGCCGATGCCGCCGTGCTGGCAGTCTCGGTTGACAGCAAGTTCGCCCAGCGGGCCTACGCCGAAAAGGAAGGCTACGGCTTCGACCTGCTCGCCGACTTTTGGCCGCACGGCGCCGTGGCCTCGGCGTATGGGGTGTTCGACCCTGAGAGCGGCATGGCGCTGCGCGGCACCTTCATCATCGACGCGGCGGGAATTGTCCGCTACGTCGTGGTGAATCCCCGCGGCCAGGCCCGGGACCTTGCCGAATACCGGACTGCCCTCGCGGGACTCGGCGGGAACTGATCCGGTGAGGCAGCGGCGGCCAGGAATCGGGATGACCGGGTTTGCCAGCCTCCCGCCGGTCACGGCCGCCGGGACCGCCGCTGAGCTCCGGCGCAGCGAACTCGGGATCCTGCAGGACATCCACGGCCTCCTGTCCGGGCTACCGTTCGCCGTGCTGACCGGCGCTGGCCTGAGTACGGATTCGGGCATCCCGGACTACCGCGGCCCGGGCGCCGCGCCGCGGACCCCCATGACCTACCAGGAGTTCATCGGCGCACCCGGAAACCGGCAACGCTACTGGGCCCGCAACCACATCGGCTGGTCGCACCTGCGCCGGGCGGATCCCAACGACGGCCACGCCGCGGTGGCCCGGCTGGAGCAGCGGGGACTGCTCACCGGACTCATTACCCAGAACGTGGACCGGCTCCACGAGGACGCCGGCAGCGTCAACGTGGTGGACCTGCACGGCCGGTTCGACCAGGTTGTGTGCCTGGACTGCCACCGGCGCTTCAGCCGCCGGATGCTGGCCAGTGTCCTTGAGGAACTCAACCCCGGGTTCCTGGAACGGGCCCAGGCCGCCGGGGTGGTGGAAATGGCTCCCGACGCCGATGCCGCAGTCGAGGACTCCGGACTCATCGAATCGTTCGTCGTCGCCCGCTGTCCCGCCTGCGGGGGAACCTTGAAACCGGACTTTGTGTACTTCGGCGAAAACGTGCCCAAGGACCGCGTTGAGCGCTCTTACGCCATGGTGGACGCGGCCCGGGCGCTCCTGGTGGCAGGTTCGTCGCTCACCGTGATGAGCGGCCTGCGATTTGTCCGCCACGCCGCGAAACAGGGAAAAGCCGTGGTCATCATCAACAGGGGACCGACCCGCGGGGACGGCCTCTCCACCATCAAGCTGGAGGCAGGCGTCAGCGGGGCCTTGACCTGGCTCGCCGCCGAGCTGCCGCCACTGTAGCGGAGGGCCGGGCGGATTGGCTTGGCGATTGGCGCTTGGCCGGTGACATCCGGTACAGTAGCTGTTCGTTGGTTGAAGCGCTGAGGCGCGGATTCCGCGGTTTGGGTCTTTAGCTCAGCTGGTAGAGCGCCACGTTTACACCGTGGATGTCATCGGTTCGATCCCGGTAGGACCCACCACAGAAAACCCCGTCATTTCGGACCAAATGGTCCGCAAAAACGGGGTTTTGTGCTTCCGGTAGACCGGCTCAGGCGCTTTTCGGCGCCGATTCGTTGGGGCCGCTGATGGGCGCTACGTTCCCTTCAAGCAGGGCATATGCGTTGGCGAGCCGTTGCACGGCCTGCGACTGGTTGGTTGAAACGCCAACCTTCACGATCGAATCCAGCACAATAGCTTTCGCCTTCTCCAGTTTCTGAGCGTTCGATTCAGCCATGTTGGATTCCCTTTGGTTCTTCCAAGGCGCCCTGTGCGCCCCGGCACGGGACCGAACTTATCACTTGCCCCGCTTAATTCGGGAAATCTCCGTCATTATTGACACCGCATGCCTGCGCTATGCGGTTCGCGGGCAGGCCGGCGATACAGTTGAACGGGACGTTGAGACAATTTTGCGGAGGATCATGTTTTACGGAGTCACTCGCTACAGCCTCTTCTCACCCGGATCGCAGTCGTGGAAAACGTCCAGCAGCGGTGTCTTCAAGACTCCCGAAGAGTACATGGGGTATCTCTTTTCGGAACGACGGCTTGAGTTGCGGGAGGAAATGTTCTTCACCCGTTCCGTGCCGGCGCTGGCCGCCATGGCTGAAGATTACGACTACAAACACTTCGTTCTGTATTCCAGCCTTCTGCCGCAGCGCCATCAGGAGGTGCTGCTCGCGGCCGCGGCCCACTACCCGTTCCTGGTCCCGGTGGAATGGAACGACGTCGTCCGGGGAACTGGCATCGAAGAAGTGAAGCCCCTGATTGAGCAGGACCTCGCCAGCAAGTTCGACGCCGACGCCGGCGTGCAGCCGGTCGCGTGGTTCCGCCTAGACGACGACGACGTGCTCGCCACCAACTACCTGACACGGCTTGCAAGCTACCGGGCCTTAAGCAATGTCGGCATGGCCGTGTCCTTCGGCCTCGGCCTGACAGCCTACAAGGCCGACAGCGAACTGGTGAACCTTCGGGAGTACTACCACCCGAAGTCGGCGCAGGGCATGGCCTTCGTCGCTGCATTCGACCCGATCCGGGGCCGGCTCGAAATCAACACACCCGGTCCGCATCACGGTGTGGACCGGGTGATGCCGACCATCCTTGATTCCCGGGAGCACATGTTCTTCCAAGTGCGTCACGGCGATCAGGACTCAACGCTCAGCACCACCCCTTATGAACGCGCCGTCGCATCCTTGGCGCGGCTGGACAAACTTCCGGCTCTGCGGGCGGAAGGGATCTCCGCAGATAGGTGGCCAACCCTCTACCAAGACATCATCCGCGGTGAGCCCGCGGCGCATGAGCTGTCCTTCCCCGGCGCGGAACTCCTGCGCCTGTCCCAAGAGACCGCGCTGGTGTTTCCCCTGGACCCGGAGATTACCCAGGGGCTGCTTGAGTTCGAGTTTGAGTTCGAGTCAGCGCAGCAGCTCAACGGGGCTTTTGCCGTCATCTCGTACGAGCTGAGTGCTGCAGAAGGCGTGGACGTTGAGGAACTGGGACTCAAACTTGGGCTGCGATCGAGCCCCGATTACGGATTGTACCGGCTGGCCTGGTCGCGCGAATCCCGCGGGGTGGTGCGCCACAGCCTGCCCCTGCCAGAAGGCCTTACGATTGCGGGCATCGCGCTGCGGGGCAAGAAGATACAGCCGGCAGATGTCTTCATCCGTTGGTGCGAGCCGCGTGTAGTGTCCTTGCACGCCGCCGACTAAGTACTGAGAGTCCGACGCCGGCCCGCGCTCCGAAAATGTCCGGGCCCTAAAATGTCAGGGCTTAACCCTAATGTGACGGGCATGGAGCACGTAATGGTGAAGACAGACCCGGACGGGCGGCCCCTGGCGGTAGTCCGCGGGGGCAGGGAATGGTTGATCGGGGTCGAGCCGGTCCGCTGGTTCGAACGGGTCAGCTGGTGGGAGGCCGAGCGCCGGATGCCCAAGGGCCTGAGCCGCGTTGACGTCGAGGTCTGGCAGGTCCAGGCAAGGCTTGGCCGCAACCGCGGATCGGCCCTGACCACCATGGAACTGATCCGGGACGGCCTCGGCGGCGGCTGGCGGCTCCGGGAAGCGGTCGCGGACGCCGCGTAAGATGGCGGGGCGGGCAACGATCGGCCGGTCCCGCCGGCTTCTGATGGTGGTCCCGGACACCGGCTCAACCCGGGCATTGGAAAAGCCTTCCACCGCGACTATTGGGGGATGCCGCGGTGGAAGGCTTGTAATGAATATACCGTGAACGTTTGGAAATGTGAAACACCGACGGCGTTTCACCGCGGCAGAATTACGCCATTCGATGGCCTATTCGCAGGCCCCGGGACCCTGCCGCCTAGGATGTTTTCATGACCGCCACGAGTGCCCGCCGAATCGCCAGAGTCCGCCCCCTGTCCCGTGCTGCCGACGACGAACACTTCTTCGTCACCAACGACGCACCGGACTTTGCCAGTGCGGCCGGTAAGGTGTGGACGGTAGCCACCTCCCCGTTCCCTGGCTCTGTGGCCAATGCCGGCAGCCGGCCGCGCTGCGGCTGGGAAATCGGCGCGACGGTGGATGAGGCATCGTTTACATTCCTCGCGCCAAGCGTTCCGGCCAACGTCCTGGGCATGGCGCACAATACCGGCCGCGCAGGCCGCGACCTTCCGCCGCAGGCCTTCCACAAGGCGGCGACCAGCGTGGTCGGTCCGGGCGATGCAATTGAACTCCGGCCGGGGGTGGGCCGCGTCGAGCCTGAGGCCGAACTGACAATCGTCATCGGGCGCAAAGCCCGCGGATTGACGCCCGGCAACGCCAAGAGCGCAGTCCTGGGATACACCATCGGAAACGACGTCTCCGCCAGGGACCTGCAGGAATGCGACGAGCTGTGGATCAGCGCCAAGAGCCAGGACACGTTCACGCCTGCAGGGCCGTGGATCGTCACGAAGCTCACGGAGGACCACCTGGCAATCGGAATCAAGCACAACGGCGTGGAGCTCAAGCCGGCCAGTTCCGCCGATCTCGGCTGGCGGGTAGAGGAAATCCTCGCCTATCTGACCTCCTTCATGACGCTTCACCCGGGCGACCTGGTGCTGACGGGATTCCCCGCCGGGTCCGCGCCAATCGTTCCCGGCGACACGGTCACGTGCCATATTGCAGGCATCGGCCAGCTGACCAATCCCGTGGTGTCCGCCGCCTGACGAGCCGGCGGTCCACGACGGGCGGTGCTGCCAGGCGAACGGCGGTAAACGAGGCCAGCCAGGTCCCGGTTCACGGCGCCAGACATTATGATGGTTAGTGTTCAGCTGACTGGACGGCATTTGTTTGAGTGGCGCGGCAACTTGCGCGCGATACCTGGAGGAGAATCATGGCCGATTCCCGAGTTTCCCGAATCTCCGACGGATTGGGGAGCGCGTCACCGGCACCGGCTGTCACGCGCGCCGCCGCCGTGTTGGAGGCCCTGGCCGCGTCCGCGACCGGACGCCTCACGCTCAGTGATCTGGCCAGGGAGCTGGGAATACCAAAGTCCTCAACCTCCAACCTCCTGCTCGCGCTCGAGGAGGCCAGGCTGATCAACCGCCAGGGCGCGGAGTTCACCCTCGGCCGCAAATTGGTTGAGCTGGGTGCGGCGTACCTCAGCCGCCTCGACGAGGTCCAGGAGTTCTACCGGTTCTGTGAACAGGCTCCGACGCTGTCGGGTGAAACTGTCCGGATCGCGATGCTGGACGGAACAAATGTCATTTATCTTGCCCGCTATGAAGGGCACCCCGCGGTACGCCTGACGTCCAACATTGGCGACAAGATGCCGGTCTCCCTCTGCGCCGTGGGCAAAGCCCTGATAGCGCGGCTGCATGACCATGACGTCGACGAGATGTTCCCGGACGACGCCGAACTGCCGGTCCTGACGCCGAAGTCGCTGCGCACCGGAGCCGAGCTCAAGGCGCAGCTCGATGTCATCCGGGTGCAGGGGTACGCGTTCGAGGACGAGGAATCCACCACGGGCGTCGTGTGCCTGGCCGTGGCTGTCCCGACGCGCGGCGCGCACGGTCCCAGCCTTGGCCTCTCGGTCACCGCGCTGAAGGCGACCTACTCGCAGGAGCAGGGCGCCATGATGGTCAAGGAACTCCAGGACCTCGCCCGGTCCCTGGGCAATCCCATGGGCTAGCCCCGTTCCGTCGGCTCGTCCCGGGTTGCCAAGAATAAGTCTGATTATTCATTGGCTAGTCGATCACCATGCTGTACGCTGTTCAGTATGGTGATCGACTCTTCGGGGGTTGCTCACATCCCACCAGACCAACGGGGGTCTGGAGTGTTCTTGAGGGAGTGCTTGTGACAACTAGTACTAATACACCGCTCGCTGAAGCGGACGGCGCCGTCGTCGATCCGGAACAGCTGCGACGGGCTACGCTTGCCAGCTCCGTGGGCTCCGCGCTGGAGTACTACGACTTCTACATCTACGGCCTGGCTTCGGCCCTGATCTTCGGCCCGCTGTTCTTCAAGCCGCTCGGCGAAGACGGGGCGCTGATCGCATCCTTCGCCACATACGGCGTAGGCTTCGCGGCCCGGCCCTTCGGCGGAATGGTCTTCGGCTACATCGGGGACCGGTTCGGCCGCAAAATGGTCCTCATCCTCACCATCACCCTGATGGGGTCCGCCAGCTTTGCCATCGGCCTGTTGCCGACCTATGAACAGGCGGGCATGCTTGGCGCCGTTCTGCTGGTGACGCTGCGCATCCTGCAGGGATTGGGCGCCGGAGCGGAACAGGCCGGCGCCACCACGCTGATCTCAGAAGTCGCACCGCGTCGCCGTCGTGGCTTCTTCGCCGCGCTTCCGTTCGTCGGCATCCAGCTGGGCACCTTGCTTGGCGCCGGCACGTTTGCCCTGATTGCCATGGCGGACAAGGCCACGCTGGAGGGCTGGCTGTGGCGGGTGCCTTTCCTGGCCAGTGTGTTCCTGATTTTGGTGGCTCTCTTCATTCGGCTCCGGCTGAAGGAAACGCCCGTCTTCCAGGAGCTGGAGAAGCACAAGAATGTCGCCAAGAACCCCATCGGCCAGCTGTGGAAGCACTCCAAGAAGAACACGCTGATCGGTATTGGCCTGCGGATGGGCGAAAACGGGAACTCCTCGATCTATTCCGCCCTGCTGATTGCCTTCCTGGCCGCCAAGGACGGAGTCTTCCCCGGCGACAAGTTCATCGGACCGGTCGGCCTGCTCATTGCCGCCGGCTTCGCCGCCGTTATGGTGATCACGTTCGGTGCGCTGTCCGACAGGTTCGGCCGCGTGCCCGTCTACCGCTACGGTGCGCTGTTCCAGGCCGTCATCGCCCTGCCGGCCTTCTACCTGGTGACGCTGGGCAATGTCACGCTTGTCTGGATAGTCATGGTGGTTGGCATCGCCCTCGGCGTTCAGTCCATGCTGGGCCCGCAGTGCCCGCTCCTGCCCGAACTCTTCGGGTCGCGCTACCGCTTCACCGGGGTGGCCATGAGCCGTGAACTCTCTGCAGTCATGGCCGGCGGACTCGTTCCGCTGGTGGGTGCCGCGCTCCTGGCTGTGACGGATCACTCCTGGCTGGTGCTCGCCATCTACTCGCTGGTCCTTGCCCTGATCTCGTTTGTCACCACCTTCTTCACGCCCGAGACGGTGGGACGCGACCTGCTCCTCACGGAAGATGCGCGCTAGGCGCACCCGCCCCTATCAACCCGCCGTGCGCGGGACCGCAGGCTGTGGCTCCTTCCACTCAGGAAGGGGCCACGGCCGCTTGTGCGACACGGGAAACGCCTGGCGACGCGCAAAATACCCAGCGCTTCCGAATACCCGCGTCGCCGGGCACTATGCGCGTCGCTGAGCGGAACCCGCCTCGCCAGGCGGGAATGCGAGTCGCCAGGCAGGACGCGCATGCCCTGCATCAACGCAGAGGGCGGCCCCTCCGTTTCCGGAGGGACCGCCTGGCGTGCGCTGCGGCGGGGGCCGCAGGATGGGGATAGAGCCGACTCAGTAGAAGTGCACCGTGTCCACGACGTGGGGGAGTTCGCCGCCGTCGAGGTAGGTCCGCAGGTTGCTGCAGAAGCGTTCGGCGATCAGCCGGTTTTCGGCTGCGCTGAGGGCCGAGGTGTGCGGGGACACCATCACCCTGGGGTGGGTCCACAGCGGGCTGTCCTGCGGGAGCGGCTCCACGGCAAACACGTCCAGGCAGGCGTAGGAGACCTGGCCGTTCCCGAGCGCCTCCAGGAGCGCCTCTTCATCCACCACGGTGCCGCGGCCCACGTTCACGAAGACCGTTCCGGGCTTCATGGCAGCGAAGACGTCGCGGCCGAAGAGCTTCTCGGTGTTGGGCGTGCCGGGAAGGGTGTTGACGACGGCGTCCGCGGTGCCGAGCAGGCCGGCGAGGCCGTCGTTGTCCGTGACCACCTCGATCCCGTCGATGGACTCCACGGTCCGCTTGGTGCCGCTGACGCTCATGCCCAGGGCGCGGGCGATTCGTGCGGTCTCGAGCCCGATCTCGCCGAGTCCGGTGACCACCAGGCGGGAGCCGTTGACCAGGCGGGTGGGGGTGCGGAGCTCGGGCCAGAGCTTGGCGGCCTGGTCCTGTGCCAGTTCCGCGCTGCGCTTGAAGCCGTTGAGGATGCCGAGGGCGGCAAACTCGGCGAGCGGCAGGGCGTGCACCCCGGCCGAGGTGGTGACCTTGAACTTTTGCAGCGTTGCGGCGTCCAGCCCCGATGCCTTCACGGCACCGCCGGCGCCGGCCGCCATGGCGTGGATCCACTCAAGGCGGGGATTGCTGCCGGCGATCCGGGCAAGGCCCGCGGGGCTCTCGTTGGGGAGCCCGTACAGGACCTGGGCCTTGTTGAGCATGTCCCAGTAGCGCTCTTCCTGCTCCGGCGTCCGGCGGAAGTCCGGATCTCCCGAATGGTCTGCGGGAAAGCGTTCCGGCGGCAACAGCTCGGGGTCGTAGAGGACGGTCACGGAAGGATCTACGGCGCGGATGCGTTCCACATGCTCTGCTTCGAGCGGGACGGCGATCGCGACGGTGGTTTTGGTCGTCATAGTGTTCATCATACTGAATGGAGGCTAGAATGCTGAACAGATTTCCAATATTGACTACGGCAGAGATTCACCACGACAGATTCACCACGACAGATTTACCACGATGGAGTGAGGCAACATGGAGATGGACCGCAAAGAAGCCGGGTTTGTCGGCCTGGGACTGATGGGGGCGCCCATGGCCGCCAACCTCCTCGCGGCAGGGTGGGCCGTCAGTGCCTGGAACCGTTCGCCGGCGGCCCTGGACGCCTTCGAGGCCCTCGGCGGATCCCGCGTGGCAGCAGTCGAGGCGCTCCGCGACCAGCCGGTGATTGTCTTCATGCTCCCGGATCTGTCCGACATTGAGGCTGCCAGCGCCGCGCTCCTGGCCGGCTGGGCCGCGAAGCCGCCCGCCCCCGGAACCGCCGTGGTGGTGATGAGCAGCGTCTCGCCGTCTGGGGTGCAGGACTTCGGGAAACGGGTCGCTGAGGCGAGCGGAGGCAACGCCGTCGTCGTCGATGCGCCTGTCAGCGGCGGCACGAGAGGTGCGGTGGACGGAACACTCGCCATCATGGCCGGCGCCAGCGAAGCCGACTTCCGGCGGCTCCTGCCGCTCTTCAGCGCGATGGGCAGCACCGTGCGCCGGCTGGGTCCAGTGGGCTCGGGGTCGCTCGCCAAGGCCTGCAACCAGCTGATCGTAGGAACCACGACGGCGGCGCTCGCCGAGGCCGCGGAGCTCGCCGAACGCTCCGGCATGGACGTATCCGCGCTCTACGAGGTGCTCGCGGGCGGACTGGCCGGCAGCCGGGTCCTGGACATCGTGGGGCCGCGGCTCGCCGCGAAGGACTACGAGCCCACCGGACCGGCCAAGTTCATGCACAAGGACCTGTCCTTCGTGCTCGACAGCGCCGCCACGGCCGGTGCCGCAGTACCGATGGCGGCCGCCGGCGTCGAGCTCTACGCGGAGCTCAAGCGCCAGGGGCTCGGGGACCGGGACCTCGCCGTCGTGCGGCAAACCATCTCCAATCTCAGTGACGACACACGTGAAAACCCAGCAGCAAAGACCAATTGAGGATCAGCGAACCATGAATGGACTTTTTGACCTGACAGGCCGGACCGCACTGGTCACCGGTTCCAGCCGGGGGATCGGCAACGCCCTGGCCCGGGCCCTGGCCGACGCCGGCGCCACCGTGGTGCTCAACGGCATCAACCCCGAGCGGCTCAAGGCCGCCGAGGCCGCGATGGCCGCGGACTACCCGCCGGGCCGTGTGCACAGCTGCGCCTTCGACGTCACCAGCGACTCCGAGGCCGCCCGGGGCGTCGCCTGGGTCGAGGAAAACGTGGGGCCGCTGGAGATCCTGGTGAACAACGCCGGCATCCAGCACCGCGTGCCGATGCTGGAGCTCGACGTCGCGGACTGGGAGCGGGTGATCTCCACGGACCTGACCAGTGCCTTCCTGGTGGGGCGGGAAGCGGCCCGGCACATGATTCCCCGCGGCCGGGGCAAGATCATCAACATCTGCTCGGTCCAGACCGACCTGGCACGCCCGACCATCGCCCCCTACATTGCGGCCAAGGGCGGCCTGCGGAACCTGACCCGCGCCATGACCGCGGAATGGGCGGCCTCGGGCCTGCAGATCAACGGCATCGCGCCGGGCTACATCCACACCGAGATGACGCAGAACCTCGTCGATGACGAGGCGTTCAACTCCTGGATCCTGGGCCGGACCCCCGCGCACCGGTGGGGGACCGTGCAGGACCTGGCCGGCCCCGCGGTGTGGCTGGCCTCCGACGGCTCAAATTTCGTCAATGGCCAGACGATCTTCATCGACGGCGGAATGACGGTGGTGGTCTGATGCGCGGCGTGGCAGGACTTCCGGCCACGGCCGCCGCAGTGGTGGCCCACGCGGCCGGCGATCTGCGGATCGAGGACATTCCCGTGCCCGCGCCTGCGTCCGATGAAGCCGTCATCGAAGTGGCCTTCGGCGGCATCTGCGGATCCGACCTGCACTACTGGCTGCACGGCGCCGCGGGGGAGTCCATCCTCAAGGCACCTCTGGTCCTGGGCCACGAGATCGTGGGAACCGTCATCCGCGCCGCCTCGGACGGGACCGGGCCCGCGGCGGGCACGGCCGTGGCGGTGCATCCCGCCACACCGGGCCCGGGCGGCGCCCGGTACCCCGGGGACCGCCCCAATCTTTCGCCGGGCTGCACCTACCTGGGCAGCGCAGCACGCTTTCCGCACACGGACGGCGCGTTCAGCCGGTATGTGAACCTGCCGGCACGGATGCTCCGGCCCTTGCCGGCCGGCCTCGAGCTGAGGACTGCCGCACTGGCTGAGCCGGCCAGCGTAGCCTGGCACGCCGTGTCGCGCGCCGGGGATGTGGCGGGAAAGACGGCGCTGGTGATCGGCAGCGGCCCCATCGGCGCCCTGGCGGTGGCCGTCCTCAAGCGCGCCGGTGCTCGGCGGATCGTGGCCGTGGACATGCATGAGCGGCCGCTGGAAATTGCCCGTGCCGTGGGAGCGGACGCCGTCCTCAAGGGGGACGCCGCCGCGGCGATCGCGGCGGTGGAGGCGGACATCGTCATCGAGTCCTCAGGCAGCCACCAGGGGCTGGCCTCGGCGATCAAGGGCGCGGTCCGCGGCGGCAGGGTGGTCATGGTGGGGCTCCTGCCCTCCGGCCCGCAGCCCGTGCTGATCTCCCTGGCCATCACGCGCGAGCTGGAGCTGGTGGGCTCGTTCCGCTTCAACGACGAAATCGATGAGGTTCTCGGTGCGCTGGCCGACGGATCCCTGCTGGTGGATCCCGTGGTCACCCACGCCTTTACGCTGGACCGCGGACTGGAAGCGTTCGACGTCGCCAGGAACGCGGCTGTTTCCGGGAAGGTCCTGCTGGACTTCCGGCCGGCCCCGGCGTGAGGCGCCCGGCCGGCGTGAGGCGCGGCGCCGTCGTCGAGGCCCGGTCCGCCAGTGGCGCGCTAGTGCCGCTCGACCGGGACAAACACCCGCGGCTGGTTCTTCCAGCTCGGCTCCATCTCCGAGATGGTCTCCCGCATGATCCGGTTCGAGGCCTCGCGCGCGGCGGCGGCATCCCCGGCGGCGATGGCTTCGGCGACCTCTACGTGCCACTGCAGCGCCGTCTCCCGCGGGTGGTCCGGCATCAGGCCGTGGATGGTGCGGCCGGTCAGGGTTTCGGTCACCTGGCCCACCATGTTGGCGAACATCTCGTTGCCGGAGCCGGTCAGCAACAGCGAATGGAACAGGATGTCCAGTTCGAGGAACCGGGGAACGTCCCCGGCCTGGCCGGCGTCGCGCATGGCGTGCGAGATCTCCACGAGCTCCTGGCGGAGCTCCTCGGGGGCGTTGGCCGCTGCCAGCTCGGCGGCCACCGGCTCGACGGCGGTGCGGAGCTCGGCCAGGGAACGCAGCTGGGCGCCACGGCCCTCGCCGGCCAGGCGCCAGCGGATCACGAGCGGATCGAACGGGTTCCAGCGGCTGGAGGGCAGCACCCGGATGCCGACGCGCTTGATGGTCTCAACCAGGCCCAGGGACTGGAGAACGCGGACCGCCTCCCGGACCACCGAACGGGAGACCTTGAGTTCGTCCTCAAGGTGCTCGGCAAGCATGACGTGCCCGGGCGGCAGCTCGCCGGCCACGATCCGGGTTCCGAGGTGCTCAATGGCACGATGATGGAGACTGGTTGACATAGTCGTAAGCATAATGCGGCGGGCCTGGTCCAGGCCGACCGGCGGGGCGGGCGCCGGTGATCATAGACTGTTTATGACGCACAGTATTCCGCTACGTGGGCGCTGCTTTCCCGCAGCCCGCGGAAATACATATGGTTTATGGACAGCCACAAATTCTCAAGAGCGGGTTCCGCCCTCTGCGGCGCACCTGCCCGAGTCCTAGATGAACGTCTTAGATGAACCGCCGTGCATCCATGGTCTACAGAAATCATGGTGCACAGAAATGAATTGGAGTTTTGATGTCAGCACACATCGGTGTTACCGGCCTCGCGGTGATGGGGGCCAACCTCGCACGCAACCTGGCCCGGAACGGCTTCACCGTTGCCCTGCACAACCGGTCGGTGGAAAAGACAGACACCCTGCTCGCCAAGTACGGCGATGAGGGCGACTTCGTCCGCACGGAAACCCTCCAGGAACTCGTTGATTCGCTGGAAAAGCCGCGCCGCGTGCTGATCATGGTCAAGGCCGGCAAGCCGGTCGATTCCGTGATCGAGCAGCTTGAGCCGCTCCTGGAGGCGGGCGACATCATCATCGACGCCGGCAACTCGCACTACGAGGACACCCGCCGCCGCGAGGCCGCGCTCGCCAAGAAGGACCTGCACTTCGTCGGCATCGGCGTCTCCGGTGGCGAGGAGGGTGCCCTCAACGGCCCCTCGATCATGCCGGGCGGTTCCAAGGAGTCCTACGACGCGCTTGGCCCGCTGCTGGAAAAGATCGCCGCCCACGTCGACGGCCAGCCCTGCTGCGCCTGGATCGGCACCGACGGCGCCGGCCACTTCGTCAAGATGGTCCACAACGGCATCGAATACGCCGACATGCAGGTCATCGGCGAGGCCTTCGACCTCCTGCGCTCCGGCGCCGGGATCGAACCGGCCGAGCAGGCCAAGATCTTCGAAGAGTGGAACAAGGGCGACCTCGCCTCCTTCCTGATCGAAATCTCCGCCGAGGTCCTCGGCCACGTCGATGCGAAGACCGGCAAGCCGTTCGTCGACGTCGTGGTGGATGCTGCCGGCCAGAAGGGCACCGGCCGCTGGACGGTCATCTCCGCGCTCGAGCTCGGCTCCCCGACCTCGGGCATCGCAGAGTCGGTCTTTGCCCGGGCCCTGTCCTCGCAGGCGGAGCAGCGCGTGCTGGCCCAGGAACTGCTCGCCGGCGGCGAGGCCGCCGTCGAGGTCCCCGAGAGCTTTGTCGAAGACGTCCGCCAGGCGCTCTACGCCTCGAAGCTGGTTTCCTACGCCCAGGGGCTGGACATGCTCACCTCCGCGGCCAAGGAATACGGCTGGGACCTGAAGCTGGATGAAATCGCCTCGCTGTGGCGCGGCGGCTGCATCATCCGCGCCGAGCTGCTCAAGGAGATCACCAAGGCCTACGCCGCGGCGGAGAAGCCGGCCAACCTGCTCTTCGCCCCGGCGTTCACCAAGGCGATCGCCGAGGTCCTCCCGGCCTGGCGCCGGGTAGTGTCCACCGCCGTGCAGCTCGGCATCCCGGTGCCGGTGTTCTCCTCCTCGCTGGCCTACTACGACGGCCTGCGCCGCAAGCGCCTGCCGGCCGCCGTCATCCAGGGCCAGCGCGACCTCTTCGGTGCGCACACCTACGGCCGCGTCGATGCCGAGGGCACGTTCCACACCCTTTGGGGCGAGGACAAGTCCGAGATCGAGGCAGTCGACACCCACTAGCCGCACCACGGACGGCCGGCACCTTCCAGATACTCTGGGAGGCGCCGGCCGTCCGTGTATCCGGCCGCTCCTACCCAAGGAGTTCAGCGCCCAAGGAGTTCTGCACATGCCCCAGCCCGTAGCGCTTGTCACCGGTGCGTCCACCGGGATCGGCTTTGCCACCGCGAAGAAGCTCGCCGCGGCCGGCTTCACCGTCTATGCCGGTGCCCGCCGGGTGGAGAAGATGGAGCCGTTGAAAGCCTCCGGCGTCAAGGTGATGGCCCTGGACGTGACGGATGAGGACTCGATGGGCGCCGCCGTCGGGGAAGTGCTGGCCGCGCACGGCCGGATCGACGTCCTGGTCAACAACGCCGGCTACGGGACGTACGGTTCGCTCGAGGAGGTGGAGCTGGCCGAGGGGCGACGGCAGTTCGACGTGAACGTCTTCGGGCTGGCGCGCATGACGCAGCTCGTGATCCCCGCCATGCGGGCCGCGCGGGCGGGCCGGATCATCAACATCTCATCGATCGGCGGCAAAATGTACGAGCCGCTGGGCGCCTGGTACCACGCGACGAAGTTTGCGGTGGAAGGCCTGAGTGATTCGCTGCGGCTCGAGCTTAAGCCGCACGGGATTGATGTGGCCATCATCGAGCCCGCCGGGACGCAGTCCGAGTGGGGCGCCATTGCGGCGCAGGGGCTGCTGGCCAGCTCCGGGAGTGGCCCGTACGGGGCCCAGGCCAAGGTGGTGGCGGCTGCCATGGCCACCACGGACAACGCTGCAACGTCGGCGCGGCCGGAGCTCGCGGCCGAGGCGATCCTGCACGCGGCGACGGCACGGCGCCCCAAGACCCGGTACCCGGTGGGTGCCAGCGCCCGGGGGATCCTGATGCTGCGCCACCTGCTGCCGGACCGTGTGTTCGACGCCGTCCTGTGGAACATCTACAAGCGGTTCCCCGGGTAGGACCGCCCAGATCCGGTATTGGGTCTAGATGTGGTAATCGATCAGGTATTCGGCCGGGTCGACGGCGGGCTTGGTCTCGCGCTGCGCATCGCGGTGACGCCACGTAGCCGGCACGCCGGTGACGATTGATTCCGCCGGGGCATCCTTGACCACCACGGCGTTGGCGCCGACGGCGCTGTCCCGGCCGATAGTAATGGGGCCCAGGATCTTGGCCCCGGCGCCGATCACCACGCGGTCCTCGATGGTGGGGTGGCGTTTGATCTTGGCCAGCGAGCGGCCGCCGAGGGTCACGCCGTGGTAGATCATGACGTCCTCGCCGATCTCGGCGGTCTCGCCGATGACCACGCCCATGCCGTGGTCGATGAAGAAGCGCCGGCCGATGGTCGCGCCGGGGTGGATCTCGATGCCCGTGAGGAACCGGGCGAGCTGGGAGATGAGCCGCGCCGGGAACCGCAGGGCCGGGTTTTGCCACAGCCGGTGCGTCAGGCGGTGGAACCAGATCGCGTGCAGGCCGGAATAGGCGAAGAAGTTCTCAAAAGAACCTCGAGCCGCCGGGTCGTGGGACCGGGCGGCGTCGAGGTCTTCCTTCAGTCTTGCGAAGAAGCTCACAAAGACCTTTCTGGGGAATTGTGGGACAGCGGCAGGTACTTAGCCGCGGATGTCGTCGTACAGCACGGTGGAGATGTAGCGCTCACCAAAGTCGCAAACCACAGCAACAATGAGTTTACCGGCGTTCTCCGGGCGCTTGGCTAGCTCCAGGGCCGCCCAGACGATGGCGCCGGAGGAGATGCCGCCCAGGATGCCTTCCTTGATGCCGAGATCGCGGGCGACGCGGACGGAATCTTCCAGCGTGGCGTCGATGACCTCGTCGTAGACGTTGGTGTCCAGGATTTCCGGGACGAAGTTCGCGCCGAGGCCCTGGATCTTGTGCGGGCCCGGGGCGCCGCCGTTGAGGATGGCGGAGTCCTTCGGCTCAACGGCGACGATCTGGACGTCCGGCTTGCGTTCCTTCAGGACCTGCCCGACGCCGGTGACGGTGCCGCCGGTGCCGACGCCGGCGACGAAGATGTCCACCTTGCCGTCGGTGTCCGTCCAGATTTCCTCGGCCGTGGTGCGGCGGTGGACCTCCGGGTTGGCCTCGTTGGCGAACTGCTGGGCCCAGATGGAGTTCTCCGTGTTGGCCACGATCTCCTGGGCCTTCTCCACGGCTCCGCGCATGCCCTCGGAGCCGGGGGTCAGGACAATTTCGGCACCGTACGCGCGCAGCATGACCCGGCGCTCGGTGGACATGGTTTCCGGCATGGTCAGGATGACCCTGTAGCCGCGGGCCGCGCCCACCATGGCCAGGGCGATTCCGGTGTTGCCGGACGTGCCTTCGACAATGGTGCCGCCGGGCCTGAGGGCACCGGACTTCTCGGCAGCATCAATGATGGCGACGCCGATCCGGTCCTTGACGCTGTTGGCCGGGTTGTAGAACTCCAGCTTGACGGCCACGGTGGCGTCAAGACCTTCGGTCAGCCGGTTCAGCCGGACCAGCGGAGTTCCGCCCACCAGCTGGGTTACATCGTCATAGATCGGTGCCATGTATGTATGCCTGTCTTTGAAGAGGGTTGACTGAGGTCAGCCTAACGAGCGCCTGCAGGCCCTAGCTAAGCATTAAGCCATGCAGAGTAATATTTCCTCGCCTTGGCCAGCTTCGGGTTGATGATGACCTGGCAGTAGCCCTCCTCGGGGTACTTGGCGAAGAAGTCCTGGTGGATTTCCTCGGCCACATGGAACTTCGGCAGCCGGCTGACCTCGGTGACGATCGGGTGCCGCCACAGGGCCTGGTTCCGTTCGATCGCCTCCTCGAACAGGATCTTTTCCTCGGTGGTCTCGTAGAACATCGAGGACCGGTACTGGGTCCCGACGTCGTAGCCCTGCCGGTTCAGTGTGGTGGGGTCGTGGAGGACGAAGAACATGTCCAGGATGACCTCCGCGGGAATGACGTCCTCGTCGAACGTCACCGCCACCACCTCGGCATGGCCTGTGGTCCCGGAGCACACAGAGTAGTAGTCGGGGTTGTGTTCATGGCCTCCGGTGTAGCCCGAGACGACCGAGCTGACGCCCTTGGTTTTCTGGTAGACGGCGTCGAGGCACCAAAAGCAGCCTCCGCCGAGGACAAAAGTTCTCATGATCTCTTCAATGGTTCGAGGGCCCCGATGATTCCCCACCCACCTTACGAGAGTGTTACGAGTGACAGTGCCGCCCGCGGATAGGGTAAAAATGGGGGTATGGAACCTGTGAACACCGATGTTTCAGCGGAATCCGACCGCGCTGCTGCCGCCGTCGACGGCGATGCCGGCACAGGGGAGGCCTCGGGCGCCGCGACGCTGGGCATGATCCAGCTGGCGGTGGAGGAGCTCTGGCCTGAATCGCTGGCCGAGGACTGGGACGAGGTGGGCCTCGTGGCGGGCCACCCGAACGCCGAGGTGCACAGGGTCATGTTCGCGGTCGATCCGACGACCGATGTGATCGAGGAAGCCATCGACTTCGGTGCCGAGCTGCTGATCACGCACCATCCGCTGCTGCTCAAAGGCGTGACGTCCGTCGCGGCGAACACGGCCAAGGGCAAAGCCGTGCACCGCCTCATCGAGTCCAGGACCGCGCTGATGACCGTGCACACCAACGGTGACTCCGCCGTCGGGGGCGTCTCCGACGTCCTTGCTGACGCGCTGGGCCTGCAGAACGTGGCCCCGCTGACTCCCGCGGCGAACGGTCTCCCCGAGGAAGGCATCGGCCGCGTCGGCGACCTCGAAGAGGTCCTGACGCTGGGTGATTTCGCCGCCCGCGTGTTCGGCATCCTGCCCTCTGTGGCCGGCGGCGTCCGGGTATCGGGTGACCGGGACGGGCTGATCCGGCGGGTGGCTGTCTGCGGTGGCGCCGGGGATTCCCTCTTCGGCGAGGTGCGGGCGAGCAACGCGGACGTCTACGTGACGGCGGACCTGAGGCACCACCCGGCCTCGGAAGCCCGGGAGGCGGCGGTCAACGACCGGCCGTACCTGATCGACGTCTCCCACTTCGCCAGCGAATGGCTCTGGCTGCCTGCGGCCGCCGAAGCGCTGGGCAATGTGCTCGCCGACCAGGGCCACGACGTCGAGATCCGGGTCAGTACCACCAACAGCGACCCGTGGGACTTCATTCTGACTCCGGGCGGGGACTAGAGTCTAGGGAGCGCCGATACGGTGCCCGGCTTCGGCCGGTTTGGATTTAGCGGAGGTAAATAGTGGCCAAGGCAGCACCGGCGGAACAGTTGAAGTTGCTCGAATTGCAGGGACTCGATGCCAAGCTCAAGTCCTTGTCCAACCGCCGACGAAGCCTTGAAAGTGACTCCCGGATCACCGACCTGGAAGCCGCGCTCAGCGTGGCCAACGGTGAACTTGGCGCCGCGAAGGTGGCCGTCCACGACGCCGAGCTCGAGCTCAAGCGCTCAGAGGCCGACGTCGAGCAGGTTGCCTCCCGGATCGAACGCGACGAGGCGCGGCTCAACAGCGGCACCGGCCTGTCCAAGGATCTCGTTGCCCTGCAGCGCGACCTCGTCTCCCTGAACAAGCGCCGCTCGGACCTCGAGGACGTCGAGCTCGAAGTCCTCGAACGGCTCGACTCGCTCCGCGCCCGCCAGGGGGCACAGCAGCAGATCGTGGACGACATCCAGGGCTCCTTCGGCTCCATCCGTGCCGAGCTGGACGGGCAGCTGGCCGAGATTGCTGCCGAAGCCACTGTGGTGCGCGGGCGGCGTGCCGAGTTCGCCGCCGGACTCGACGCCGGGATGCTTGCCGTCTACGAGAAGACCCTGGCCAAGCGCGGCGTCGGCGCTGCCCGGCTCTTCCACGGCACCTCGGAAGGCTCCGGCATGCACCTCAGCCCCGGCGACCTGGCCGAGATCAAGGCCGCGGCTGAGGACGACATCGTGTTCTGCCCGGACTCCGGCTGCATCCTGGTCCGCTCGGCCGAGTGGGCCTAGCCGGTTCCTAGCCCGGCAGGATGATGTTGAGGGTGTGCGGCTTCCGGGCCGTGCCCTCAACGAGTTCGGCAACCCACTTCTCCGCCGCCGCCTTCTGCAGCTGCGCCGGGGTTTGGGGAGCCTTGCCCCTGCGGCTGAGCAAATGCCGTGCCAGCTCGCCCCGGGTGTGCTTGGCAAAGTGGCTGACCACCTTGCGCACGCCGGCGGTCTCGGTGAAGACGTTCACGGCCACTGTCTGCTCCGGCGGGGGAGTCCAGGCCGCGGCGTAGGTGCTGGACCGGCAGTCCACTAACAGCTCACCCGCAGTGACCGCCGCCAGGGCGTCGCCCAGTTGCGGCTTCCAGAACGAGGCCAGCCGTCCGACGTCGGGCAGCGAGATCCCCATCGAGAGGCGGTAGGCCGGTACGCGGTCGGCGAAGCGGATGGCGCCCCACAGGGCGGACACCACCAGCACCGAAGCGTCGGCCTTCTTCCGCTGCGCCGGGGTCAGGGAGTCGTAGCCGAGGGCGTCGAAGAGCACCCCGGAATACACCTGGTGGGCCGGGGCGGCAGGTTCCGCGTGCAGGCGGGTGTTGCGTTCGACGTCGGAACTCAGCGAGGCGCCGACGCCCAGCAGCGCCAGGGCGTCCTCGTGGGCGCTGACGGTGCCGAGGGCGTCCAGGACCCTGGCCCGGGAGCTGTTGAGGGCGGGAAAGCTCAAGGCGCTCCAGTCGGCGGCGTCCCCGCCCACAGCGGGAGTCTTGCCCTCGGAGGGCGGCAGCAGAATTAGCACCGTACGATCTTACCGGCGGCGGGGGCCGCGGGTGCCGCAGTCCGGGGCCGGCGGCGGAGGGTTCAGGCGAGGTGGTAGCCCAGAAATGACAGCACCTCGGGCAGGACGGACCGCCAGTAGCTGTAGTCGTGGCCGCCCGGCCGGAAACTCCCCTCGACATCGCCCGGCAGTCCTGCGCGGTAGGCACGGACCGTGGCGGCAAGCTCGTCCCCGGTGCCGCAATCAATCCGCATGGGCACGGCCGCGAGTCGGGGCCGGAGCGCGAACACATCATGGGCCGCGAAGTCGGCCGGGCCGTCGAAAGCGGATTCCTGTCGTGGGTCGTAGTGGTCCCAGACCGCCGGGCTCATGGCCGCGACGGCGCGGACTCCGGGCAGCCGGCCCTGCGAGGCCAGCAGGAGGGCGCCGAAGCCTCCCATAGAGATGCCGAAGAGGCCGATCCTGCCAAGGTCGTAGCCCTGGCCGCCCAGGAACGGAACAAACTCCTTCACCAGCAACGACTGGGTGTCGCTGCCGTCGGCGCGGGGGTGCCACCACGTGTTTCCGCCGTCCACCGCAGCGATCGCGAACGGCGCCCCACCGGCGTCCAGGTGCCCCTGGAGGGCCTCATGGGCCGCCATATCCTCCAGCAGGACGGTGTGGCTGCCGCCCAGTCCGTGAAGAAACACCGCCACGGGCAATTCGGGCGGCACGCCGCCGGGCGGCAATTCGGGTGCAGCCAGCGACCAATGGCTGGCGATCCCGGGGCGGAAAGCCGAGACGAATGAACCTGTTCTGGTCCGGACTGTCAACGGGGCGGCGGGAGCCGGCAGAGCTGTCGCCGTCGGGCTTGCCGGCGCGGGCGGGGAGCTCTCGGGAGGCGCTATGCCGTCAGTGCAGGCTGTGAGGGCGGACGCGCCAAGGCCGATTCCTGCCAGCTCAAGCAGCCGGCGCCGGGTCAGGGCAGACTTGTCCATCCCTCGATAATAGGCGCGCCGGTAATAGGCGCGCCGGTCCGGGCGTTACGCGGCCTTGATCGGTGACGCCGGTGATTCCGCCGGCGTCGCTGCGGGTGCAGCCGCCGACATCGCTGTCCGGGCCACATGGTCCTCGCGGGCCAGGAAGGCGGCCAGTTCGGCGATGGTGCTCATCAGGGGCGCCGGGAAGACGACGGTTGAGTTCTTGTCCACCCCGATCTCCACGAGGGACTGGAGATTCCGCAGCTGCAGGGCGACCGGGTGGGCCATCATGGTGTCAGATGCCGCGCCGAGCGCCACGGCGGCGATCGCCTCTCCTTCGGCCGCGATGATCTTGGCCCGCTTCTCCCGCTCGGCCTCCGCCTGCCGGGCCATCGCCCGCTTCATGCTCTCCGGAAGCTGGATGTCCTTGAGTTCAACGAGGGTTACTTCGACACCCCACTCCAGGGTCAGGGCGTCCAGGATTTTCCGGATGTCACTGTTGATGTGCTCGGTCTCGGACAGCGTCTGGTCCAAGCTGTGCCGGCCCACGACCTTGCGCAGGGTGGTCTGGGCGATCTGGTTGATAGCCGCCGCCACGTCTTCGATCGCCACAACGGACTTCACGGCGTCGATCACCCGGTAATAGGCCACTGCCGAGATGTCGACGCTGACGTTGTCCTGGGTGATGATGCCCTGCGACTGGATCGGCATCGTCACAATCCGCAGGCTCACCAGCTGAAGCCGGTCCACCACCGGGATGATGAACCGCAACCCGGGCATCCGGACCGCGACCACCCGGCCCAGCCGGAACAGGACGCCTAGTTCGTACTGGCGCACAATCTTGATCGACATCTTGGCGATAACAACCACCAGGACGATGGCGAGCAGCCAGATGATGATGGCGGTCCAGTTCATCGGGATCTTTTCCTTGACTAGCAGGAATCCTGCTCCAATTCTCCCACCGGCCGCCCCAAAAGACCCGGTGCGGCTGCGTCGTGGGGAGAACGTAGAATGGACAGCGGATGGGTTGACCAGGCGGCCGCGCGTCACGCAAGTGGCTCGAGGAACGTCCGGGCTCCGCAGAGCAGGGTGGTGGGTAACGCCCACTCGGGGTAACCCGCAGGCCAGTGCCACAGAGAACAGACCGCCTGCGTGCGGCGTGTGCTTGCACAGGCCGCACGGCAGGTAAGGGTGAAACGGTGGTGTAAGAGACCACCAGCTTCCCGGGTGACCGGGAAGGCTAGGTAAACCCCACCCGGAGCAAGGCCAGACAGGACACGTTTGAGGGCTGCTCGCCCGAGTGTTCGGGTAGGCCGCTGGAGGGCGTCGGCAACGGCGTCCGTAGATGGATGGCCGCTACTCCCTCGCCGGCAACAGCGCGGGAACACAGAACCCGGCGTATCGGTCAACCCATCCACCAAAACCGCCGGGTTACCCTGTCCTGCCCGGAGCGGGATTCGGCCCTCACAGGGTGCCGGCCGGGGGGCGCGTGCCTGCACGGTTGCAAGCTTGGGAAAACCTTGAGGCATGCTTGACATCATCCCGGCGAGCCCCGACACTTCAATGAACGCTTCAGGTGACGGTGCATGCGATGGTTGAGGAGTCATAGTGCCGGATGACGCAGCATACGACTATGTCATCGCCGGTGGTGGCACAGGCGGCAGCGTCCTGGCCGGGAGATTAAGTGAAGACCCAGCAGTTCGCGTGCTGCTGCTTGAGGCGGGCCGGTCCGACCGCCATCCTTTCATCCACATGCCCGCGGGCTTCCCGAGACTAAAGGGAGGCCCGTACCAGTGGGATTACAACAGCGTCCCGCAAAAGTACAGCAACGGCCGCAGCATCCCGCTCCCTCAAGGCCGCGTGCTCGGCGGCGGAGGGTCCATCAACTCCCAGGTCTTCACCCGGGGCGTGGCTGAGGACTACGACGGTTGGGTCGCGGACTACGGATGCGAGGGCTGGTCCGCCGCCGAGGTGTCCAAGTATTTCGTCCGCTCGGAGTCAAACTCCAGACTTTCAGGGCCCCACCACGGAACTCAAGGGCCTCTGGGCGTCTCTGACCCCCGGCGACCGCACACGCTCTCGGCGGCATTCGTGCAGGCGGGCCAGGAGTTCGGGCTACCCTACAACAACGATTTCAACGGCGCAAAGCAGCTCGGCGTCGGCTTCTACCAGACCACCACCAGGAACGGCCGACGGTGCAGTGCAGCCGTTGCCTATCTAAAACCCGCGCGCCAGCGGCCCAATCTTACGGTTCGAGTCAACGTAACCGTCTCAAAGGTGGTCATCAATAATGGCCGCGCCGTCGGCATCCAGGCCATCGAAGGCGGAGTGGAACGAACCTACGGCGCACGGCGTGAGGTGATCGTCGCCAGTGGCGCCTTCGGATCTCCGAAGTTGCTGCAGCTTTCGGGCATTGGAGACCCGGCAGACCTTGCTGCCGCCGGCATCGACGTTCTCCATGCGCTGCCGGGCGTCGGGAAGAACCTGCAGGACCACCTGGACTTGGACATCATCTACGAACTCACCGACGACCACAGCCTGGACCGGTTCAATCGCGTGCGCCCGGCGACCGTCATGGCCGGCCTCGAGTACCTGGCCTTCCGCTCGGGACCGTTCGCGTCCAACCTTGTCGAGGCCGGTGGCTTCAGCTACGCCAACACGAATGAGAAGACCCCTGACCTGCAGTTCCACTTCCTGCCAGCGGCGAGGTCGGAGCCGGGCATAGCGTCGCTGCGGCCCGGGTTCGGGGCGACGCTGAACTCGTACTTCCTGCGCCCACGCAGTCGCGGGACAGTTCGCGTCGAGTCCTCAGATCCCAGAAGGACACCGCTCATCGATCCGAATTTCCTCGCGGATGACTATGACCTGGAGATGACGATTGCCGGCGTGCGGCAGAGCCGCCAGATCATGGAGCAGCCGTCGATGGCAGCGTTCATCAAGGCGGAGCACATCGGTGACGGCTCAAGGGTCAAAACCCGTGACGAGTATGTGAATTTCGTGCGCTCCTACGGACGGACCTCCTACCATCCGGTCGGCACCTGTGCGATGGGAACCTCCGATGATTCCGTCGTCTCGCCGCGGCTGAAGGTCCATGGTCTTGAGGGATTGCGCGTGGTTGACTCCTCGATCATGCCCCGCCTGATCAGTGCCAACACCCAGGCGCCCACGATCATGATCGCGGAAAAAGCTGTGGACATGATCCTCGAGGACGCAGGCAGGGCGACACCCGGCGTCGGTGGATTCGCCGGTTCCTGCAGCGTCCCAGACGGTGTGTGAGTCATTTCACGCGCAACAAGGCACCTCACCCTGCCGGGCCGCCCGTAGAATTGATGGTGAACGTAGAAGTTCTGCCGCCGGGTCTGCGTTCGCAGCCGGCGGATTTTTCTTTGCGCTCGATGAGGCGCCCGGGGTGGACCGAATCCCCGCCGGTGCCCGGTACCGGACACCCTCCGGCGGCCGACTTCCCCCTACGAGGACGTAGGGGGTGGATTCTAGGAAGGTAGTTCTGTGAGCCAGACGTCAGATTCTTGTCTTGATACGTGGATGGGCCGTGAGGCGCTCGCCGAGGCCATGATCCCTGTGATCGGCCGGCTGTACCGCGAGAACAACGTGGTGACCTCCATCCACGGACGCAGCCTGATCAACAAGTCCACTATGAATATCCTCAAGGCCCACCGCTTCGCCCGCCGGATGAGCAAGGAAGAACTGCGCCTCGAGGAGACGGCCCCGCTGTTGGAGGCCCTGACCAAGCTGGACCTCGGCGCAGCGGCCATTGATATTGCCCGCCTCACCGAGAAGTACCGCGCCGAGGGCGACGGCGCCAGCCTGGATGCCTTCCTCCGCGAGGAACTCGCCGAGGTTGTCGGCAAGCGCGGCGGCGACGACCGCACCAGCACCGACGTCGTCCTCTACGGCTTCGGCCGCATCGGCCGGCTCCTGGCCCGGCTCCTGATCGAAAAGGCAGGCGGCGGCCACGGCCTGCGCCTGCGCGCCATTGTGGTCCGCCGCGGTTCCGATAACGACCTTGCCAAACGCGCGAGCCTGCTGCGCCGCGACTCCGTCCACGGCTCTTTCGAAGGCACCATCAAGGTGGACCTCGAAAACGACACCATCACAGCCAACGGCGTCCAGATCCAGGTCATCTACTCGGACAACCCTTCCACGGTGGACTACACCGCCTACGGCATCCACGACGCGCTCGTCGTGGACAACACGGGCCGCTGGCGCGACGCCGAAGGCCTGTCCCAGCACCTGTTGAGCAAGGGCGTCGCTCGCGTTCTCCTCACCGCCCCGGGCAAGGGCGAACTGAAGAACATCGTGCACGGCATCAACCACGGCACTATCGCCGACTCGGACACGATCGTTTCGGCGGCCTCCTGCACCACCAACGCCATCACCCCGGTGCTCAAGGCGATCAACGACCGCTACGGCGTGGTGCACGGGCACGTGGAGACAGTCCACTCCTTCACCAACGACCAGAACCTGATTGACAACTTCCACAAGGGTGACCGCCGTGGACGCTCTGCCGCGCTGAACATGGTGATCACCGAGACTGGTGCCGCCAAGGCCGTCGCCAAGGCGCTGCCGGAACTGCTCGGCAAGCTCACGGGCAGCTCCATCCGCGTCCCCACCCCGGACGTGTCGCTGGCCATCCTGAACCTGAACCTGGACAACGGCACCACCAAGGACGAAGTCAACGACTACCTGCGGGAAATGTCGCTGCACTCCGAGCTGCGCAAGCAGATCGACTACATCGATTCGCCCGAGGTTGTCTCCACGGACTTCGTCGGCTCGCGCCGGGCAGGCATCGTTGACGGCTTGGCCACCATCTCCAACGACAAGAACCTCGTCCTGTACGTCTGGTACGACAACGAGTTCGGCTACAGCTGCCAGGTGGTCCGCGTCATGGAGGAAATGGCCGGGGTCAACCCGCCGTCCTTCCCCGCCAAGGACGCCGCCTCCATCCTCGAGGCCGCCGGGCTGCCCGTAGAGGTCTAGTCCGCGGGGCCAAAGGTCCCTGACCGGGACATGTTCCTCCTTTCCCGGCCGATGCACTGGAATCGGCCGGGAAAGGGCACCACAATGGTGCCATGGAACAGAACCCGGCTCTTGAACACGAGACCACCCTGGAACACGCGCTGGACGTCGCACGGGGCAACGCGAAGGAAGCGAAGCGGCTGCTGGACGACGCCATCGTCAAACGCGGGGCCGGTGAAGTCAACGACGACCGGGTGAGCCAGCTCCAGGACCTGCTGGATCTGGCCAACGAAGACTTGAAACGGGTCACGCGGGACCAATAGCCCCGGCGTTCCGCCACCCGTCCCCAACACTGTGGACAACCTCCCGGGTGTCTGAGCGCCCGGGTAGGCTCAGGGCGTGCAGCCAGAACGCCGCCAGCGGCCGCCCTCATGACCGTCACCTGGACGGAATTTCGCAACGCCCGGCGCCGCTCCCGCCAGGCGTGGGTTCTTCTGGCCGCAGCCGGACTGGCCCTCCTCGGCACCGTGGTCTGGTTCTTCACGGCCGGCCAGTTTGCCGTCGCGGAGCCGCAGACCCCGGGCCCCAGCGAGGCCCCCGTGCTTGCCGGCGGGTGGATGTACGCGGTGGACCCAGTCCGGGCCGTGCCGGAAGGAAGCGCCGCCGGCGCGCTCGACACCCTTGCGGTCAAGGGCCGGTCGGCGAAGGACAACTATGACCGCGGCGCCTTCGGCCAGGCCTGGCTCGACGTCGACCGCAACGGCTGCGATACGCGCAACGACATCCTCCGCCGGGACTTGGAAGCCGCCGAATTCGTCAGCGGCTCCCGGTGCCAGGTGGCCGGCGGCACGTTCCAGGAACCCTACACCGGCCGCATGATCGCGTTCCGGCGCGGCGCCGAGACCAGCGCAGCGGTGCAGATCGACCACGTCGTGGCGCTGGGCGACGCGTGGCAAAAGGGCGCCCAGCAGCTCACCGCGCAGCAGCGCGAACACCTGGCCAACGATCCCCTCAACCTGATCGCCGTCGACGGTCCCGCCAACCAGGACAAAAGCGCCTCGGACGCCGCCACCTGGCTGCCGCCCAACAAGGCTTTCCGCTGCCACTACGTGGCCCGCCAGATTTCCGTCAAGGCCGCCTACCGGTTATGGGTCACGCCCGCGGAGAAGGAGGCGATGAAACGGATCCTCGCCTCGTGCCCAGGGCAGCAGACAATCGTTGCGCGGTGACGGCACTATGTCCTGTCCCGTCCTTTCGTGCATGTCGCAGGGATTCAGTGGCCCAAGCATAGGATCCGCCCCTCGCCGCTTCCGGGCTGGAGGACCCTTGCTGCCGTTCTGCTGCCCGGCGAGAATGGGCGCGGGACAAACCTCGCGCCGGAATACTGGAACGGAAACCATGGCACATCGCACGGACGATTCTGGCAAGGGGCACTCCGGTCACAGGAAGGGCTCCGCACGGCGGCGGGCTCGGCTCGACGTCGGAATCTACGAGGCCGAACTTCTCCGGCTCCAGGCAGAACTGGTTGCCCTGCAGGAGTGGGTCCGGAGCACCGGGGCGCGGGTTCTGGTTATCTTTGAGGGGCGGGACGCCGCCGGCAAGGGAAGCGCTATCAAGCGGGTCACCGAGTACCTGAATCCGCGGTTTGCCCGGATAGTAGCGTTGCCGGCGCCGACGGAGCGCGAACGCGGTGAATGGTACTTCCAGCGCTATGTGCCGCATCTCCCCGCCGCCGGGGAAATAGTCCTGATGGACCGCTCCTGGTACAACCGCGCCGGCGTCGAACACGTTATGGGCTTTTGCACCCCGGCGGAGCACAAACGCTTTATGGCGCAGTGCCCGGTCTTTGAACGGCTCCTCATTCAGGACGGCATTCTGCTCTTCAAGTACTGGTTCTCGATCAGCCATGCGGAACAGGAGCGGCGGTTCAAATCCCGTCTGGATGATCCCATGCGGCAATGGAAGCTCTCACCGATGGACCGGGAGGCAATCTTGCGGTGGGAAGACTACTCGCGGGCCAAGGATGACATGTTCATGCAGACGGACACTGCGGAATCACCGTGGTATGTCGTGGAAGCCGAGGACAAACGCCGGGCCAGGATCAACCTCATCGCCCACCTACTCGCCAGCATCGATTACAGCGAAGTACGGACAGAGCTGGTGACTTTGCCGGAGCGGCCGAAGGCCGTCAACTACACGCGCCCGCCGCGGGAGCTATTCCGCTATGTCCCGGACTTCGCGGCAAGCCTGGAAAAACCGGCCGAGGACTGAGCGCAATTGACTTCCTCAGTAGACTGCAGCATGGACATTGTGCGATACATAACGCCGCTGCTTGGCGCCTGGCAGGGACAAAACCGCTCGCGGATCATGCCCACGGACGACTACAAGGACTCGGCGGCCACCGCCACTGTCACAGTGACGGCCGCGCACTTCGCGAGCGTCGCCTACACGTGGTCAGACGGCGAGAGCCCACAGGAAGGCCTGTTGCTCCTGGCCGGCGGAGCGTCCGACGCGGAGCCCGCCACTGCGGTGTGGGTGGACTCCTGGCACACGGGCAAGGCACTGATGCAGTTCTCGGGGACCGTGGACGGGGACGGTGTCCTGCGGCTCAGCGGCTCCTTCGCGGCGCCGACCGGCCCGGACTGGGG
Source organism: Arthrobacter sp. Bi26 (assembly GCF_918697925.1). Classification (GTDB taxonomy): domain Bacteria; phylum Actinomycetota; class Actinomycetes; order Actinomycetales; family Micrococcaceae; genus Arthrobacter. The sequence goes on from NZ_CAKKMF010000048.1 coordinate 29,290, forward strand.
CTGGCAGATCCACATCCACCCGGGGGAGGGCCAGGGCGCACGCATCACCATGCACAACGTCGTCCCAGGTGAAGTCCCCTATCAGGTGGTGGAGTTGGTACTCGAACGGTAGGGTACCGGCATGGACATCATCCTCGTACCCGGATTCTGGTTGGACGCCTCGTCGTGGGAGGACGTCACCCCGCCGCTCACCGCTGCCGGGCATAAGGTCTACCCGCTGACACTGCCGGGCCTTGAATCTGCCGATGCGCCGCGCGCCGGGATCGGCCTGCGCACCCACATCGACGCCGTCGTGGCGAAGATCGATACCTTCGACGCGCCCGTGGCCTTGGTGGGCCACTCCGGCGGAGGGGCGATCATCCACGGCGCCGTCGATGCCCGCCCGGACCGGGTGGCCCGGGCAATTTACGTGGACAGCGGACCGCTCGCCGACGGTGGTCTCATCAATGACGAACTCCCGGCCGACGGCGACGACGTGCCCCTGCCGCCGTGGGAGCTCTTCGAGGATGCGGACCTCTCCGACTTGACCGGGGACCTGCGTGCCATGTTCCGCGCCCGCGCCATCCCGCAGCCTCGCGGCGTGGCCCAGGACCGGCAGGAGCTCAAGGACGAACGCCGTTTCGAGGTCCCGGCCACCGTCATCGCCTGCGAATTCCCGTCCTCGACGCTGAGGGAAATGATTGCCGGGGGCCACCCGTACGTGGCGGAGCTCGCACGGATCCGCGACGTCGACTACGTGGACCTGCCCACCGGCCACTGGCCGCAGTTCACCAAGCCGGCCGAGCTCGGCGCCGCCCTCCTGGCCGCCGTCGACCGCACTTCGGGGAGCTAGCCGGCCGGGTCGCCCAGTCCGGCGGGAAATTCGTCAGTGGCCGAACGGGTCCGGGTCCACGCCCGGCATCCAGGTCAGGCCCGGAACGCCCCAGCCGCTGCGCTTGGCCTGCTTCATGGCCTTGCGCGAATAGCGGTCGATCAGCCGGTTCACGTAGAGCTTGCCGTCGAGGTGGTCGTACTCGTGCTGGATGACCCGGGCGAACCAGCCGGTTGCCTCGAATTCCACCGGCTTCCCGTTACCGTCGAAGCCCTGGACCCTGGCCCACTCTGCCCGCTTGAGCGGATACTGGCCGCCCGGGAAGGACAGGCAGCCTTCCTCTTCCTCGTCGGGGTCCGGCAGCGCGCCGGAAATCTTGGAAAGCGTCAGGACAGGATTGACCACGACGCCGGTGGGCGGGGCGCCGTCGTCGTTGTCGTACTTGTACACGAAGAGCCGACTGCCGACCCCCACCTGGGGAGCGGCCAGCCCGACGCCGTTGGCGGCGTCGTTGGTCTCGAACATGTCGGCGATCAGGGTGCGGAGCTCGTCGTCGAAGACTTCGACTTCCGCGGCCCGGCGGTGCAGCACGGGCTCGCCCCAGATCGTAATGGGCAGGACGGTCATGTCAGGGGGTTCCTCGGGTGCTGTTGGAGACGCGGCGTCTCAGCCGGCAATGGTGCGGCCGACGACGTCGCGCATGATTTCGTTGGTGCCGCCGAAAATCGTCAGCAGCCGGGCGGCGAGGTAGGCCTGGGCCACCGGGTATTCCAGGATGTAGCCGTAACCGCCATGCAGCTGCAGGCAGCGGTCCGTAACGGACTTGGCGCGCTCGGACGCCCACAGTTTGGCGCGGGCAGCGGACGCGGCGTCGAGTTCCCCCGCGTTGAAGGCGAGGATGGCCTGGTCCACGTACGTTTCGGTGACCTCGACCTCCGTCAGGATGTCCGCGAGTTCGAAGCGGCTGTTCTGGAAATCGATGACCCGCTCGCCAAACGCGTTGCGGTCCTTCGTGTAGCGGACGGTCGCCTCGTAAATGGCGCGCACGACGGCGGAGCTGGCCACGGCGATCGCCAGACGGCCCTGGGGGAGCTGTTCGGCCGCGTACTGCAGGCCCTTGCCTTCCTCGCCCACCAGATCGGCGTGCGGGACGCGGACGTTGTCGAAGAACAATTCGGCCGTGTCGGAGGCTTTGAGGCCCATCTTGTCCAGCTGTTTACCGGTGTTGTAGCCCTCGCCCTTCTGGACCATGAACAGCGAGAACGAGTCGTGGTTTCCGCGTCCGGTGCCACCGTCGGTGCGGGCCAGGACCAGGGAGGCGTCACCGGAGATGCCGTTGCCGATAAACGTCTTCTGGCCACTGATGAGCCAGTCGTCGCCGTCGCGGACGGCCTTGGTGCGGATGCCGCGCAGGTCGGAGCCGGCCCCCGGTTCGGTCCAGGCGACCGAGGTGACCTTGTCGCCGGAGACCATTCCCGGCAGCCAGCGGGCTTTGAGATCATCGGAGCCGTAGGCCAGCAGATGGGGGAGGACCATGTCGTCGTGGAGGTGGAACGCCAGGCCGACCGCGAGGTGGTTGCTCTTGGCGAATTCTTCGTCGAGCACTGCCCGGAACCGGTAGTCGGACATCCCCATGCCGCCGAACTCTTCCGGCACGGCGAGGCCCAGCAGGCCCTGCTCGCCGGCCGCCGACCACAGTTCCCGGGACATCATGTGGTCCTCGTCCCACTGCGCGTAGTGCGGGGCAATCGCGCGCACGTTGAACTCGGCGGCCATCTCACGGAACATCTCGTGGTCTTCTTCAAAGAGCTTGCGCTTCACTGCGTTTCCTTCCAATGACAGATCCCGGGACAACTGCGCCGTACGGTCAAAAACTCGGTACAGACAACAAAGGCCGCACCGGATATCCGGTGCGGCCTTTGGAAAAGGTCGGACAATCACTGCCGTCCTTCATGAGGGTGAGCGACGGGGGTTGAACCCGCGACCTCCTGGACCACAACCAGGCGCTCTGCCAACTGAGCTACGCCCACCATGTGCCGTATCGCGCCCTCCGGCGAACCGGCTGGCTGGAAAGGCAACGACAAATAGCTTACCTGTTGTTTGGGGGTGGTTTTGCCACTTTTGCGATTTTCACCAAAATTTCCGCGAAACGTGGCGCAGATTACATTCCTGCGCCACGTTTCGCGGCGGTGCCGGCGGTTGGTTTCCGTCAGTGTGCCGCTACTGCGCCGGATTGGCGGCGGCTGCCTCGCCGTCCATGACGCGTTTGGCGATCCGCTGCGCCGTGGCACTGTCCGGGCCCGGCGCCGGGACAAACACGGCCTCGCGGTAATACCGGAGTTCGTCAATCGAGTCCTTGATGTCGCCGAGGGCCCGGTGCCCGCCCAGCTTGGCGGGGGACTGGAAGTAGGCCCGGGCAAACCAGCGGCGGGAGAGTTCCTTGATGGTGCTCACATCGATGACCCGGTAGTGCAGGTGCTCCACCACTTCGGGCATATCGCGGACCAGGAACACGCGGTCGGTGCCCACGGAGTTGCCGCCGAGCGGGGCCTTCCGGGGGGCCGGCACCCATTTCTTGATGTAGTCGAGCACCGCTGCCTGCGCTTCGGCCATGGTCTTGCCGTGCGGGAGCTCCTCAAGAAGACCGGACCGGGTGTGCATGTCGCGGACAAAGTCGTTCATCTGGGCCAGCGCGGCGTCGTCAGGCTTGATCACGACGTCGACGCCGTCACCCAGGATGTTGAGCTCCGAATCTGTCACCAGGGCGGCCACCTCGATGAGGGCGTCATTCTTGGTGTCCAGGCCGGTCATTTCGCAGTCAATCCAGACGATGCGTTCGTTAGTAATAGGCACCCGCCCAGCCTACCGTTCCGACGCCACAGAGCCGTCCGGTGCTAGGATTTCGGATACGCGGCCGTCGAATTATTTCGTCAACCGATTTCTTCAACGCGGCGCCCCGGGCCGGACAATGCGGCTAGCTGTGGGCGGAAATATGGCCCACAACAGATTGGACGATCCTGACATGACGGCGCCTGTGCCTGCGGCGGGGGGAACGGCTGCCGGTACGTCCCGCACGTCCACGTCCCGCCCCTCTGCGTCCGGCCGGTCTGCGCTCGGCCCGGCTGAGCTCACCCCATTGGGGGACGGTGCCGTTGGCGACGTCGACAACCCCCGGTCCCCAATCCTTGCCGGGTTCCTGGGATCGCTGTTCATGACGATCGGTTCGATGGGTGTCGGCTGGCTCGCCCCCGCGTCCGAGCTCCGCCGTGTTCCGCTGTTCATCTGGATGCGCACCGAGGCCCTTGGCGTCGCCCTGTCCATTGTCCTGCTGGCCTTCGGCGGGATGCTGCTGGTCCGCGCCTGGCTGCGGCTCGGCCAGCGCGTCCGGGTCTGGGGAGCCGGCGCCCGCAAAGCCACGCTCCAGGCGACGGTGGCCTGGGGCCTGCCGCTGATGTTCTCCGTCCCGCTGTTCAGCCGCGACGTCTACGCGTATATCGGCCAGGGCCGGCTCATGGTGGAAGGCTTCAACCCCTACGAAAACGGCATCTCTGCGCTGTCGAACTACTTCCAGCTGGGCGCCGACAGGATGTGGACCGAGGCCCCCGTCCCGTACGGCCAGCTGTTCCTGTGGATCGAACAGTTCGTGGTCTGGGCCACCAATGTGCACCCCGAAGGCAGCATCATGCTGTTCCGGCTGGCCGCACTCGTGGGCGTCGTCCTCTGCGTGATCTACGTGCCAAAACTGGCCGAGCTGCACGGCGTGAACCCGAACCGGGCCCTGTGGCTGACGGCAGCCAACCCGCTCTTCCTCACCAACTTCATCGCCAGCGTCCACAACGACGCCCTCATGATCGGCCTTGCCCTGGCCGGCCTGTATTACTGCGCCACCCGCCGGGTCATCCTTGGCATCGTGCTGGTCACGCTGTCCATCTCGGTCAAGCCGATCACGGTCGTCTTCCTGCCGTTCATCGGCCTGCTCTGGGCTGGCAAGGGCGCCAGCTGGCCGCGCAAGTTCGTCTTCTGGGCCCTCACGGCCGGCATCAGCCTGGCCCTGCTGTACCTCATGAGCCGGGTCAACGGCTTCGGTTTCGGCTGGATCAACGGGCTGTCCGCGCCGGGCAGCATCTGGATCTGGTACGCGCCCGTTGGCCTGGTGGGCCTGATCGTGGCCTCCATCTCCAACGCCTTCGGGCTCGACGGCTGGGGACTGGCCAAGTGGGTGTTCGACGCCGGCAAGCTGCTCGCCGTCGGGATCGTGGCCTGGCAGATCTTCCGCGGTGACTACGACCGGCTGATGCGCCGGCTCACCCTGGCGTTCGCCGCCGTCGTGCTCCTGTCCCCGATGATCCAGTCCTGGTACATCGTCTGGCTCATCCCGCTCTTTGCCGTCACCGGCATCCGAGATGACTGGCAGGTCAAGGCGCTCTACTTCATCGTGTCCTTCTTCATGGTGTACGCGATCTCGGACCAGCTGGACGTCTTCCCGTACCTGCAGACCGCGGACCTCGGCCTGGCCCTGGCGCTGGCCCGCAACGCCGCCGCGATCATCGCCCTGCTGTTTGCCCTGTACCTGATCTTCCTGGACCCGAAGACCAAGCTGCTGTTCAGCAAGTCGGACGAGCCGGTCACCACGCGCCCGATCATCTAGGCCGGCAGGTTCCTGAGCGCTTCCTTGCGGGAAAGCGGGCTGAGATCGTCCCAGTGCCGCTGCACGAAGGCCCGCACCCAGGCCGGATCCGTCCTGGCGTACTGGCGCAGCGCCCACCCGATGGCCTTGCGGATGAAGAACTCCGGATCATCGAGGTTGGCCTCGATTACTGCGGCCAGGAGGGCCGTGTCAGTGGCCGCCTTCGCCCCCAGCTGCGCCGTAATGGAGGCCCTCCGGACCCAGAAGTCGTCGTCCCTGCTCCAGCGCCCCAGCACCGGCGTCAGCTCTGCCCGGTGCGCCTGCAACAGCGTGCCCAGCCGGTGCGCCACCCCGTCCACCAGGTCCCACCAGGCTCCGGTGCGGATGATTTCCTCGTACAGCGCCAGCATGCTCAGTTCCCCGGCGGCGAGTTTGAGCCCCGTGAGCTCGATCGCGGCATAACGTTCCTCACGGCAGCTGGCGCTCCGCCACAGCGCGAGCACGGTGGACTGCAGCTCCGCCAGGCCGCCCGGCGGATGGGCCGCCGCCTCGGCTCGGACGATCCTGCGGACCTCGGGAACGCGCACGCCCAGTGAGGGCATCTGCGATTTCATATAAGCCTGCGCCCCCGCGGCGCGGCCAGGATCGGCCACCGCCTGCAGCCGGCCGCGGATCGCGTCAATCAGTTCAGTGGTGACCATGAGGCCACTGTAGACATCCTGCGGCGGGCTCTAGAGTTGAACCCAGCAAGCCGCGGCTCCGCGTCGGAAGGAAACCCATGTCCATGATTAAGAGTCCTGAAGAGATCGCACTGATGCGCGAGGCCGGCCGGGTCGTCGCCAACACGCTGGGGCGGGTCCGGGAGGCCGCCGCCGTCGGCGTCTCGCTCAAGGAACTGGACGAGGTCGCCGCGGCGTCCATCGCCGACGCCGGCGCCACGCCGGCGTTCCTGAACTACCGGCCGCGGTGGGCGTCAGTGCCGTTTCCCGGGGTCATCTGCGCGTCCGTCAACGACGCCGTGGTGCACGGCATCCCCAACGAGTACCGGCTGCAGGACGGGGACCTGCTGAGCGTGGACTGCGGCGCGTTCCTGGACGGCTGGTGCGGCGATGCCGCCGTCAGCTTCATTGTGGGGACCCCGGACCCGGTGGACCAGGCCCTCATCGACGCCACCGACGCCGCCCTGGCCCGGGGGATCGAAGCGGCAAGGATCGGGAACAAGATGGGGGACCTCGCCTACGCGATCGGCGGGGCAGCGCGGCGGGCCGGCTACGGGCTGCTTGCCGATCACGGCGGCCACGGGATCGGCCGGACCATGCACGCCGAGCCGCACGTGCCCAACGACGGGCGTCCCGGCCGCGGCATCAAACTGACCGAGGGCCTGGTCATCGCCATCGAGCCGATGCTGATTCTCGGCCGCAAGGACGACTATTACCATGACGACGACGAATGGACCCTCCGCTCGGCGAACGGTCGCCGCGCCGCGCACAGCGAGCACACCGTGGCCATCACCGCGGACGGGCCTGTGATCCTTACGCTGCCCTAGGGCTAGGGCTAGGGCTAGGGCTAGGGCTAGGGCTGGGGCCTGGGACCGCGGCGGGCTCCAGTCGGGGGTGCGGCCAGGCGCACGACGGCGCGTCCCGGCACCGCGTCGCTGACGACTGTGAAACCGGCCGCCAGGAAAAGCCCCAAGGTGCCGTGATAGAGGTCTGCCGGGCCCGCCTTGGGCCGTCGCGCGGGATCAACCGGATAGCCCTCCACCACGGTGGCGCCGTGCGCGAAGGCGTGCTCGACGGCGGCTGCCAGCAGCGCCCCCGCCACACCGCGCCGGCGCTGGCCGGGGGAGACGACGAAACAACTGACTGACCACACCGGGTTCCCGCCGGGATCCCGGGCCACGTCAGGGGCCGACGTCAGGACCTTCGAGCGCAGGATCCTTGGATAGCACCCGCGGGGCTCGACGGCGCACCAGCCCACTGGATGCCCGTCGCGGAAGGCCAGGACACCGGGCGCCGGCTGGCCGCCGTCGAACTTGTCCCTCAACTGGCTCTTGCGGTCCTCCGGCGTCGACGCGGACCACTCGCTGCCGGTCACGGCGAAGAACCGGCACCAGCAGCGTGACGGTTCGCCGCGGACGCCAAAAAGACGCTCGACGTCGGGCCAGTCCGCCGCGGCGGTGGTAATGGCTGGCTGGCTCCGGGGGTCTGCTTCGCCCATGGATAGAGGGTAGCGCCTGGCGGCTTTAGCGCGTGCGCGTGCCCGGGCCGGCCTGTCGGCGGACACGATGCGCGGCGAGCCGCAGTTGAATGATGCGGGCCGCTCCGGCGATCGCGACCAGCACGCCGCCGCCGACGGCCGCGATGAACAAGGCAACGCCGAGCGGAACCGACCCCTCGAGGCCAAAGAACTTCACCTGCACATATTCCTGGTTCTGCAGGATGAAGGCGATGAGCACGATCAGCACCACCAGCGCACTGGCAACCGCGGCCCAGACCATTCCCGCGCGGGTGACC
>NZ_CAKKMF010000049.1 GCF_918697925.1 Arthrobacter sp. Bi26
GGAGAAGGCGCTGCACCTGCCGCCGCTGCCCACCACCACCATCGGATCCTTCCCGCAGACCTCGGAAATCCGCACCGCCCGCGCCCGCGCCAACCGTGGCGACCTCACCACGGAGCAGTACGAGCAGCTCATGAAGGAAGAGATCAAGCGCGTCGTGGAGCTGCAGGAAGAGCTCGGCTTCGACGTCCTGGTCCACGGCGAGCCCGAGCGCAACGACATGGTCCAGTACTTCGCCGAGAACCTCGAAGGCTTCGACGTCACGGTGCACGGCTGGGTCCAGTCCTACGGCTCGCGCTGCACCCGCCCGTCCATCCTGTGGGGCGATGTCACCCGCAGCGCCCCGATCACGGTGGAATGGGCCAAGTACGCGCAGTCCCTGACCAACAAGCCGATGAAGGGCATGCTCACCGGCCCGGTCACCATCCTCGCCTGGTCCTTCGTCCGCGATGACCAGCCGCTCGGCGAGACCGCCAACCAGGTGGCCCTGGCCCTCCGCGACGAGATCGCCGACCTCGAAGCGGCCGGCATCAAGGTCATCCAGGTGGACGAGCCGGCCCTCCGCGAACTCCTGCCGCTGCGCAAGGCCGACCAGGCCGCGTACCTGGACTGGTCCGTGAAGTCCTTCCGCCTCTCCACGGCCGGTGCCGCGGACGCCACCCAGGTCCACACCCACCTGTGCTACTCCGAGTTCGGCGCCATCATCGACGCGATCGACGGCCTCGACGCCGACGTCACCTCGATCGAGGCCGCCCGCTCCCGCATGGAGGTTGTGCACGACCTCGAGTCCCACGGCTTCGGCCGCGGCGTGGGCCCGGGTGTCTACGACATCCACTCGCCCCGCGTCCCGGGCGAGCAGGAAGTCACCGAGCTGCTGAGCACCGCGGTCAAGCACGTCCCGTCCCGCCAGCTCTGGGTCAACCCGGACTGCGGCCTGAAGACGCGCGGCTACGCCGAGACCGAAGAGTCCCTGCGCAACCTGGTCACGGCCACCAAGACGGTCCGCGCCGAACTGCTCCAAGCCGCCAAGTAACCCGCTCCAGCCAAAACGACGCCGGCCGGTCACCTCGCAAGGTGGCCGGCCGGCGTCGTACGTTCTTGGTCATCGATTGCTGAGCAGTCGCCCTTTTGGGCGCTCAAAAGGGCACCTGCGGAGCAGTGGATCCAAGTTCGCCGGCGATTCAGGATTCCCAGAGGATTTCGTCGTCGACGACGCCGTCCTCATCCGCGGAGGCGACGAGGACCTCGTCGGTGAAATGCTGGCCCAGCGTGAAGTCGAGGACGAAGTAGCGTTCCGGCTGGCCGGGGTAGATGCCCACGTGGCCGAGCTTGAGCGCCCTGAGGAAGACCTCGTCGGTCAGCTGGCTCTTGTTCTCGACGCCGAAAACCTTCTTGAGGTGTTCGTCCTTGATCGCGTTGCAGTGGAAGTGGCGGTACTCCTGGGGGCTGGTGCCTTCCTGGTCCAGTTCCTCGGCGATCATTTCGCGGACCTGGTCCACGAGCTCGGGCAGGAAGCGCAAGCGGTAGTCAACTTTGTGCATGGCCGCTTCATCGAAATGGTCATGCGCGTTGACATTCAGGTCAAGCTCCACGGTCTGGCCCGCCAGCTCATGCGTGGCGGTGAGATTATGGTCCCTTCCGTGGTTGAGCTCGACCTCGCCGAAGTGCTTGCTCGCTACCTTGTTCATATGTTCAACATAGTCCTGAAAACCGGACCATTCCAGCGTTGGCAGGGTTTTATCGGGTGCCGGACCGGCGGATGTCCGTGTGACTGTAGATTGATCGGATGCAGCATGTAATCTCGCCCGTCGTCCGTGCCCGTGCCGTGTTCGACGCCGGGACCACGCGTCCACTCACCTGGCGGCTGGATCAACTGCGCGGGCTGCGGCGCATGCTGGCGGAACGGCAGGCGGACTTCGCCGAATCCCTCGCCCACGACGTGGGCAAGCACCGCACCGAGGCGCAGCTGGCGGAGATCGGATTCGCTGACGCAGAGGCGGCACATCTGGAGCGGCACCTGGAAAACTGGCTGCGGCCCCGCCGCGTGCCGGTGCCTCCCGCAGTACAGCCGGCCCGTGCCTGGACCGAACTCACTCCGCTGGGCGTGGTGCTGGTGATCGGGCCGTGGAATTACCCACTGCAACTGCTGCTCGCCCCGCTGGCCGGAGCCTTGGCCGCGGGAAACACCGTAGTGCTCAAGCCGAGCGAACACGCCCCGGCCACCTCGGCCGCGCTGGCCCGCTGGATTCCCGAATACCTGGCCGGCGCCGCCGAGGTGGTTGAGGGCGGCATCCCGGAGACCACAGCGCTGCTGGCCGAACGGTTCGACCACATCTTCTTCACCGGGGGAGAGGCCGCGGCGAAGGTGGTGATGCGCGCGGCCGCCGAACACCTGACCCCCGTGACGCTGGAGCTCGGCGGCAAGTGCCCGGCCTATGTCGATGCGTCCACGGACCTTGCCACGGCGGCCAAACGGATTGCCTGGGGCCGGTTCATGAACGCTGGGCAGACGTGCGTCGCCCCGGACTACGTCCTGGCCCGCGAGGAGGTCCTGGAGCCGCTGCAGGCCGAGCTGATCAAGGCCATCACGGCGCTCTTCGGAACGGACCCGGCGGCGAGCCCGTCCTACGGCCGGATTGTCGATGACCGCCACTTCGCACGGCTCGCTGCCCTGGCCGACGCCAGCACGGTGGTGCACGGCGGACAGCGCGACGCCGCCAGCCGCTACCTAGCGCCGACCCTGCTGCGGCCGGCGCCCGGCGACGCCGTCATGGCCGAAGAAATCTTCGGCCCGCTGCTGCCACTGGTGCCCGTGCGCGGGCTCGACGCGGCCATCGGGGAGGTCAACGGGCGCGCCAAACCGCTGGCCCTCTACGTCTTCAGCAAGGATCCCGCGACGCGCCGTGCCTTCGCCGAGCGGACCTCGTCCGGGGCGTTGTGTTTCGATGTTCCGGCGGCCCACCTCTCCGTCCCCGGGCTTCCGTTTGGCGGGGTAGGCGGCAGCGGCATGGGCGCGTACCACGGGGAACATTCGGTGCGGACGTTCTCGCATGAGCGCTCCACCCTGGACAAGCCGCTGTGGCCGGACACACTGGAACTCATCTACCCGCCGTACACCCGGACCAGGCACCGGATCATCGACGCGCTGGTCGCGCCGGTCGGAAAGCGGGTCAGGTCCTAACCGGCTTCCACGCCGTCCCATTCGACCTCGACCCAACGCGTCCCCTCGTCGTCCCAGGACTCCGAGTGCCCCAGCAGGGCTATGTCCTCGAAGCTCGCCTCGATGCCATGGCGCTGCAGCGTGTCCCGGAGTTCCTCGGTGGCCGCCCGGATGGCCGCGGCGATTACCTCGGGGTTGTCGGAGGAGACGGGCCGGGAGGCTGAATAGCTTTTGTTCATGGCCCCCATCCTTCTCGATCGGGCGCCGGAGGGAAACCCCTCCGCAGTTCTTAGACGTGTGGTCTTTCAGCTCGGCCCTTCGGGCTCAATCCTTTCGCACGGTGCTGAGCCTGTGCATCGTCTCGGCCAGCAGTTCCACGAACAGCTGGACCTGGGCGGTCCGCTTCTCGTTGATCAGCAGGGCGAAAACATTGCGGGCCAGCCTGATCTCCGGAACATCGAGGACCACGACGCCGGCAGGCCGGTGCCGCAGGGCCAGCTCGGGGACCAGGGCGGCGCCGAGCCCGGCGGCCGCCATTTCCAGGCTGGCATGGAAGTCATCGCTGTAGGCCACCACACGGGGGTGCAGGTTGCAGCTCGCGAAGAGGCGTTCGATCACCGTGGCATCGGATGTGCCCGGGTGATGCATGATCCAGGGCATGTCCGAGAGATGCGGGGCGGCCACCTTGGAATCCGTGCCGATGCCCCAGGCCGCGGGCAGCACCACCCGGAAGTCGTCGTCGCCGATCCACTGCCGGTCCACGGTGTGCGGCCAGGCGAGGCCGGACTGTCCCACCTGGTACACCAGGGCAACGTCGAGTTCGCCGCCGGTCCGCAGCCCCTGGATGGTCTGGGCCGGTTCCGCGACCGAGACCCGCAGGTCGATGCCGAGCTTCTTCCAGGCCGGGTTCTGCAGGATCGGCGGCAGCACATAGGTGGCAAGGCTCGGGAAAATGCCCAGCCGCAGCTCCTGGCTGGGGCTCTCCTGCGCCCGTGAGGCGGCGGCCATGAGCGTCTCGATATCCGTGAGCACTTTGGCTGCGTGCCGTGTCATGACGACGGCGGCTTCCGTCGGCTGGATGCTGCGGGCCGCCCGCTGGAACAAGGTGACGCCGGTGTCGCGCTCCAGTGCCGACATTTGCTGGGAGACGGCCGAGGCCGTGTAGCCGAGCCGGGCCGCGGCGGCCGCAAACGATCCAAGCCGGATCACTTCGACAAGGGTCCGAAGATGGACGGGGTTGATCAAGGGCTGCCCTTCGCCTGGTAGCAGGTCCAATGTGGCGGGTCCACGGGACGGGACCGGAAATCCCGCTTCATTGTGGCATATCCGGCCTACCCCGGGCGGCCAGGGTTGGCTGCACGGAATGTCTGCACGGCACGGCCATGCCCATGCATGAGACTTCGAGGGGCCCCAACCGAGCGACGGTTGCCGGCGCCGCAGGCGGTGAACTGAAAGCCGACCTGAAAAATGCGGAATCCATACTCATCCGGCCGCCCGACGGCAACGAATAGCCCACAAGAGACTTCGGGCTAGAGAAGTATTTGGGCTAAACAACAGGAGCAGACCAGTGTCGCAAGCAGCAGGGATTCCGGGAGGACGGCGGGTCGCCGTCATCGGCAGCGGAGTGGCGGGGCTGACCGCCGCCTACGTGCTGAACGGGCGGGACCGGGTGACCCTCTTCGAGGCGGACGCCCGGCTCGGCGGCCACGCCCACACCCACGATGTGCCGCAGCAGAACGGGCCCACCCTGGGCGTGGACACCGGCTTCATCGTGCACAACGAGCGGACCTACCCCACACTCCTGCGCCTGTTCGCCGAGCTCGGCGTCGAAACCCAGGACTCCGAGATGAGCATGTCCGTCCGCTGCGACGGCTGCGGCCTGGAATACGCCGGCGCACGGCCCAACGGGAGCGGCATCATTCCCCGGCCGTCCACCCTGCTGCGCGGCCGCTACCTGCGGATGCTCTTGGAAGTCACCCGGTTCCACCGCCGGGCCCGCGCCCTGCTGGCGGAACCCTCCACGGGAACAGGCACCGGCACAGGACACGAGCTCACCCTGGGCGAGTTCCTGGCCCGGGAAAAATTCGGCAGCTACTTCATCTCGCACTTCATGACCCCTGTGGTCAGCGCCGTCTGGTCCTGCGACCCCACCACCGCGCTGGCCTACCCGGCCCGCTACCTGTTCACCTTCCTGGGCCACCATGGCCTGCTCGGCGTCAAAGGCTCGCCGCAGTGGCGGACGGTCACCGGCGGCTCGCGCAGATACGTTGACAAGGTGGCCAAGACCCTGCCGGACATCCGGCTCGCCAGCCCTGTCACCACGGTGCACCGGCACGCCGACGGCGTGGACGTCACGTCCGCGCTGGGTGCCGGGACTGTGCGCGAGACCTTTGACGCCGTCGTGATCGCCACCCACCCGGCACAGGCCCTGCGCATGCTCACCGGGGCCTCGGCCGCCGAGAGGGATGCCCTTGGCGGCATGCCGTACTCGGTGAACCAGACCATTTTCCACCGCGACGAAGCCGTGCTGCCGGCCAGCCCCAACGCCCAGGCATCCTGGAACTACCGGCTGCCGTCCTGCGATGCCCGGCCGGACAAGGTCCTGGTCAGCTACGACATGACACGGCTGCAGCGGCTGGAGCCCGCGGACGGCGGCCGGTACATCGTCAGCCTCGGCGAATCCGAACTGATCGACGGCGCTGCGGTCCTGGACCGGATGGTCTACGAGCACCCGCAGTACACCCCGGAGTCGCTGAAGGCGCAGGAGCGGATCCTCGGACTCGGCGACGAGCGCCTGGCCTTCGCCGGCGCCTACCACGGCTGGGGATTCCACGAGGACGGCGCCTTGTCCGGCCTCAAGGCCGCCGCCCTGCTGGGCCGCGACTGGGACGATGCCGCCGCCCTGAACGAGGAGTACCGTTCCGTGGCCGAAGATCCTGACCTGCAGGCCGTCTCCGCGGAGGGCTCATGAGCGCAATTGCAGCCATCTACCGCGCCGCCATCTATCGCACAGTCATCTCCCATGTGCGGCGCACCCCGCTGCACAACGCTTTCACGTACCGCAGCTACAGCTGGTATGTCGACGTCGACCACCTTCCGCAGTTGCCGCGGCTGCTCCGGCCGCTGGCCGGCTTCCGGGTGGAGGACCATCTCGGCGACCCGGACGGCACGCTGCGCGGCAATGTGGAACGCTACCTCGCCACCCAGGGGATCGGGCTCGACGGCGGACGCATCGCCATGCTGGCCAGTGCCCGGGTATTCGGGCACGTGTTCAACCCGCTAAGCGTGTTCTGGTGCCATGACAGCGCCGGTGAGTTGCGCTGCGTCGTCGTCGAGGTCCACAACACGTACGGGGAGCGGCACTGCTACCTCCTCGAAACCGACGCCACTGGCCGGGCGAGCGTCCCGAAGGCGTTTTACGTCTCCCCGTTCAACGACGTCGACGGCGAGTACCGCATGAAGCTCCCCGAACCCGGTGAACGGCTTGCCGTATCGATCGTCCTGGAGCGGGAGGGCCAGCAGCCCTTCATCGCCACCATGGACGGCGTCCGCCACGAAGCGACGCTGCGGTACATCGTGTCCGCGGCGCTCGCGGTACCTCTGGGCCCGCTGCGTGTTGCGGCGCAGATCCGCTGGCAGGGCATCAGGCTGTGGGCACGCCGCCTGCCCATCATCAAGAAACCACACCACCCTTCACAGGAGGCAGTTCAGTGACTATGACCGAAGCGACCGGATCCGGCGCGGGACGGGCCCAGGGCGCCACGCGCAGCGGAGCCGTCAGCAGCAGGGTGCCTTACACCGTTCCCCAGCCGCCCGTCGCCATCGACGCCGCCATCTGGCCCAGCATCGCGACAGTGCCCTCGAGCCTGAAGGCCCGTGTGGCCGGACGCGCTGCGGACGCCATCTTCAAGGCGGCCGTGCGCAGGCTGCCGCTGGAAGTCCGGTACCCGGACGGCACGATATTGGGCAAGACGGCGCTGGGAAAGGCGCCGGGCAATGCCGTTCTGGAGCGGGATGCCTCGGACCAGGCACCCGCCGAGCAGGCGCCCGCCGGCACCGCCTACCCCGTCATGACCATCAACCGGCCCGACGACTTCGCCGCCCGGCTCGGCGACGGCGGCCTGATCGGCCTGGGCGAGTCCTTCATGGCCGGCGACTGGGACGCCGATGACCTCACCGCCGTCATGGAGGTGTTTGCCTCCCGCGTCGGCACACTCGTGCCCGAGCCGCTGCAGAAGCTGCGCGGCCTGTACCTCCCGCGCCAGCCGCGCAGGGAACGGAACACCGAGAAAAACACCCGCTCCAACATCTCGCGGCACTACGACCTCTCCAACGAGCTCTTCGCCTCGTTCCTGGACAGCACCATGACGTACTCCAGCGCCCTCTTCCCGGAAAACGGCGACGCCCTGCGGAGCGTGGCCTGGGACGGGCTGGCCGCCGCGCAGCAGGCCAAGATTGACCGCCTCCTGGACAAGGCCGGCGTGAAGGAAGGCACCCGCGTCCTGGAAATCGGCACCGGCTGGGGCGAGCTCGCCCTGCGCGCCGCCTCCCGCGGCGCCACCGTCTACTCCGTCACGCTCTCCAGCGAACAGCAGGAACTCGCCCGCCGGCGCGTGGCCGAGGCCGGCTACGCCGACGCTGTCACGATCGAGCTGAAGGACTACCGCGCTGTGGAGGGGGAGTACGACGCCGTCGTCTCGGTCGAAATGATCGAGGCCGTCGGCTTCGAATACTGGGCCACGTACTTCCAGACAATCGAGCGGGTCCTGGCCCCGGGCGGCAAGGTGGCCATCCAGGCCATCACGATCGCCCACGACCGCCTCATGGCCACCCGCACCAGCTACACCTGGGTGCACAAGTACATCTTCCCCGGCGGGGTCATTCCGTCCGTCCGCGCCATCGAAGACATCACCGCCAAGCAGACCGGACTGCGCGTGCGCGAACGCCTCGCCATGGGCGACCACTATGCCCAGACCCTGAGGCTCTGGGAGGAGCGGTTCATGGCCCGCGAAGACGAGGTGGGGGCCATGGGCTTCGACGCGGTCTTCCAGCGGATGTGGCTGTTCTACCTGTGCTACTCCCGGGCCGGGTTTGAAACGGGCTATCTCGACGTGCAGCAGATCGTGCTCGACAGTGCCCTTACGAACGGTGCCGCCACCAAGGGCGCGGCCTAGACCGAGCACCAGCCGAGGTCCTGAATAGGTCCTGAATAGGTCCCCGTGGCGCCGGTCACGGCATGACGGCGCAGGGTATGACGACTCGGGTGTTAGAACAATCACCATCTGATGAGGCGGGCACCACGGTGCCCGCCTCTTTAGTGTGCCCGGACACCAGATGTAGTGGCCGGCGCCACCGTGACGCGCCCGCACGGAGGGGCGCGACACGCCGTCTGCGGTGCGACACGCGGGGGTGATTAATGTGGGTAACTACTGCACAGGGTGTGGATTTCGTCCGCCAAAATGGCGGAAATCCGGACATTTGGAGGGCCCCCTCCTGTGGATTAACGGTGGGTTAAATGACATACTTGTAATACATCATCTTGGGGTCCGCGTGAGGCTCTTGCACTACATGTAGTATCGACATACAGTTCCAGCAGAGCATCAGCGCGGGACAGTCGGAGCCGGGGAAGCGCTCCGAAGAAGACTTCAACAAAGGGGACTAGGACCATGACCGTTACGGTTTACACGAAGCCGGCCTGCGTTCAGTGCAACGCGACCTACCGCGCGCTGGACAAGAAGGGCATCGCCTACCAGAGTGTCGACATCTCCCAGGATGCGGAGGCCCTTGAGCGCCTGAAGTCCCTGGGCTACATGCAGGCCCCCGTTGTCGTCACTGACCAGGACCACTGGTCCGGTTTCCGCCCGGACAAGATCGAAGAACTGGCGCAGGCCGCCGCCGTCGCTGTAGCCTGAAACGCCCCGTAGCCTGAAACGCCCAATCACCTGAAACACTCAGGGACGCCGCTACCAGGCAAGAATTCACGGTAGATGAGGTGACCACCGTGGTTGTAACAACTGAAGATCGGGTAGCTGCCACGGCTGACAGCGGGGAAGCGGTCAGCACAACAGCTCCCGAACTAACGCACTGCCGCCTCATCTACTTTTCCTCCACCTCCGAAAACACGGCACGCTTCGTCGCGAAGCTGGGAGTCGACGCCGCCAGGATCCCCCTCTACCCGAGGGACGCTCCGCTGGTGGCCCGGGAGCCCTACGTGCTGGTGGTGCCGACCTATGGCGGCACCGGGGGAGAGGGATCTGTTCCAAAGCAGGTCATCAGGTTTTTGAACGACCCGGGCAACCGGAAGCTGATCCGCGGAGTGATCGGCGCAGGGAACACGAATTTCGGGGACAACTACTGCATGGCCGGCGACATCATCGCCGCCAAGTGCAAGGTCCCGCACCTATATCGCTTCGAACTCATGGGGACGCCGGAAGACGTCAACCGCGTACAACAAGGATTGGAAGAGTTTTGGACACGACTGTCGCAGACACAGCAGTAACTGAGGGCGCAGGCACCCACGCGGCCACCGCCACCTCCGTTGACAAGCAGGAGAAGCAGGAAAAGCACGAGATGCCGGCCGCCTACAAGGGCCTGGGCTACCACGAGCTCAACGCCATGCTGAACCTCTACGGCCCCAACGGAGAGATCCAGTTTGAGGCCGACCGCGAGGCCGCGCACCAGTACTTCCTGCAGCACGTGAACAACAACACCGTGTTCTTCCACGACCTCGAGGAAAAGCTCGACTACCTCGTCAAGAACGAGTACTACGAGCGCGAAACCCTCGACCAGTACACGATGAACTTCATCCGCGAGCTCTACAACCGCGCGTACAAGAAGAAGTTCCGCTTCGAGACCTTCCTCGGCGCGTTCAAGTTCTACACCTCCTACACGCTGAAGACGTTCGACGGAAAGCGCTTCCTGGAGCGCTACGAGGACCGCGTCTGCATGGTGGCACTGCACCTGGCCCGCGGCGACGAGAAGCTCGCCACCCAGATGGTGGACGAGATCATCGAAGGCCGCTTCCAGCCGGCCACCCCGACGTTCCTGAACGCCGGCAAGAAGCAGCGCGGCGAGCTGGTCTCCTGCTTCCTGCTCCGCATCGAAGACAACATGGAGTCGATCGGCCGGTCCATCAACTCCGCGCTGCAGCTCTCCAAGCGCGGCGGCGGCGTGGCCTTCGCGCTGACCAACATCCGCGAGGTCGGCGCGCCGATCAAGCAGATCGAGAACCAGTCCTCAGGCGTCATCCCCGTGATGAAGCTCCTCGAGGACAGCTTCTCCTACGCCAACCAGCTCGGTGCCCGCCAGGGTGCCGGCGCGGTGTACCTGCACGCGCACCACCCGGACATCTACCGCTTCCTGGACACCAAGCGCGAGAACGCGGACGAGAAGATCCGCATCAAGACCCTCTCGCTCGGCGTCGTCATCCCGGACATCACCTTTGAGCTGGCCAAGCGGGACGAGGACATGTACCTGTTCTCCCCGTACGACGTCGAAAAGGTCTACGGCATGCCGTTCTCCGACGTCTCGGTCACCGAGAAGTACTACGAGATGGTGGACGATTCCCGGATCAAGAAGACCAAGATCAAGGCGCGCGAGTTCTTCCAGACCCTCGCCGAGATCCAGTTCGAATCCGGCTACCCGTACATCATGTTCGAGGACACCGTGAACCGGGAAAACCCGATCGACGGCAAGATCATCATGTCCAACCTGTGCTCGGAGATCCTCCAGGTTTCCCAGCCCACCACGTACCACGATGATCTGTCCTACGACCAGACCGGCAAGGACATCTCCTGCAACCTGGGTTCGCTGAACATCGCCAAGACCATGGACTCGCCGGACTTCGGCCTGACCATCGAGACGGCCATCCGGTCCCTCTCGGCCGTCTCGGACATGTCCAACATCACCTCGGTGCCCTCGATTGCCCGCGGTAACGACCAGAGCCACGCGATCGGCCTCGGCCAGATGAACCTGCACGGCTACCTGGCCCGCGAGCGGGTCCACTACGGTTCCGAGGAGGGCCTGGACTTCACCAACATCTACTTCTACTCGGTGGTGTACCACGCGGTCCGCGCCTCCAACCTGCTGGCTATCCAGACCGGCCAGACCTTCGGCGGCTTCGAGAAGTCCAAGTACGCCACCGGCGAGTTCTTCGACAAGTACACCGAGCAGGAATGGGTCCCGCAGACCGAGAAGGTCGCGGAGCTGTTCAAGAACATCCACATCCCCACGCAGGATGACTGGCGCGAGCTGAAGGCCTCCGTCATGGAGCACGGCATCTACAACCAGAACCTGCAGGCTGTGCCGCCCACCGGCTCGATCTCCTACATCAACAACTCCACCTCCTCGATCCACCCGGTGGCGTCCAAGATCGAGATCCGCAAGGAAGGCAAGCTGGGCCGCGTGTACTACCCGGCGCCGTACCTGACGAACGACAACCTGGAGTACTACCAGGACGCGTACGAGATCGGCTACGAGAAGGTCATCGACACCTACGCTGCAGCCACGCAGCACGTGGACCAGGGCCTGTCCCTGACGCTGTTCTTCAAGGACACCGCCACCACGCGCGACATCAACAAGGCCCAGATCTACGCCTGGAAGAAGGGCATCAAGACCATCTACTACATCCGTCTCCGCCAGCTCGCGCTGGAAGGGACCGAGGTGGAAAATTGTGTCTCGTGCATGCTTTGATCAACTGAAATCGGTAGATTTCGAGTGATCGGTTGAAATGATGGAAACGACGACGGCGACGGGCGGCTTGGTCTACGGCATCCGGCTTCGGCGGGAGGTCGAGTACCGCTATGTCGGTATCACGACCAAGACGGCCAGTCGTCGTTTCCATCAGCACCTGCGAGTGGCCGCCGAGGGTCGCAAGACGCCGTTCTACGACTGGCTCCGAAAACACGATCCGGCTGATCTCATCGCGGACGAGCTGGATTGGATTGAAGGCCTGCCCGAGCTGGGGCAGGCGGAGATCGAGTGGATCAGCTACTTGCGACGAGAAGGGGATCGTCTTCTGAACATTGCCGATGGCGGCCTCGGGCCGACCGGCGTCGTCTGGACCGAAGAACAACGCGAAGCCGCCCGCATCAGGAACACGGGCCGCAAGGGGCTTAGCCGTTCAGGGGCAGAGAACCCGTTTTATGGCGGCAAGCACAGCCTGGAGCAGCGGAAGAAGTGGGCGGAGGACCGCAAAGGAACTAACTCCGGACCGGAGAACCCGAACTTTGGGAAGTTCGGCCCGGAGCATCCAAGTTTTGGGCATTCGGTCGGTGAAGAAACCCGCAAAGCACTTTCAGAAGCCAAGAAAGGTGCCGGCAACCCGAACTTTGGGAAGCAGGCCAGTACCGAAACCCGTGCGAAAATGTCAGCAGTACGGAAGGGCCGTCCGATGCCTTCCAGCCAACGAAACGCCCACACCAGACATCACACCAACAAAGGCATAGAGAAAGCCGACTGCAAGTATTGCGTCGAGGACTCAGCCAAGCCCAGTCTCTCTTCAGAAAGCGAGTCGGAGTCATGACAGAAAAAGTAAAGCTTCTCAGCCATGTTGAGGCGATCAACTGGAACCGCATCCAGGACGACAAGGACGTGGATGTCTGGAACCGCCTGGTCAACAACTTCTGGCTGCCGGAGAAGGTGCCGCTGTCCAACGACGTGCAGTCGTGGGCCACGCTGACCCCGGACGAGCAGCAGCTCACCATGCGCGTGTTCACGGGCCTGACCCTGCTGGACACCATCCAGGGCACCGTCGGCGCCGTGTCGCTGATTCCGGACGCCCTCACCCCGCACGAAGAGGCTGTCTACACGAACATCGCGTTCATGGAGTCCGTGCACGCCAAGAGCTACTCCTCGATCTTCTCCACGCTGGCCTCCACCAAGGAGATCGACGAGGCGTTCCGCTGGTCCACCGAGAACGAGAACCTTCAGAAGAAGGCCCAGATCGTCATGGACTACTACCAGGGCGACGACCCCCTGAAGCGCAAGGTGGCCTCCACGCTGCTGGAAAGCTTCCTGTTCTACTCGGGCTTCTACCTGCCGATGTACTGGTCCTCGCGGGCCAAGCTGACGAACACGGCCGACCTGATCCGCCTCATCATCCGCGACGAGGCCGTGCACGGCTACTACATCGGCTACAAGTTCCAGAAGGGCCTGGAGAAGGTCTCCGAGGAGCGCCGGCAGGAAATCAAGGATTACACCTTCGAGCTGCTCTTCGAACTGTACGAGAACGAGGTCCAGTACACGCACGACCTCTACGACTCCGTCGGCCTGGCCGAGGACGTCAAGAAGTTCCTGCACTACAACGCCAACAAGGCCCTGATGAACCTGGGCTACGAGGCCATGTTCCCGGCCTCCGTCACCGACGTGAACCCGGCCATCCTCTCGGCCCTGTCGCCGAACGCTGACGAGAACCACGACTTCTTCTCGGGTTCGGGTTCTTCCTATGTGATTGGCAAGGCTGTCAACACTGAGGATGACGACTGGGACTTCTAGTGCTGTGTGAGATGTCTGTGAGGTTCCACAGAAGTTGGCCATTTCCCAACTTAGATGGCCACGTTCCACGGTAGTTGGCCAAATCGCGTGTGTGAGATGTCGACCTAATTGGAAGAATCGCTTCCTATTTGGAAGAAACAAGTCACCTAGTTGGAAGACTTCCAACTAGGTGTGAGTTGACGACTTAGTTGGCACAGCTGACGAGTTAGTTGGTGTGAGTTGCCAAGATAGGTGGCACAAGTGACAAGTTAGTTGGCCGGTGACAATTGGCATGGCATCCGTGACAAGCAACTTGGCAACCGTGCCCGGGCGGGGCCTTCCGCCTCTCTCGTGATGGAGATTAGTTCTGCCGGCAAGTTAGACGAGCCGCCCGTGGCTGCCTAGATTGTGCGCAAAATGCCGCAGCTACGGGCCTTGTTGATGTGAATCTGAGATCGCAAAATTTGGGGGAATAGTGGCAAAGGGTTCGCTTACAGTCAGTTCGTTGGCAGCAAAGGCCAAGGTCGACACTGAGCAAGCGTTGGTCGCGCTATGGGGGGAAGGCGTCGAATATGTGGACGCCCCAAACTCGGTAGTAGAACGCCGCGATATGCGGGCGGCCGAAAGGGCCTTGGGCCTTCCGGGTGCTCAGCAGAGGAGAGTTTCGTACTGGCTCGGAGAGTATGGGCTGGAGCGCAACGAATTGGCGGACCTGTTGGAGGAGTTGGGTTTCACATTGAAGTCCGGCACCATCACCATGCCAAGAGGCTCCATCAGGCGACTTAACTCGTATCTGGTCTCCACCACTGACAATACGGCGCGCAGGTTGGAACAGCGGCGCGAGGTTCTAAAGATTGATTCACGGCCGGTGGCGCCGCCGTTTGAGTGGACGGCGAAGGGGACGGCTCGTGAGAGAAGACTCCTGACGACCGATGAGATTCTTGGAATCCATGAGGAACTCGAACGTGATTTCGCGGAAGCGGAGGATCCGATTAGTCCCCCAGGTGTCCGGAGCGTACAACTTCTTGAAAGCGCCGTGTCAAGACCCGGGACGAGCTTGGGTGGCCAGTACAAGTACTCCACCATCCAGTCAGCTGGCGCTGCACTTCTACACTCGTTGGTTCAGAATCATGCTTTCCACAATGGAAACAAACGAACGGCGCTAGTGGCGCTTCTTGTCTTTCTTGATCGTAACAACTTCGTGTTGGAGTCCAGTGAGGACGAGCTATTCAAGTGGATGCTGAGGGTCGCGTCGCATCAGCTCTTGCCATCGAACGTTGTCTTCGACCAAGTAGCCGACCGTGAGACTTCCGAGATCGCAGACTGGATCATCCGACGCTCGCGGCCAGTAAGCAAGGAAGAGCGCTCAATAACATGGCGGGAACTGTCAAAGCTCTTGAAGACCAAGGGCTGCGAGATACTTCAACACCGAGGTGAGAAGCTCGAAATATCGCGCGTCGTCGTTGAACGTCGTGGGATCCTCAGGTTGTCTAGATCTAGACGGCTCCAGGCGTATTTCACCAACACGGGGGACGGGCGAGAAGTACCCAAAACGATAGTGAAGCGCATCCGTCAAGAACTGGAACTAGACCAGGAGCACGGCGTGGATTCCGAGCACTTCTACTCAACCGCGCGCGAACCTGATTACTTCATCTTGGAGTATTCGAAGCTGCTTCAAAGGCTCGCTCGTGTTTGACCGTCTGGCCCGGTCACGTGATCCAGTCGGGTTCCGCGGACCGGAGTGAACGTTTCATTGAGAGGTTGATTCTGCCGCGGCTGCGAACGTCGACCGAGGCATCTTCCTAACGGAGTCGGGCGAGGAATCCTCCTACGCCCAGCACATGAAGGACGCGCGATTCACCATCCCTAACGCCGGGCTGCTGGAAAAAGTCGTCGACATCATCGATGAAATCCCCATGGACGAGCGCGATACCAAGGGTGACCTCTACGAATACATGCTCGGCAAGATCGCCTCGGCCGGAACGAACGGCCAGTTTCGTACGCCCCGCCACATCATCGATCTCATGGTGAAGATGACAGCGCCCCAGCCGATGGAGGCCATCTGCGACCCCGCCGCCGGCACCGCCGGGTTTCTGGTCCAGGCCGGCGAACACCTCCGGCAGAATAACCCAAACCTGCTCACCAATGCCGAACAGAGCCGGTTCTTCCACCACAGCCAGTTCCACGGGTACGACTTCGATAGCACCATGCTGCGCATTGGGTCCATGAACATGCTCCTGCACGGCGTCGAGGACCCGGACATCACCTATCGTGACTCCCTGGCCGACCTCCATGGTTCCGAGGAAGAAAAATACGACGTCATCCTCGCCAACCCACCCTTCGCCGGCAGCCTGGACTACGAAAACGTCGCCAAGGACTTGCTTTCTCTGGTCAAGACCAAAAAGACGGAGTTGCTCTTTCTCGCCCTGTTCCTGAGGCTGCTCAAGCCCGGCGGACGTGCAGCGGTGATCGTGCCTGACGGCGTGTTGTTCGGTTCGTCCACGGCACACAAGGCGCTGCGGAAGATGCTCGTTGAGGACCATAAGCTCGACGGCGTGGTCAAACTCCCCTCCGGCGTCTTCAAACCCTACGCCGGCGTTTCCACTGCGATCCTGTTCTTCACCAAGACCAACTCCGGCGGTACCGACAACGTCTGGTTCTACGACGTGATCTCGGACGGCTTCAGTCTCGACGACAAACGCAACCAGCTTGCAACCTCCGACCTCGACGACGTCCTGGGCCGCTGGCAGCAGAGGACGACGACGGAAGCCGATCGTGCGCGTACCGATCAGTCCTTCCTCGTTCCCAGGTCCGAGATCGTCGACAATGGCTACGACCTGTCGCTGAACAGGTACAAGCACGTTGAGCACGAAAAGATTGACCACAAAGAACCCGCCGAAATCATAGCGGACTTGGAGACTCTGGAAGCAGACATTGCTAACGGCCTCGCGGAGCTGAAGGCGCTCGTCCAGTGAGTTATGTCCCGCTTGGAGACAAACGGACCGTCCTGGACAAAAGCCCCGTGTCTGGGATCGTGGAGAAATCAGGGGGAGTCGCGGAGTTCGGCTTCGCCTACGACGAGGTCCTGGACGGCAGCCTCCACTACTTCATGGATGTCCGGGAAGCTCACGAGTTCCTGGCACCTGACGGCAGTTCCGGATCCAACCAGATCGAGCTGCCCGACAGGATCATGAACGCCTACGTCGTCCTCACCCATTCGCCGTCCACGCTGGCCTTCCCTTCGCGGGCCGCCGCGAAAGCCTGGATGGAAACCGGGCGTTATGCCCAGCTCAAAACGATGCTGCTCAGCCTGACCTACAAGTAGGCTGGCAGGCAAGGAGGAATCATGAGCGAATCCGAAGAGTTCTTCGAAGAACGTCTGCAGCGACTCCCACCTGGCCTTCCTCGTCGGTATGCCGAATACAAACCGGTGCAGGAGGGTCCGCCAGCTCCGTCTCCGACTAACGTTGCGGGCTACGACGCGCTGCTGGACTATTTCCATTCCCGTGGGGATGAACTTTCACGCTCGGAAGAAGGCCTTGCCGCCGTCGACCAACTCATCGATGCGTTTGCCTCTGGCAGCCTCCCATGCGAATTGGGAGGCAACGACTGACCAACTGCTCGGCGCTAAGGTAGTTTAGGTGAATTTGGAGTTATGGGTGAATCCGGTGAATCTGACCGGGTCACCGTCTGCAGCCAACAAGCGGAGACGGCCGGTCACTATTGAGGGTGACCGGCCGTCTCTACAAAGTCCTGCTGCTTCGTTCCTGTGAAGGACTCCGGCGTCAAAAGGCGGTGCCGTGCCTATTCGCTGGCGCTGGTCAGCAGGGTCGTGGGTGGGCGCGGATCAGCGTCTCAGCGGTCCTGAAACAAGCTGCCGTGCTCATGACACCAAGGGAATGAGCGTTTCGCTCAATCGCCTCCAGGAGAGTTATTTGGCGCGTTCACAATCCGCATTTAGTGGAAGATCCAACTGGCGCCGCCTCTCTCGAAAGGCGTCCAAGCAGAAGTGGTCAATCCTTCTGTCACACTAAACTGAACCTTTTGATACAGTTCCTCATTAGGTTCTTTCCCGCCGCCCGAGTCCCACGTTTGCGGCAACAGAGTGCGGTACGTGAGCCTGACGCTTCCGCTCTGATTTAGGAATGATTGCGTCCAATATTTCTCACCTAGGTAATCGTCGCCACGACCGTTGGGACCATCCTCCTCCCAACGTTGCTGATGGATGCGGATCGAGCGACCCTTATTGCACCAGACATCTACCACGTACTTCACCATTGGTCGATTGCTGCTGTCGTACCCGTCGGCTTTTGGACCCGCCGGCTTCACCACTGTGCAGCCCGAACTTGAGGTGTTGGCCTCGGCTGGCGCCGCTACCAACCCAATCGACGCTGCGGTAATCATTGTTCCCGCCGCGAACGCTGCAAATCGGTTTCTGTTCATGACCTTCTCCTAATTCTTTTTTGGACAATCGCTCTAATTGCCCGGTGATTCCATGTTGCGCTCGTCCGAGGTTATGTCGCTTCCGTGCTAGCACTGTTTCAGGGGCGCGCCGCGACACCTTGCCTTGGGGTTTGTGCGTCAGAATCTGTTTGAGTTATGGAAACTCCATTCATCCGGCAGAGCAATTTCTGCCCCGTCCCGAACCCACCACCCATATTTCGAAGAGGACTGGATGGCCAAACCAGCTCTGGGGAGAAGTTGAGGTACAGGTCAGCTTTGTGTGGTGTGCCTACACCGAAAGCACGTGCCTGGGGATCTGCGTCCCGTTAGCATGGAGTTACGCGGCTCTACATGAGAAGAGGCGTCCAGATGCCCTACCAGATTCTGACCCGGGACGAGCATTTCGGCGGTGATGGCAGCCCGAAGCGCATTCTTGCACTTGACGGCGGCGGCTTGCGTGGCATTTTGAGCCTCGGGATTCTGGAAAAGGTCGAGGATCTGCTGCGGGAACGCCATGGCGGCGCCGACGGCTTCCGTCTTTGCCATTACTTCGACCTGATTGCAGGCACGTCGACCGGGGCGATCATCGCGGCGGCTCTTGCCCAAGGCCGGAGCGTCGGCGAAGTCAGGGACAGGTATTTCAGCCTTGGGCGGCGTGTGTTCGAACGAAGCCTGTTGCGCCAGGTTCTTCTGCGCGCCAGGTACGACGAGCGGGCTCTGGTTTCCGAGCTGAAGGATCTCTTCGGTTTGGACACCACCTTGGGCGGCCCCGAGCTGTTGACCGGATTGCTGGTGGTCATCAAACGCCTGGACAGCGGCAGTCCGTGGCCGGTGAGCAACAACCCCCGGGGACGGTATTTCGTTGCTGGCGCCAACGGCAGGATGGGAAACCGGGATTATCCCCTCTGGCAGGTTGTCCGGGCCTCCACCGCTGCGCCGTCCTACTTTGTACCGGAAACGATCACCATCACTGGCGGACGCAGTGTGAGCCCCGTGACCGGGAGTTTCGTCGACGGTGGTGTCAGTCCCTTCAACAACCCTGCCCTGCAGGCGCTTATGTACGCCTCGTTGGAAGGCTACCGTGTGGGCTGGGAGACCGGTGCCGATAGGCTGCTGCTTGTATCGGTCGGGACAGGCGCGGTGGATCCTGCCGTCAGTATGGCAAAACTGACTGCCAGTCATGCCGTGCGGGCGCTGAAGTCCGTGCTGCAGGATTGTGCCGTGCTGCAGGAGACAATGCTGCAGTGGATGTCCGCCAGCCCTACCGCGAGGATGATTGACCGGGAATTGGGGGAGCTGGAGGGTGATCTTCTAAACGGTGCCCCGTTGATGAGTTACCTGCGTTATAACGTGGACCTGCGTCCGGAGAGTGTCCGCGCCCTGGACGGAACCCTTGCCGCTATGGACACCGTCCCCTCGCTGAGTGCGATGGATGCCCCGAGGAATATGGAGGCCCTCCACCGGCTGGGCAGGCTGGCCGCGGCACGGGATGTGCGGGAAACTGATTTTGGCAGTGTATTTGACCTGCCGCAGGCGTGAACGGAAGGGGCTATTATGAGGGAGCTCCGACGCTACAGGCGCTTTCCGGACCAGTACGTCGTCGCCATTCCTTTGCGTCTGGACACCGACGGGTTCAGCTACCGCAAGTGGGGCGGCGAACAGCAGTGCAAGCCCGGGGACTGGCTGGTGGACGACGACGGCGACATTCACACCGTCGACGCGGACGTCTTTGCGGCCACTTACCGCCGGATCCACCGCGGTGCCTATGTGAAATCCACCCCGGTCTGGGCTGAGGTCGCCTCGGAAGCCGGCAGCGTGGTGACCAAGGAAGGCCGCACCTACTACGACAGGGGTGACGTCGTCGTGTTCAACAACGAAGACGGCACCGATGGCTACGCGATGACCGCCGAAAGGTTCAATTCCCGCTACGAACCGGACCAGTGAGGGAAGCGGCTGTGTTGGCCTGCGGCGTGGATAGCCGGCAAGCACATCGGCTAGTGGAGGGTGACCTGGTGGGCGTGGGGGGGCTAACGCCCCTCCAGGGCCCCGGCCGCCAGACCCTGTGCAGCGGCTCATACAGTCAGAGCAGGGCCATTGTGACCTGTGCGATGCACTCCCAGTTCTCGAGGATTGTGCGTTCTCCAGTCAGCTCGAATCCGTTGCGACGGTACAACCCACGCGCGCATGACCCGGCGAA
Source organism: Arthrobacter sp. Bi26 (assembly GCF_918697925.1). Taxonomy (GTDB): domain Bacteria; phylum Actinomycetota; class Actinomycetes; order Actinomycetales; family Micrococcaceae; genus Arthrobacter. The sequence continues at coordinate 20,271 of NZ_CAKKMF010000049.1, forward strand.
GACCGCGGAAGTGGGACAACAGAATATGCGAATGCAGAAGCCTGCTGTTCGTCTGAACAACGAATCCGCCGTCCGGAGATGGCGGTGTTTGTAGACCGCAGATTGGCCGCGTTCATCCTGTCGCATCCGAAATAGGATGGCGTGCATTTTCAGTGGAGTCGGGAAACGACTGCTCATTCGATGGAGGGCACGTTCTAGACGTCGCCATTGGCTCTGGAAGCTGAGTTTGCGCGTGAGCCGTCCCATTCATCCGCCTGAGGAGTTAAGACAATTGCGATGAGGTTTAGGGCGACTTGAACTGGCCATTGCAGTGCGGTCCACTCAGGTGGACCATTGTCACCATGGGAAGGCCCTCGTTTCCCTCTGCCGGTGGAGGTTGCAGACGTACCAGTCATGATCGCAGGGCCGGGAAGCGCGTCATTTCCGTGCTGCCGGGACAGTCTTTGAAGCTTTGCAGGCGACGAAATTTTGGACATTCGTGCGCCATATCGGGACGGCCGACTTCCGGGCGTCGTGCGAGTCCGGCGTCCAGGGCGGTGACAGTACAATGTTGCTGCTACGCGGAGACCGGCCCTGTAGCGGGGTGATCACTTGTCACGCATCTTTCTGAGTCATTCGAGCCGGGACACCCCTCAGGCCATCGCATTGAAGCGGTGGCTGGTGCAGCAGGACCCCGGTCTTGCCGACGAGATTTTCCTGGATCTTGATCCAGTGACGGGTATTGCGCCGGGTGAGCGGTGGAAGGAGGCCCTGCTTCGGGCCAATGAGCGGTGCGAGGTGGTAATCTGCCTGCTCTCTGCCAGCTGGGAGGCCTCCCGCGAATGCATGGCCGAGTACCGGACCGCGGAGAATCTGGGAAAGCTGATCCTGTGTGCCCGGCTGGAGCCTCTGGAGGAGGAAGGCGTCACCGGCGAATGGCAGCGCTGCGACCTCTTCGGCAACGGACCCACCACCGACATTCCAATTGAGGGCCAAGACAGCCCTGTCGTTTTTCTCATGGATGGCCTCCGGCGGCTGCACCAGGGGCTGCGCCGTGCAGGGATCGGGGCCGAGCACTTCGCCTGGCCGCCGCCGAAGGATGCTGGACGGTCCCCCTTTCGGGGGTGGGAACCGTTCGAGGAAGCGGACGCGGCGGTATTCTTCGGCCGGGACGGACAGATCGTGCGGGGCTTGGATGCACTGCGTACCATGCGCAGCTCCGGCGTCGAGTCGCTGTTCGTGATCCTGGGTCCGTCGGGCGCGGGCAAGTCCTCGTTCCTGCGGGCGGGTCTCGTGCCGCGGCTGCGGCGTGAGGACCGGCAGTTCCTGGTGCTGGAAACCGTGCGCCCCGAGCGCAACCCGCTCACCGGGGACCGGGGCCTCGCCTGCGCGGTCCATTCCAGGCGCATCCATCTGGGACTGGACACCCCCACTCTGGGAGCCATCAAGGATGCGTGCACTCGGGTGGACACGGCACAACTGAAGGAGTGGCTGGCCGAAGCCCGGCAGGCGGCCGCCGAACGGCTGCTGGAGGTGCCGGTCGGGACACCGCCGCCGACCCTGGTCCTACCGCTGGACCAGGCCGAAGAGCTCTTCAGTGCCGACGCCGGCCCCCAGGCACACCGGTTCCTGGATCTGCTTGCCGGACTGCTGGATCACGAAGACGGGACCGTGCCGGCGTTAATTGTTGCCGCAACGGTCCGTTCGGATTTCTACGAACCATTGCAGACCGCACCTGAGCTGGCCCGGCTTAAAAGTGTCGTCTTCGACGAGCTCAAACCTATGCCGGTCGCCCGGTTCAGGGAGGTCATCCTTGGCCCCGCAGCCCGTGCCACGGGGGCGGGGAGACCGCTGGAAGTCGAGACTGTTCTGGTGGATCGGCTGCTGGAAGAAGGCGTTCAGGGCGCGGACACCCTGCCGTTGCTCTCGCTGACCCTGGCACGCCTGTACCAGGACTACGGCGGCGACGGAGATCTCCGTTTGGCCGAATACCATGCGATGGGTGGAATGCAGCAGGTGGTGCAACACGAGATCGACACTCTGCTGTCGCCGGACCCTGCAGTGCGGCGGGGCCAGTTGGAGCTGCTGAAATCTGCGTTCATTCCCTGGTTGGCGACCATCAACCCAGACAACGACCAGCCGGTTCGCCGGATCGCCCGCCTGTCCGATCTACCGAACGACGCCCGGCCACTCATAGACGCCATGGTGGGCCGGCGTTTGTTGGTCGGGGACGAGCGCGGCGGGGAGACCGTGATCGAAGTAGCTCTGGAGAGCCTGCTGCGCCAATGGCAGGATCTGGCCGGGTGGCTGGCCAGCGAGCAGGAGGACCTCAAGGAGGCCGACAACCTGGAACGCGCCGCAGCCGCTTGGGAACGCAGCGGCCGCAACGAGGCGTGGCTCTTCGAAGGAGAAAGGCTGAGTCGTGCCGAGACACTGTTCGGAAAACCCGGATTCCGGGAACGGCTGGAGCCTGCCCGCGAGTTCCTCCGCGCCTCCCGAAGCCGGGAGGAGGAACGGCTCGCAGCTCAGAAGAGACGGCACGATGCCGAACTACGGGCTGCCCGCGACAAGCAGGAAGTGGCCGAAACGCACGCAGCGGATTTACGGAAACGCTCTCTCATACTCAAGATCGTCCTAGCATCAGCGGTCGTTATCACCATGGTTGCCGCGGCTGGCTTCGTGTGGGCCTCCTTTGCAGAGCGCGAGGCCACCGCGCGCGACCGCGAAGCCACCGCTCTTCGTCTTGTATCGGAAGGTCTGTCCATGCTCGAAGGAAACCGCGGCGGCGGCGATGCAAACGGTCTGAAGCGCATCCTCGCCGCACAAGCGATTGCCTCGACAGCGGGAGGCGAAGGCGCACTACTAAGCGCTGTCAATATGAATCGCGACCTGCAAAAAATCATAGAAACGCCGGCCAAAATCAGCAGTATGGCGTTTAGCCCGGACGGCAACCGGATACTCACCGGCGGACCAGACGGTACGATGCGGCTGTGGGATGCTGAAACTGGCCAGGCTCTCGGCGAACCGATGAGTGGACATAAAGAGCTGGTAAACTGTGTCGCGTTCAGCCCCGACGGGCGCCGGGTCCTTTCCGGCGGCGACGACGGCACGGTTCGAGTGTGGGACCCGGAGACGGGCCGGGCCCTCGGCACACCGATGACCGGACACGCGGGTGCGGTGACGAGTGTCGCGTTCGACCCCGACGGCCACCGGATCCTTTCCGGCGGTAACGACGGCACGGTTCGAGTGTGGGACCCGGAGACGGGCCGGGCCCTCGGCACACCGATGACCGGACACGCGGGTGCGGTGACGAGTGTCGCGTTCAGCCCCGACGGCCACCGGATCCTTTCCGGCGGTAACGACGGCACAGTGCGGCTGTGGGACCCGGAGACGGGCCGGGCCCTCGGCGAACCGATGACCGGACACAAGGAGGCGGTGACGAGTGTTGCGTTCAGCCCCGACGGGCGCCGGATCCTTTCCGGCGGTAACGACGGCACGGTTCGAGTGTGGGACCCGGAGACGGGCCGGGCCCTGGGCGAACCGATGACCGGACACAAGGGTGCGGTGACGAGTGTCGCGTTCAGCCCCGACGGCCACCGGATCCTTTCGGGGGGTAACGACGGCACATTGCGGCTGTGGGACCCGGAGACGGGCCGGGCCCTCGGCGAACCGATGACCGGAAACAAGCGTGGTGCGGTGACAAGTGTCGCGTTCAGCCCCGACGGCCACCGGATCCTTTCGGGGGGTAACGACGGCACATTGCGGCTGTGGAACCCGGAGACGGGCCGGGCCCTCGGCAAACCGATGACAGGACACAAGGATGCGGTGACGAGTGTCGCGTTCAGCCCCGACGGTCACCGGATCCTTTCCGGCAGCCGAGACGGTACGGTGCGGCGGTGGGACGCCGAGAGGGGCCGGGCCCTCGGCGAGCCTTTGACCGGACACAAGGATGCGGTGACGAGTGTTGTGTTCAGCCCCGACGGTCACCGGATCCTTTCCGGCAGCCGAGACGGTACGGTGCGGCGGTGGGACGCGGAGACGGGCCGGGCCCTCGGCGAGCCTTTGACCGGACACAAGGATGCGGTGACGAGTGTTGCGTTCAGCCCCGACGGCCACCGGATCGTTTCCGGCAGCCGAGACGGTACGGTGCGGCGGTGGGACGCGGAGACGGGCCGGGCCCTCGGCGAGCCTTTGAACGGACACAAGGATGCGGTGACGAGCGTTGCGTTCAGCCCCGACGGGCGCCGGATCGTCTCCGGCGGCACCGATGGCACGATAAGGCGTTGGGACGCAGAGACGGGCCGGGCCCTCGGCGAGCCTTTGACCGGACACAAGGATGCAGTGACGAGCGTTGCGTTCAGCCCCGACGGGCGCCGGATCGCCTCCGGCGGCACCGATGGCACAGTGGAGCGGTGGGACCCGGAAACGGGCAAGTCCCTCGGTAAGCCGATGACTGGGCACTTGAATGGGGTGTACAGCGTGGCGTTTAGCCCCGACGGCCGCCGAATCAGCACCGGGGGTAACGACGGCACGGTGCGGCTGTGGGACGCGGAGACGGGTCAGCCCCTCGTTAGACCGATGACCGGACACCAGGGCTCGGTGTACAGCGTTGCGTTTAGCCCCGACGGCCGCCGAATCGCCTCCGGGAGCGACGACAGCACAGTGAGGCTGTGGCCCGCACCCCAGACCCCGTCCGACACATTGTGTACCAAACTTTCCCAGAACATCAGCCACAAACAGTGGCGTGAGTGGGTGGCTCCGGGCATCGACTACATCGAGGTCTGCCCCGGCCTTACCGTTCCCCCGGACACGCCAGGCAACCGTCGGAAAAATACTAACCCAAGCCAAGATTGAGACCAGGCGGAAGCAAATCCACCCATGGGCAGAACGTGACCAGAGGACGAAGTAATAAGCCGAATATCCGTGTATATTGCTCTGGCCGGTGCACAGTGCTACAACGGAGGCACGACTCCGAGTATGAAAGATGCTGTGGGTCAAGTTGAGGGGCAGATTGCATTGCGGGCCCCACGTCATCACGACGGTGTGCTTGGTCGTCTTTCACCGTCATTTTCGTCCACCTTTGGAGGTGGGAGGGAAACTTTCTGTCCGCTGGAATGTGCGTCCGCATTGGGCCCGGGCCTTTGTACGGCGAATGACGACTCCTTCCGTTGCTCCGCGCCAGCAGAAGGCGTTCCCAAATTTGACCCAAGGGCTGGCTTGTTAATGACCGTGGCTGAGGCTGTAACACATGTAGCTGAGATGGAGATCCCGGCCTCGGAATTGCCCTGGGACGGAAGTGCAAATGACTCCGCGACAACTCACTTCTGTAATCGGGGTGACGACGGGCTTCGTAATCCTAGTCGTGGTCTGCGTCGATTGGTCACCCACAGCCCTACAGGACCCTGCTCGAACCTTAAGTTTGAATGCCCAAGGGGTACTCCGGTGGGGGGAGAATCCGAACCGGATTCCGTTTACAGTTTTTGAACTCACACTGTTCTTGGGCGTGGGCTTAGCATTCGTTCTGGCTGGTGTGACGGCGTGGCGGAGCCGGCCTTCCCGGAATCCGGGGCTGTTGTTGATTGTGGCGGGTTGGCTTTGGCTGGCGTCCGGGATTCGCCGTTCCAGCGACCCGGTGGCGTTTACGCTCGGTGTAACTCTTACGCTGATGTATCAGCCTCCTTTGCTGCAGTTGGCGCTCAGCTTTCCGTCAGGAACGCTGCGCGGCCGAGCTGAAAAAACTGCCGTAGCGTTCTTCTACATTTTTTGGCTGTTTGCCCCCGTAGCAGGCTGGGCCTTCTTTGATCCACGCCTCCATGTCACGGCAGGGGAGTCCACGTCCCGCAATCTGTTGCTTCTCTGGGACAGCCCGTCTCTCATGACCACCCTCGGGAACGCAATCCGCATATTTCAGATCTCGGTGGGAGTCGCGATCGTAACGGTCCTGATCGCCCGTTGGCGCGCAGGGACAAAGGCCTACCGGTCGGCATTCCTGCCGCTATGGCTTGCCGTAATCGTAAAAACAGCGGCCACCGTGTGGGTGTCCCTCGCGGTGATCCAACTGTCTGGATCTCTGTCCTCGGAAGCGTTGCTCTGGCAATATCCGGCGACCGCAATTGTGCCGCTGGCAGTATTGTTTGGTCTGTGGCGCTACCGTTTCGCGCGTGGCACATTGGGTGATCTCATGGTGGAAGTGGGCTCAGCCCCGGTTAGCGACAGACTAATCGGCGCGCTTCGGCGATCAGTCCATGACCCCACCCTCACTTTGCTGCGTTGGTTCCCCGATCAGGCGTCCTTTGTTGACAGCAAGGGAGTTCCCCAGGCGTTGCCGGATGGTTCAACCGGACGCGCCTCCATGGTCTTGGAACGCCACGGAACACCAATAGGGGCCCTGGTTTTTGACGAAACCCTCCAGGACCAGCCGCAGTTGCTTGCCGCCGTGCGCAGCGCAACGTCGCTGGCGTTGGAAAACCAGCAGATGGAACAACAGCTCCGGGACCAACTCATTGAGGTCCGTCGCTCCAGGGAGCGAATCGTAACGGCTGGCGACTCCCGGCGTCGCCAGCTTGAACGGGATCTTCACGACGGAGCTCAGCAACGTCTGGTTGCCGTGTCGATGGAGCTGGCGCGGGCCCAGCGGATGACGGATTCGCAGGAGGTACAAAGCCTAGTCGGGCAGGCAAGGGCCGAGCTTTTGGATGCACTTGACGAGTTGCGCGAATTGGCGAGGGGCGTGTATCCCCCCTCGCTTCGGGAGAGAGGTTTGGTGGGCTCCCTGACCGCGTTAGCGGAGCGATCATCACTGCCCATGGAGCTGGACCTCAGGACGGACCATAGGCTTCCGGCTCACGTGGAGCTGGCTGCCTACTTCATCTGCGCAGAAGCCGTCACCAATGCTACGAAGTATGCCAAGGCGGCCTGGGTGCGAATCTGCATCGACGGAAACGAAAAGGAGTTGCGAATGGAGATCGTGGACAACGGAATCGGTGGTGCGCGGCCGGGACTCGACGGCGGGTTGCTGGGGATTGCGGACCGGGCAGCGGCACTGGGAGGCTTATTGTCCATCGACAGTCCTGAAGGCAGAGGGACGACGATACTTGCCGTTCTTCCCTTCTCTACGGACCCGGAAGGCGACCTGCCATGACACTGCGTGTTGCCATCGCTGAAGACTCGGCATTACTGCGCCGGGGATTGTCCGCCCTGTTGCAGTCCGAAGGTCTAGAAGTCGTAGGTGAGGCTGCCGATGGCCCGCATCTGCTGGAAGTGATTGACAAACACGGGGCCGACGTAGCTGTGGTGGACATCCGGATGCCCCCCAGTTACACCATTGAAGGCATCCAGGCCGCCGAAACAATAAAAAGCAGACACCCCGAGATAGGCGTACTCCTCCTGTCCCAGTACGTGGAAACGGAAAACGCGATGTCCCTATTGAAGAATGGGGCCAAAGGCTTGGGCTACCTGCTTAAAGAGCGGGTGTCCGATGTTGACGAATTCATTGACGCCCTGCATCGCGTAGCTGCGGGGGGAACGGCCATCGATCCGGAGCTTGTTACACGACTGGTGACCCGTCCACACAAAGGTCACGATCGAGGCGATGACCTTACGAGCCGGGAGAAGAGCGTCCTTGAGTTAATGGCCGAAGGGCGCACCAACCAGGCAATAGGGAAGTCGCTCTTCTTGGGTGAGCGGACCGTAGAGGCCCATATTCGGAGTATTTTCCTTAAGCTCGAGTTGAGGCCCGAGCCCGAGGACCACAGACGTGTGCTTGCCGTCCTCACGTACCTTCGAGGAGTCGGACAGAGCCGAGGTACCGCATAAGTGGCCGTGGGCACGCTTCCGACGGGAGGACGGAATTACTAGGCAGCGATCGTCCCGTCCATCGAAACGCTATCGGCTGCTGCCCCGGCAATTTCGGCTGCCTCCAGAGGGGCCAGGAGGAGGGCCCGCTGGGCGGCGGACAGTGCGTGCGGGAAGGTGAGCGCCAGATGTGCCAGGTGTAGCGCGGCGACGATGTAATGCGTGCCCGCAGCGCTTCCGAGCGACCGCGCTACGCCGGTCCTAATGCGTTCTAGGTCCAAGGAATTCCCATAATTTGCTAGGGCCATCCGTGCGAGCATGTGCTGCGGATGCCTCTGGACCTTCCTGTCCATCTCGACCGTGGCCTGCAGCTGTGTTTTGGTCCAGCGATGATCCAAGAGTCGGCTCGAGTCCTCGTCACCCGTGCGTTGTCCCTGGTGGATCGTGCTTATCGATTCAGGTATGGACAACATGACGTACTCCTTCGGATTGCTGAGGCTAGGCAACGGAACTCGTCGGTTGATCCGTGCCATCTGGCTAGGTCCATAGTGCCTTCCGGCTTGTGGGGTCAGGATCCGTGCCAGCACGCTTTCTCGCGGAACGGACAGCGCAGCTCTGTCTCCGGCGTCGCCGGCCCCTCTGCCAAATGAGCCATGAGGTCTACGCGTGGGGCCGAAGGCAAACGCGACCCGCACTCACAGGTTGTCTCCACCAAGGCTTTGACCTGAGCGGCGCGGTAATCGGGCGGCTACAAATTGACCGGTGAGCGATGAAAACGATGCTGGCCATCAAGCAGTTCACCTGTGCACGGCACCAACTCTGAGCGCACCGCCAGACTCGCGCAGCATACTCGCACCTGCGGGCGCTGCATGGAATCAGTCAGCGGATGTAGGCGGGCCAGCGTGCAGCAGCTCCACAACTTTCCGCGGTAGGGCGACTGCAGGGTCCGTCGCACGCATTCGTTATCTCCCAAGGCGAGGAGACCAAGGACGACGGCCCGCTCGACGGCGAGGAGGGTGCGTAGTCATGCCGGGCCATCGCTCGTGCGGGATTACGTGAGCATCGCGGTAGGAAGCCCCGGCGCGCGCTGGGCCAACGTGGAGTGCCTAGCCCGTCGTCGTAGCGGTATCACGGGCCGCGCCGACAAGAGCGTCTGCAGCTCTTATAAGGGTCAGGTGTGAGAAAGCCTGCGGATAATTTCCGGCCATGCGGTTGCCGTTTGTGTCGTATTCCTCGCTTAGTAGTCCCAGGTCATTTCCATAGCCGATGAGCCTGTCCATTAGCGTCTTTGCTTCGGGAACCCGGCCGCTGCGGGCGTACTGCTCTACGAGCCAGAAAGAGCACGCAAGGAACGGATGCTCTCCGGGTTCAAGACCGTCCAGGCAAGTTTCCGTCCGGTAGCGAATCAGCAAGCCGGTCCCGTCGAGCAGATCGCGTTCCAAGCGAGACACCGTTCCCAAAATTCTGTCGTCGTTATAGGCCAGAAAGCCTACTTGTGGCAGAACGAGCAGGGACGCGTCGACCTCGGTGCCCCCATACGTCTGGGTAAAGGAGTTGATTTCACTGTTGAAACCCTGCTCCAAGATTTCGGCACGGAGTCCGTCCCTGATCTCCACCCATCGCTCCACCGGGCCGTCGAGCCCGTGTTCCTGTACAGCCCTTACTCCGCAATCCATTGCGGCCCACATCATGACGCGGGAATGGGTGAAGTCCCTTTTCTCACCCCTCATCTCCCAGATGCCGTGATCCTTGCGTTTGATGTTGTCCTCTACAAAGAGAAGCATTTTTCGCTGGAGGGGCCAGGAAAAATGATCCTCATGCACGCCTTGGTTGCGGAGCCTTGCCAAGGCAACCATGACTTCACCCACAACATCACCTTGATATTGGTGGACAGCCCCGTTGCCGACCCGAACTGGGGCGGAGCCTTCGTAGCCCGGCAAGTGGGCCAAAATCCGCTCGGGCAGGTCACGCTCACCAGAAACTCCATACATGATTTGAATATCGTGGGGGTCGCCGGCGATAGCCCTGAGCAGCCAGTTCCGCCACTGCAGTGCCTCCTGGTGGAAACCATGGGTCATCATGGCATCCAGCGTGAGGGCGGCATCACGCAGCCAGCAGTAGCGGTAATCCCAGTTGCGTTTACCGCCGAAATGTTCTGGCAGTGAGGTGGTCAGGGCGGCCACAATTCCCCCGGTCCTGTCATGCGTTAGTGCGCGCAAGACGAGCAGTGAGCGTTCTACTTCCCTGTCGTAGGTTCCTTGTGGGATGTAGTTGCTCGACCAGCTCCTCCAGTAGGTGGCAGTCGTTTGCAGCGCCCGGCCGACGTCGATCGCTGGCGGAGGCATATCGTGGGATGAGAATGCCTGTAATTGCAGATCGAGTGTCTGACCGGCTTCGATGGTGAACTCACCCACGTGCGAATAATCAGGTCCAGCTAGGGGCAACGCATCCGCTCTAAGCATCACAGCTTGCGGTCCGGCGATGGCAAGCAGCGCCTCCCCATCGTCGTCGTGGATCCGATGAACCCACGGCACGATCTTTCCGTAGCCGAACCGCAGCACCAGTTCTTGGCGCATCAGGACGTGCCCATGTAAGCCCTGCACCCTGCGGATCAGTGCATTGCCTCTTCCACCGATTGGCATGTATTCGGTGACCAAGATTTCACCGGTCGCGGTTCGCCAACACGTCTCCATTATGAAAGTGGAGGGCAAGTACCGGCGGACGCACTGGGCGCGACCAGTGACCTGTTTATCCTCATGAGCTGGGGCGAGTAGCCACCGGCCGTGATCCGTGGTCCCAATTAAGGCTCCGAAAACAGATTCAGAGTCGAACCGCGGTAGGCAGAGCCAGTCGATACTGCCCTCTCGTGAGATTAGCGCGCCAGTGCGAAGGTCGGAAATAAAACCGTATTCCTCGATCCGTGGGGTCATGTTCCTAACATAATCACAACCAACGGTGCGCCGGAGGCACATTCCTGACCCGAGTATTTAAGTCGCGGTGACGAATCTTTATTACCGCCGCGCTAAGGCGACGTTCTTCGACACGTGCGCGCCGTGCTTGCCCTGCTGGCGCATCGGGACTGCCCCCGGTTTTGTTGACTCCTTGACCTAGCGAGCTTGTGCTCGTGGAAAGATGTTGACCATGCCCACGCCTTATAGGGCGGAGTTCCGCCAGGATGTTATTGATGTGGCCCGCAAGGGCGAGGCGCCGTTGGCGCACATCGCGAAGGATTTCGGGCTCTCGGTCACTACGCTGAAGCGCTGGATCGCCATCGCCGAGCGTAAGGAATCCGGGGCCGGCCCGGCATCGTCGGAGTCGGCCGAGATGCGGGAACTGAAGAAGTGGAACCGGTTGTTGGAGCAGGAGAATGAGATTCTGCGCCGGGCTGGCGCCTATCTTGCCAGGGACATCAACCCAAAATGATCTACCCGCTGGTCACGGATCTTGCCGCCGACGGTGTCCCCGTGGCGGTGACCTGCAGGGTGTTGGAATTCAACAAGCAAGGCTTTGACCCGTGGAGAGCCAGTCCGGTGACAGACAGGGACTGGGCCGATGCGCACTTGGTCAATGCCGCGCTGGGCATCCATGCCGATGATCCGGCGTTCGGGTACCGGTTTATCGCCGATGAACTCCCCGAGAAGGGTGTCACTGCGGGTGAGAACAGGGTCCAGCGCTTGTGCAGGGGCCACGGCATCTGGTCGGTGTGCTCCAAGAAGCGGGGCCTGAACCGGAGCCGGGGCCACCGGAACACGATGACCTGGTGGAGCGGGACTTCACCGCCACGGCACCGAACGAGCCGTGGTTGACCGACATCACGGAGCACCCCACTGCCGAAGGGAAGCTCTACCTCTGCGCGGTGAAGGACGTGTATTCCGGGAGGATCGTCGGGTACTCGATGGACTCGCGGATGAAGTCCTCGCTGGCCGTTGCCGCGCTGGAGAACGCGGTGCGGGCTCACCGTCCAGGAAGGAGCGTCGTGCACTCGGACAGTGAGCCTGTCCCTACCGGTATTCCCGGGGGTTCTTGACTCGCACAGTGATGGACCCGACAGGATCGATGGGCAGGGTCGGCGCGTGTGCGGATAACGCCGCGATGGAATCGTTCTTCTCGCAGCTGCAGAAAACGTCCTGGACCGTCAGCGGTGGCTCACCAGACAGGAACTGCGCCTCGCCATCACGACTGGATCGAAAGGACCTACACCGCCGGCGACGGCAACGACGGCTGGGAAAACTCACGCCCATCGAATATGAAACAATCAACCGGACCGCGTTCACAACGGACTAAAACCCCGAGTCAACAAAAGCCGGGGCAGACCCGAACTGCCCCTGGCCGATCCGGCAAGAACTAAGGGAACCGGCGCCCAAACTTCCAATTAGACCGGCTGGGATGACCCAGTTCACAGATAAGTGCCCCGCGGGATCCCGTCAAGTCCTTGTTGGAAGTTCTTTCAAAATGATCTACATCTCACATCGTCGGTGTGAGGTCGGAGGCTACTTGGCGGTTTGAATACTAGTTGGCGAAATGGGACTGGACGTTTGGCGAAGACCGATTTAGTTGGCGATGAGAGATGTCGACCTAATTGCTAGATCGGCACCCTATTTGGAAGAAACGCATCGCCTAGTTGGAAGTCTTCCAATTAGCTGCTGATTGCCAGCCAACTTGGTCCTTTTGACAACCTAGTAGGTCCCTGGCCAACGTAGTTGGTCCATTGGTCCTTAGGCCGTCAATGTTTAGGCCGGAGGCTACTTGGCGGTTGCCCGGCTGGTCGGCGAAACGGCTCAGCGTACTTGGCGAAGCCTGGGTAATTGGCGATACAGATGCTCGGTCTTAGTTGCGGGACTCGCAACTAAGGCCGAGGTGTCTTCGGCGCCTATCGCTGCTGAGCCCCATCGCGATAGCTCCTGTTCCCGTTCTGAATTATCTGGGATCCCGTTTGGAGGACGACAAGACCGAGACAGTCCTGTATCGCCGTCAACGCAAAGACGGAGTGGATGCATGGACCTGGCCGGGGGCGGGTCGCGCGGCGATAGTTCCTGCCTTCATCGTCGAACAGGGAGCTGGGCAGGACGTCGCCAGCGCTGCTGGTCCTTCGAAGAGGTAGTTGTCCTCGTGAGTCTGAGTGCGAGGGTGAGTCGTGAACGTAATCCAGGCCTCGGTCATGGCTAGTTCCACAAAGCATCGTTTCTGCCTTGGCCACGGGGAAGCGCTCAGCCCGAGCCTGGCCCATCCAGCGCCCTCTCCCGGCTACCCGTATTTAGGTTGTATTTTGAAGACGAAGAGACGGGCACCATCGATGGAAGGGTGTGAAACGCTGGGTGCGCGCAATAGCATGCTAGCGCATGAGTTCAGCGTCCAGCTGACCGAGATCGAGGTCGAGCAACGTCAACACAACTGGCATATTCGAGCTCTCCACTCAAGCCACGTCAACCGTAGATTCCTGAATGGCGGCGACAGCTCTGCCTACTCGAATCGGCTCAGCAGCTCGCCAACAACTGCGGTTAGGGAGTCATAGCGTGGCTCGCTTGTTTATCTATTTCATCGGCTTGGTAGTTTCGACACTCGCGATGTTCAATTCGGATCCGGACAAAGGATTCTTCGCAGTCTCCAGCGGTTTCGCGATCGGCTTCGCCATACCGCTGTTAGATACCACTTTTCGGCGATGAGCACGAGCCCGTCCGGGTCGGTGTCCCATTTGGTGGCGACGACGATGCACCAGACCGGGTGGTAGAGCTTTCCGGTGTGCGTCGCGTAGACCTGGCCGGCGGCGAGGCGCGGGGACCGGTCCACTCGGAGCCGGGTCGGGTGGACGGGAATGATCGTACCCAGGTCCTGTGCGTCCTTGTGCGCCTGGCGGGCGTGCCTGGCCCGGGTGCTCGGCTTCTTCACCGGAGCCGGGGAACGGTGCAGCCGGCGCAGTTCCTTCACGTTGCCGGAGACGACCCGGAAGCAGGGCTGGCCTTTGCCGGCGCCGCACGTCGGGCGGCGATGGGCATGTCCAAGCCACACGCGGGACGCCGCCGCAAAATTCGGGGCCAGCGGTAATGGCCAGAGCGATGCCCGGATGCCGGAGCGCCATGTTCGCGACGGCCGTGCAGGGGCTTCTCGACCCGCTCCGCGACGGGGAAGCACCAGCATGCCGCAAGGCCAGAGGTAGGCTCCGCTGATTCCCGGGAGGCGGCAGCGGTCCAGTGCTCGCGGGTTTCGTCGGCTCCTTGTAGAAGCCGCGAACCTGCGCCTATCATGTGGCTGACGTGGGCAGTCGACGCCCTGCGCAATGAAGTAGCTGACGTCCATGCCGCGGTCCGCCATCCTTCGGTTCCCGAGGAGTAGATCGTCATGAACGAGTATCCATTGATCGCCGACCATGGTCTCATCGGTGACCTGCAGACGGCGGCGCTGGTCGCCACCGACGGCACCCTGGACTGGTTTTGCAGTCCACGCTTCGACTCACCCAGCATCTTCGCGTCGCTGCTTGACCATGCCCGCGGCGGTCACTTCAGCACCCGGCCTGTCGCCGAAGCGTTCGCCACGAAGCAGCTCTACCTTCCTGACACGGCGATCCTCATCACGCGATTCCTGACCAAGGGAGGGGTCGGCGAACTGGTCGACTTCATGCCCAAGACCGGCACGTCGCCCAGCGAAGAGCATCGCCTGATCCGGATGGTGCGATGCGCGCGGGGACGGATTTCTTTCGACATCGAGGTGGCCCCCCGGTTCGACTACGGCCGGCGGACTCACCGGCTCAGCGTCGGCGGCGACGGCGCCCTCTTCGATGCCGGGGAGGCCCGGCTGGCCCTCAGCCGCATCGGCGAGGAGGGGGACGAAACTCCCGACAGCTATGACGCCACAGTCGACGGCGACCTGCACCTTTCGCTGAGTCTGGAGGAAGGCCAGGTGCGCGGCGTCGTTCTGGACACGGCTCCGGATGCTGAGCCGCGGAAGATACGTCCCGCAGAGGCCCAGCGGCTGGCAGACGCCACCGCGCACTTCTGGCAGAACTGGCTCAGCCAATCCACGTACACCGGCCGCTGGCGGGAGGTGCTGGAGCGGTCCGCCATCACACTGAAGCTGCTGACCTATGCGCCGACCGGGGCCCTGGTGGCCGCTCCCACCGCCGGCCTGCCGGAAGAGATCGGAGGGGAACGCAACTGGGACTACCGCTTCACCTGGGTGCGGGACGCATCCTTTTCTGTGCACACGCTGGTTCGGATGGGTTTCGTGGAGGAGGCCATCGCCTTCAGACGGTGGCTCGGCGACCGGGTTGCCGAACCGCTGGACAGCGGCACCGGCCCGCTAAACATCATGTACCGAGTGGACGGCAGCCGCGAACTCGACGAGGAGGTCTTGGCCGGCTGGGAGGGCTACCGCGGCTCATACCCGGTGCGGATCGGGAACGGAGCTGCCGGACAGCTTCAGCTGGACATCTACGGCGAAGCGCTCGACGCCATCCACTACATCGACCGCTTCGGCGTCAGGATCGGCCAGCCCGGATGGCTCGCCATTTGCGACGTGCTGGAGTGGCTCGCCGACAACTGGGACCGGCCGGACGAGGGAATCTGGGAGACCCGGGGCGGTCGCAAGGACTTCACGTACGGGAGATTGATGTGCTGGGTCGCGTTCGACCGCGCCATCCGACTCGCGACGGCGCATGGCCGGCCGGCGCCCCTATCGCGATGGATGGCCGAGCGGGACGCGATCTACAACCAGATTATGGACAAGGGCTGGAGCGCCGAACGTGAAGCCTTCGTGCAGCATTACGGCGATACGGTACTCGACGCCTCCCTGTTAAAGATGCCTCAGGTCGGCTTCGTGGCCCCGGAGGATCCCATGTGGCAGTCAACCCTCCGCGCGATGCACACCGAACTGGTGTCTGACAGCCTGGTCTTCCGCTACGACCCGAGCGCGTCTCCCGACGGGCTCGGCGGCCACGAAGGGACGTTCTCCATGTGCAGTTTCCTCTACGTGGACGCCCTGGCGCGAGCGGGCCGCATTGAGGACGCACGCCTTATTTTCGAGACGATGCTGACCTATGCCAACCACCTCGGCCTGTACGCCGAAGAGATCGCGGCCACCGGTGAGCAGCTGGGAAATTTCCCGCAGGCCATTACGCACCTCGCCCTCATCGATGCCGCAATGACTCTGAACGGCTGCCTGGACGCCGCGGAACAGAAGGGCCGCCCGGGGCGGGTGCGGAGAGTAGCGGGATAAGTTCCTCAGTGCGTCAGCCACCATTTCAGGGTGGCGGCAGCTATGCCGGCGAGGGCCAGCAGCATACCGGAGAGGAAAGTGCGGATTGAGGCACGTTGCTGCCGCAGATGACCCACCACCCAGCCGAGTGAGGCCAGCCGCAAGATGATGACGGCCATCGCAAGCAGCAGAGCCTGCTCAGCGTCCAGCCAGCCCAGCCTGGCCGCGCCCAACAGCAGCGCCGGTACGGCGGTCGCCGAGACGATGGGAACGGCGCCTGCTATCGGCTTATAGACGACCACCACGTCGCCGATGCTGCCCAGAAATGTAGCGTTTGAAGCCGTCGTGATGCGGCCGGTGAGCGTCAGCTCGGCGGTCACTAGGTCCGGCGCTGGCATCAGACCTCGGGAAGGGTGCAGATGTGCCCGTCGGCGTCTACGGGGTAACCGCAGAGCGAGCACGTCGGACGCCCGGCGCCCACGATCTCACGGGTGCGCTTGGCGAATGCGCGGGCGGTGCCGACCGGCATTCGCACCAGCAGCATTTCGGGCGCGTTAGCGCCGTCCTCATCAAGCGATTCGTCGTTGTCATCAGCATCGACATCGGTGATGGGGTGGGCCTCTATTACGACCTGGGCCGTGGTTGGGTCCCAACCTAAGCTCATGGCGCCGGTGCGAAACTGCTCCTGAACGGCCTCGAGCTGGTCATTGTCGACAAGTTCAATGGGAGTACTCGTGGGAACGCTGAAGGGGTTGC
>NZ_CAKKMF010000050.1 GCF_918697925.1 Arthrobacter sp. Bi26
CCACGTGATCCACAAGGAACACTGGACCATCCGGCTCAAAACCGGGATTCCCTGGTTCATCCCGCCACCCCACCTCGACCCGCGCCAGCAACCCAGACGGAACCACTACTTCCGACCAGACGACCTCATGACGGCCGCATGACCACGGCCCACGCGACCCCGCCGGGCCGTGCGGTTCCCACGTTCAGGCCAAAGTCTTGGCCCCGCGGGGGCAACGCCGCCGGGCTGCGTGATGCGGGATGGAACAGGGATTAGTGATGACCTCAAAAATTGGCTCGACGGTGACTCTGATATTTCTCTGACGGAGTGCTCTCGCCCTGGTGTGGAGATTGTCACCGTAGTCGTTGCTGGCCTTGTGGGGGGACGAGCATCCCTTTGCGAGCGGCCTCACCGAAGATCAGGCCAATGGCATTGGCTGGTCTAAGCGCCGACCACAAAGTGGACCAAGGTTGAGAAAGTTGAGAAAGAAGAGCGCACTCCTATCGCTCCGCTTCATGGACCGGCTCCACTTCCGGCTAAGAAGCGAGAATTGCTCAGCTCCTCCGCTGAGCGCAGCTACCGCTACCGCTACCGCAACCACTACCGGCCCGCAGCATAGCCCTGCGCACCCCGCGGATTCGCCGCGGCCTGCAGGACCCCGGTCTCGGGATCCCGCACGACGGCGGACAGCCGCCCCAGCGCCCAGTCACCAGCCCGGGTGACAACATGTCCGCGGCGCTCAAGGCATTCGATGACGTCCTCCCCCAGCCGGTCCTCGACGACGGCGCCGCCGGGCTCCCAGGTGCGCGGCCAGAAGGACCCGGGCATCGAGGTCGTGTGGAACGTCGGCGCATCGATGGCCTGCTGCGGCGAGTACCCGCCCACGATGGTCCGCAGCAGGTACGGCAGCTGCCACTGGTCCTGCTGGTCGCCGCCGGGCGAACCCAGGGCCGCCACGGCGTGGCCGTCCCGCAGCACGAGAGTCGGCGTCAAAGTGGTGCGCGGGCGTTTGCCGGGTGTCAGCGTGGAAGGCGTCCCGGGCTCCAGCCAGGTCATCTGCAGCCGCGTGCCCAGGCAGAAGCCCAGCTCCGGGATCGCGGGCGAAGACTGCAGCCAGCCGCCCGACGGTGTGGCCGAAACCATGTTGCCCCACCTATCCACGACGTCGATATGACAGGTGTCGCCCCGGGTCTCCCCCGCGGGTGTCACGGTGGGCTCGCCGACGCCGAGTCCGGCCGCGAAGGCATTGCCCGCGAGCGCCGGCGGCGTGTAATCGGTGCGCAGCGGTGGGATGTACGGCTCCCGGCCGGCCACGGTGCCGGGCCGGAACTCGTGGGAGGCCCGGTCCGTGATCAAGGCCCGACGGCCGGCGCAGTATTCCTCCGACAATAGGTAGTCCAGCGGCACGTCCGTGTCGCCGTAGTACGCCTCCCGGTCCGCGAGCGCGAGCTTCTGCGCCTCCAGGATGGTGTGCGCCCCCAGTTCGGTGGACGGATCAAGGAATCGGTCTTCGAACCCGGACAGGATGGCCAGGGTCTGCAGCAGCGCCGGTCCTTGACCCCAGGGTCCAGTCTTGGCGATCGTGTGACCCCGGAACTCCACGGTGGCGGCCGCCTCATACCCGGCCTCGAACCCCGCCAGGTCGTCCAGGGCGAGCACCCCGCGGTGATCTGTGCCCGAGGAATGCCGGTGCGGGGACTGAACCGAATCCACCATGGCGCGGGCCACGAAGCCCTCCCGCCACTCGCGCCGGGCCGCATCAATTCCTGCCTCGCGGGTAGGCGCTTTAACTCCGGCCTTCACGAGCCGTTCCAGTGTGCGGGCATAGGCCGGGTTCCACACCAGCTCACCCTCAACCGGGATACGGCCGCCCGGCATCCACAGCTCAGCCGACGTGGGCCAATGCGTCTCGAACAGCGCGGCCACGGCGGCGATGGTGGTCCCAACCCGGCCGAGCATCGGGTGGCCGTCCCGCGCGTAGCCGATCGCGAAATCCAGCACCGCGTCCAGCTCCCACGTTCCGTGGTCACGCAGAAGCAGGAGCCAGGCGTCGACGGCGGCAGGCACCGCGGCGGCCAAGGCACCTGAGCCCGGAACGAGGTCCAGGCCTTCGGCCACGTAATGCTCCACGGTGGCCCCGGCCGGCGCCGGCCCCTGCCCCATCAGGACTATCGGCTGATCCGGCCGGTCCGCGGTGACAAAGATCCCGGTCATGTCCCCGCCGGGCCCGTTGAGATGCGGCTCCGCCACATGGAGCACGAAGGCTCCCGCCACCGCGGCGTCGAAGGCGTTGCCGCCGCGCTCAAGCACCGCCTGGGCAGCCGCCGTCGAGAGCCAGTGCGTGGACGCGCTCATCCCGAAGGTGCCTTGCAGTGTGGGGCGGGTGGTGAAGGGCTCCGGCCTGGTGAACGGCACCCTAGCCGCGAGTGGGCGATCCCCGGCGACTTCGGCAACCACGGTGTCAGCCAAACAGGGCCGCCACGCGGGTGAGGGTCTCGTAGACGCCATACCCGAGCGGTACGCCGACCAGCGCCCACGCGATGACCAATTTTCCGGTGGACGGTGTCACCGAGCTCTGTTCAGTAGTCATTTCAGGCCTCCAAGGCGGGTTCTTCGGACCGGACACGGCCGGCACGGGGTTCATGGAATCGCGCCTCGACCGGCGTGACCAGCAGGTTCGCCACGAACCCGATCACCAGCAGCCCCACCATGGTCAGCAAGGCCGGCTGGTAGGACGCGGCGTTGAGCGCGCCGGGCTTGCCCTGCGCGTCCAGGAACGCGTTGACGATCAGCGGGCCGGCGACGCCGGCCGCGGACCAGGCAGTCAGGAGACGGCCGTGGATGGCACCGACCTGGAAGGTACCGAATAGGTCGCGGAGGTAGGCGGGGGCGGTCGCGAACCCGCCGCCGTAGAAGGAGATGATGACGAATGCGAGGGCGACGTACAGGACGGTCGTCGTCGAGCCGGCCAGCGCCAGCACGGTGTAAAGCAACGCGCCGACGCCGAGGAAGACCATGTAGATGCGCTTGCGGCCGGTGACATCGGAGATCGCCGACCAGGCAAAACGGCCCGACATGTTGCCGATGGACAGGAGCCCCACGAAGCCGGCGGCCACAGCGGCGCTGGCCAGGGAGGTGCCGTCAGTCTGGCGGAAGAAGTCCTGGATCATCGGAGCGGCCTGTTCAAGGATGCCGATGCCTGCCGTGACATTGCAGAACAAGGCGATCCACACGAGCCAGAACTGTCTGGTCTTGACCGCGTTCCTGGCGGAGACATTCTCCGTGGTGACCAGGGAGGCGGCTTTGACCTTGGCCGGGTCGAAGCCTGCCGGCTTCCATCCCTCGGCCGGGACCTTGATGGTGAAGGCGCCGAACATCATGTAGGCCAGATAGACGACGGCGAGGGTCAGGAAGAGCTTGCCCACGGATTCGCCGCTGGCCACCCAGCCCTTGGCGCCGGAGTTGGGATCGTACATCTTGAGCAGTGCCGTGGAGACTGGGCTGGCAATCAGGGCGCCGCCGCCGAATCCCATGATGGCCATGCCGGTGGCGAGTCCGGGACGGTCGGGGAACCATTTGATCAGGGTGGAGACCGGAGAGATGTAGCCGACCCCCAGGCCAATGCCGCCGACGACGCCGTAGCCGAGGTAGACGAGCCAGAGCTGGTGGCTGAAGATGCCCAGCGACCCGATCAGGAAGCCGCTGGCCCAGAACGCGGCGGAGGTGAACATCGCCTTCCGGGGCCCGTTCCTGTCCACCCACGTGCCCATGATGGCGGCCGAGAGGCCCAACATCACGATCGCGATGGAGAAGATCACGCCGACCTCGGTCAGGCTGGCGCCGAAGTGCTTCACCAACGCGGTCTTGTAGACGCTGGTCGCGTAGGCCTGTCCGATGCACAGGTGCACGGCAAGGGCTGCTGGGGGTACGAGCCACCGGTTGAATCCCGGCGGGGCAATGGTTCGTTCGCGGTCCAGCCAGCCCATGTATGCTCCCCTGCTCGTCAACGACATCGGTGTCCAGCACATTGCAGCGACGGTCCTCTGCCAGGGCCTCTGACCGAGCTTCCGGCAGAGCTTCCGGCAGAGGGCCGTTGCCTCCGGCAATCATGGTGCAAGATCGTCAGTAAACGTACTAGTTATGCGCCAAGCGGTAGGGAATCCGCGACGAACGGTAGGTCCGGGGCGGCGGGGGCAGCCGCACCCTGGGAGCGCTACTTGCCCAGACCGGCCCTCCGGAGTGCCTCGGCCATCGCTGTGTTGACGGGCGACGGCGGCGGCGTCGACTTCTGCGGTTGTCGGGCGGGCGTCCGCCGGTCGGGCGCCGGTTTCCCGGACGGCTGCTTCGACGGCGTCTGCGGCGCCGACTGCCGCGGACGTTCCGCCCGCGAGTCTGCACGTCCGCCGGCCGCACGATCGCCGGAGGCTGCCGGTTCGTCGTCGAGCCTTAATGTCAGCGAGATGCGCTTCCGCTCCGGATCCGCTTCCAGCACCTTGACCCGGACCACCTGCCCGGATTTGACCACCTCCCGGGGGTCGGAGACGAACCGGTTGGCCAGCGCGGACACGTGCACGAGCCCGTCCTGGTGCACGCCGACGTCGACGAACGCACCGAACGCCGCCACGTTGGTCACGGTGCCCTCCAACACCATGCCCGGCCTCAGATCCGAGATCTTCTCGATGCCCTCCGAGAACGCTGCCGCAGCGAAGGCCGGACGCGGGTCACGGCCGGGCTTCTCGAGCTCGGCGATGATGTCCTGCACGGTTGGCAGGCCGAAGGAGCCGTCCACGAAGTCCTGCGGGTTCAGTGCCGCATAGCTTCCCGCGGCCGGCGCCTTCCCGGCGGCCGCCTTGATTTTCCGGGCCACCGGGTAAGCCTCGGGGTGCACGCTGGAGGCATCCAGCGGCTCCGCTCCCCCGGTGATCCGGAGGAAGCCCGCACACTGCTCAAACGCCTTGGCGCCCAGCCGCGGGACCTTCTTCAGCTCGCTGCGCTTGTTGAATGGCCCGTGCTCGTTCCGGTACGCCACGATGTTTTCGCTCAGCAGCGGCCCCACGCCGGCCACCCGGCTCAGCAATGCCGGCGAGGCGGTGTTGACGTCCACGCCCACCGCGTTCACGCAGTCCTCGACGACGGCGTCCAGGCTGCGGTCCAGCTTCGCGGCCGTGACGTCGTGCTGGTACTGCCCGACGCCGATCGACTTGGGCTCGATCTTCACCAGCTCCGCGAGCGGGTCCTGCAGGCGCCGCGCGATCGAGACGGCGCCGCGCAAGGATACGTCCATGCCGGGCAGCTCGGCCGCCGCGAGTGCCGACGCCGAATACACCGACGCTCCGGCCTCGGACACCACGATCTTCTGCGGTTTGGCGTGCAAGTTGGCAGAGTCTGAGGCGGGCGCTAGCTGTTTCAGCAGCTCGGCGGCGAGCTTGTCCGTCTCCCGTGACGCCGTACCGTTCCCGATCGCGACGAGTTCGACGCCGTGCTTCTTCGCCAGGCCCACGAGGGTCCGCAGCGCCTCGTCCCATTTCCGGGCCGGGGCGTGCGGGTAAACGGTGTCCGTCGCAACCACCTTGCCGGTTCCATCCACCACCGCGACCTTCACGCCGGTCCGGAGTCCCGGGTCCAGGCCCAGGGTGGCACGGTTCCCGGCCGGCGCGGCGAGCAGCACGTCGCGCAGGTTGGCGGCGAAGACGCGCACGGCCTCGTCCTCGGCGGCGGCGAACATCCGGCTCCGCAGATCAGCCGTCAGCCGGGCCAGCACCCGTGAGCGCCAGGCCAGCTGCGCGGTCTGCAGCAGCCAGGCGTCGGCGGGCCGGCCACGGTCGGCAACCCCGAGGAACCTGGCCACAGCGGCCTCGTAACGGCCGCGCGCGGCCGTGAGGGCGGCGTCGTCGTTCGGTTCAGCCTCGGCGAGCTCCAGCTCCAGCGCCCCGTCCTTCTCGCCGCGCAACAGCGCCAGGACGCGGTGTGATGGCATGCCGGCCGGCTGCTGGGAGAACTCGAAGTAGTCCTTGAACTTCTGGCCCTCAGCTTCCTTGCCCTTCTTCACGCGGGACACCATCCGGCCCTGGGTCCAGAGCCGTTCCCGGAGTGTGGCGGCCAGGTCGGCATCCTGCGCGACGCGTTCCACCAGGATGGAGCGGGCACCGGCGAGGGCCGCCGCGGAGTCCCCGATCGAGTGTTCGGCGTTGAGGTATTTGGCGGCTTCGCGGTCCGGGTCCAGTTCCGGGCGCTTGAGCAGGGCGTCGGCGAGCGGCTCCAGCCCGGCTTCGCGGGCGATCTGAGCCTTCGTGCGCCGCTTGGTTTTGAACGGGAGGTAGATGTCCTCCAGCCGCGACTTGGTGTCGGCGCCGACGACGGCGGCCTGCAGTTCCGGGGTCAGCGCACCCTGGGCGGCGATCGCTTCGAGGATGCTCCGGCGGCGGTCCTCGAGCTCGCGCAAGTAGCGCAGCCGCTCCTCCAACTCGCGGAGCTGGGTGTCGTCCAGGGTTCCGGTCGCTTCCTTGCGGTAGCGGGCGATGAACGGCACGGTGGAGCCGGCGTCGAGCAGGTCCACGGCAGCCTTGACCTGCCAAGGAAGGACGCCGAGTTCGCCGGCGATCTGGGCGGCGATGCCGGACTCCTGCGTGTGCGGCGTGCCGGGCTGTGGTGAGCCGGTCTTCGGCGAGGGGCCGGAGGCGGGCGAGACGGGTGAGGCGGGGCGCTGCGGGTGTTGGGTCACCCAAACCATTTTGCCTT
This sequence comes from Arthrobacter sp. Bi26, assembly GCF_918697925.1. Taxonomy (GTDB): domain Bacteria; phylum Actinomycetota; class Actinomycetes; order Actinomycetales; family Micrococcaceae; genus Arthrobacter. The sequence continues at coordinate 6,718 of NZ_CAKKMF010000050.1, forward strand.
ACCCCGGTCAGCGGCCGGGCTCGCCCGGAGGAGTAAAGGGCTCCTGCACGTCCTGAACAACTTCGTTGCGGCGCAGGAACCACGGCTTGAACGGCGGATCAAAACGGGCGAATCGTGGCGGCCCCACAGCCTTCAGCCCGGCTAGCTTCAGTGCCTCCTGGAGGCCATCGTTTCGCCGTACAAAGGCCGCCTCCGACCCGCTGCCTGAGAACCGAAGGGCGGCTGCCAGGGAACCTGGCTGGGCCCGGACTCTAACGTCGGGGTTCGCCGGGACCGGCGCCGTCTCCGCCGTCACCCCAGCGGGGAGCACAAAGGCCACGATGAAATCAGCGGGCTCTGCACTTCCCGGCAGCGGGCCGCTTTGCAATACCGGCGCGGTCATCGCCAGCTTTTGCGACGGCCCGGGCCCCTGGATCACCGGGGCCGTCATCGCCAGCTTCCGTTGCGCCGTGTTGCTGCCGCTGATGTAGTTGAACAGGTGCCGGAAGGCAGCATTCCCGGCGCGGTCGAAGGTCGCTTTGACCTCTATTTCCGCCACGGCGTACGCGGGATAGCGGCGCAGCTCGAAGTGCGCGTAGCGCTGGACCAGCTCATACGGTTGCTGTTCGGTCATAGTCCTCAGACCCTACGCCGGTCCTGCGACAGGAACCAGAGGGGCATTGCCTGGTTCCTGTCCCGTGTTTGACTGTCAGAGGGCTTTGATAGCTTGAATAGCGGAGGCACCAACAACGGGGCACCAGCAACGGGGGCACAGTGTTTTTTCTTGAACCTGAGGTACCGGGCTCATCACCGGATCTGGTCTACTCCGCGAGCGACCTCGTGGTGGCAGCGAGTTGCGAGTATCAGCTGCTGCGCAAACTCGACGAGAAGCTGGGCCGGTCCCCCAGGGCTACGTTCGAAGACGACGAGATGCTCAAGCATGCAGCGGTGTTGGGTGAGCTCCACGAGCGCAAGGTCCTCGGCGGTTTCGTGGCGGAGTTTGGCGACTGGGATCCGGCCACCGGGCACGGCGTGTACGACGTCGTCCCGGCCGAGGCCATGGACCGCGCCACGCTGGCGGCCAAGCACGCCGAGTCCATTGGGGCGCTGCGCGCGGGAGCCGACGTCGTCTTCCAGGCCGCCTTCTTCGACGGCCAGTTCCACGGCCGCTCCGACTTCCTCGTACGGCAGTCCGACGGTAGCTACGCCGTGTTCGACACCAAGCTCGCCCGCCACGCAAAGGTGACGGCTCTGCTCCAGCTGGCCGCCTACGGCGACCAGCTGCTGAAGGCCGGGATCCCGGTGGACCCGGCGGTGACACTCGTCCTTGGCTCGACGGTGCAGCTGCCCGGCGGCGGATTCGACTACGTGCGAAGCCACCACAAACTCTCCGAGATCCTGCCGGTTTTCCGCGAGCGCCGCGAGCGTTTCCTCGCGCTGACCGCCGCGCACATCGCGCAGCCGGGAACAGTGGGCTGGGGCGCGCCCGGGCTCACCGCCTGTGGCCGCTGCGATTACTGCCAGGAGCAAGTCAAAGCCACCGACGATCTCCTCCTCGTGGCCCGGATGAACTCCGTGCAGCGCAAGAACCTCCACGAACGTGGGATTAGTTCAGTCACTGACCTGGCGCAAGCGACCCTCACCAAGCCCACCCCTACGCTCCTGCGCCTGCAGGAACAGGCGCGGATGCAGAGCGGCGTTGGCCCTTCCGACGGCGAAGTCTGCTACCGCAAGGACGGCGAAGAGCACACCATCCGCTACGGCGTCCTGCCCGGGAACACCTTGGCCGAGCTGCCCCCACCGAGCCGGGGCGATATTTTCTTCGACTTCGAAGGCGATCCGCTGTGGCAGGACCGCGCCACGGGAGTGTGGGGGCTCGAGTACCTGTTCGGCGTGATTGAGGCGCCCACCGAGCCCGGCAGTCCGGGGATTTTCCGGCCATTCTGGGCCCACAGCCGGGAGGCGGAGAAGCAGGCGTTCCTCGATTTCCTTGACTACGTCGAGAAACGCCGGCGGGACCACCCGGACATGCACGTCTACCACTACGCACCGTATGAAAAAACGGCGCTTCGAAAACTCTCGGTGATGCACGTTGCCGGGGAGGACATCGTGGACGAGTGGCTCCGCGAAGGCCTGCTGGTGGACCTGTACCAAACGGTCCGGAACAGCATCAGGATCTCCGAGAACTCTTACAGCATCAAGAAGCTCGAGCCGCTCTACATGCGGGCGAACCTTCGAACTGGCGAAGTGAAGGATGCCGGCGCCTCCGTGATTGCCTATGCACGGTTCTGCGACGCGAGGGACAATGAGCGGCCCGACGAAGCGGCCACAATCCTCGCCGGGATCTCCGACTACAACGAATACGACTGCCTCTCCACGCTGGAGCTCCGGAACTGGCTGCTCGGGCTGGCCAAGGAACGCCGGCCGGAGCCGCACGGCGCGGAGGCGGGCGCGGCGTCCGGCGCGGAGGACGGCGCGGAGGCGGGCTTAGAGGACGGCCCCGACGACGACGGCTCGGCACGAGCCGATGCCGCGCTGGCCCCGGCTGAGCTGGCACTGATGGAATTTGCTGAGCCGGGCAGCGGCCTGTCCGAGGACGACCGTAAGGCCGTCGCCATGCTGGCCGCGGCCGTGAGCTATCACCGCCGGGAGCGCAAGTCGTTCTGGTGGGCGCACTTCGACCGGTGTGAGCACGGTCCGGACACGCACGAACGGGACCGGAACGTTTTCCTCGTCGAATCCGCGGAACTCCTCGACGACTGGCAACAGACGGGGACCAAACTTCCGGAGCGGCGGGTCAAGCTGACCGGCTCCGTGAGTCCCGGGTCGGACCTCCGCGAGGGCAGCAAGTGGTTCCGCATGTACGAGCTGCCTCTTCCCGCCGGGGTGGAGGGTACCGGCAAGAACGGAACCGGGCGGAGCGGATGGTTCGGCACGGAGGTCCTGGAGCTGGGGCATGAGGACGGCAAGGACACCGTCATCATCCGGGACCGGCTGCACCGGAAGATACCGCCCTACAATGACCTCCCCATCGCGCTGACGGAAGACCAACCCCTCGCCACCAAGAGCCTCGAGCAAGCACTGGCAGCCCTCGCTGACACGGTGGTCGCCGGCCTGGGGTCCGGCTCCCTCCCCCGCCATCCTGCGCTTGACCTCGTCCGGCGTCAGCCGCCGAGGCTGGCCGCCGGAGCTTCACTGCCGCAGCCTGGTGCCGGACCGGACCGCTTCATTGAAGCCATCACGGCGGCCGTGCTGGCCCTTGACCACTCCTACCTGGCGGTGCAGGGTCCGCCCGGAACGGGCAAGACCCATGTGGGGTCCCACGTCATCGCCCGGCTCGTGGCCCGCGGCTGGAAAATCGGCGTCGTCGGCCAGTCGCACGCGGTGGTGGAGAACCTGCTGAAGACCGCTGTCACGAAGGCCGGGGTCGACCCGGCGCGCGTGGCCAAAGACGTGAAGCACAACGACGCCCTGCCGTGGGCCCGGCGCACCGGCAAGGACGTTGCGGAGCTGCTGGGTGCGCCTGGAGGCGCCCTCGTCGGTGGCACGGCGTGGACCATGACCGGCACCACCGTCCCGGCCGGCTCCCTGGACCTCCTGGTGATTGACGAGGCCGGCCAGTTCTCGCTGGCCAACACCCTTGCCGTGGCCCAGGCCAGCAGCCGGCTGCTCTTGCTCGGCGACCCGCAGCAGCTGCCGCAGGTCAGCCAGGGCAGGCACCCCGAGCCGGTCGACGAGTCTGCCCTGGGCTGGATTTCCGCAGGCCACGCCACGTTGCCGCCCGAGCTTGGCTACTTCTTGGCCGACTCGTGGCGGATGAACTCAGAGCTGTGCCTGGCCGTCTCGGAGTTGTCCTACGAAGGCCGGTTACGTTCCGCCCCGCCCGCGGATCTGCGCCGTCTGGAGGGTGTGCCCGCGGGGATTGAGACGGTGATGGTGCCGCACAGCGGGAACACGACGTCGTCGGCCGAGGAGGCTGCCGAGGTCGTCGGGCAGGTGCGCCGCCATTTGGGCCTTTCCTGGCACACCGCAGACGGAGCCCGGCCATTGGAGGCGGCCGACATCCTGGTGGTGGCTGCCTACAACGCACAGGTCAACGTCATTCGCGATGCCCTGGACGCCGCGAATCTCTCCGGCGTGCGGGTGGGGACCGTGGATAAGTTCCAGGGCCAGGAGGCCGCGGTCGTGATTGTGTCCATGGCATGTTCTGCGGTGGCCGAGGCTCCGCGGGGCATGGAGTTCCTGCTCTCGCGGAACCGGATCAATGTGGCGGTGTCCCGCGGCCAATGGCGTGCCGTGATCGTCCGCGCGCCCGAACTGACCAACTACCTCCCCGCCCACCCCGAGGGTCTGGAGCAGCTGGGCGGCTTCATCGGCCTGTGCCAGAGGTCAGTGGCCTCCTGAGTTTCGGAGTGCTATCGAGGACGGGCTCACTCCCACCGGGGTTCCGGCCAAATACGACGCCAAGATCAGCCCGAATTCCTGGAGCCCGGAATGAAAAAATGGAGTGCTGCACTTGTTGCTGCAAACACGGTAACTCCCGGTTCCCCGGATCCGACCAGGTCGGGAAACTTCGGCAGATAGCAATCATGAAAAATCATCGTTTGGAGTAATGACAGGAAGCACTCCTTGCTGTGATGATAGTCGTGGCTCGGCCCACTGGCTGGAGTTCAATGGGGCTGGCACTTCGCTAGCCTGGGGGGAGATTTGCATGTTTAGAGTCGAAAAAACCGAGGACAATCTGGTGCCTCGAGTCGCAGATGCCGACGCCGGTGTATATCTCGAGTGGTTAGTAACAGGAAGCCCCTACACCACCGAAGTTTTCGAGCTGCTAAATGCAAGCGGCGGAATCCCTTTTACCACGTCGCGAGAACACGTCGTTGACCCTGAAAGTGGACTTAAGTTCACACTGTTCAAATTTATCACCTTTGGCAGTGCCCCCCGAGCTCAAAGTAGGGCTAAGCATCTAGTCAATCGCACATTCGACGACGACAACGAAAAGCAATATTGGATGAAAATTGCCGTGGAGGCGCTGCTAGTCTTTGGAACTGCTTTCAATGGCTTAGAGGCACCCTATAAGGGGTTCACGCGTGTTGAATTTAATAATCGCATCTACACTCTTGAGCATTTTGGATACACGTTGGGCAAATAATAAAGCTGCAGAGGCCGAGAGTGCGGTTAAGTAACTTATATAAAGCTTGCGGATGCCCTCATGGCGTTTGGCAACCTTGGTGAAAACATTACATCTGCCGCTTTTGAGAATTTAGTCCGCCAGCCCAACCTTTAACGCCAACAGTCGGCACAAGGGTGTCCTGCCCAATCCTCAGGGCCAAGGCTGGACATGTCCCTCGGTGATTCACAACCTGTCCGCGGTTATTCATGGCAATCCTTTGGACATGCCCATTCTTAGCCGCCAGCAGTGAGCACAATGGCATCCTGCCCACTCTTCAGGACCAAGGCTGAACATGTCCCACGGTGGTTGGTGCCGGCGCGTGGAGACCTTCGGCCAGCAGGAGTGCCTCATCCAGCACCGCGCCAAAATTCGCGGGATCGTGCGCAAACCGGCCCAGGAACAGGCCCGAGACGCCTTCAAGGGTTGGCAGCAGTCCCGGCTTGGCCGAGCCCCCGTAGATGACCGGCGATCCTGGCACGCCAGCCACGGCGAGCTGAGCCCGGAGCCGCTGGACGACGGCGGACACGTAGGAAGCGTCCGCCGGCTCCGCCGCACCAATAGCCCAGACCGGTTCGTAGGCCACCACCAGCCGGCCGGCCAGGTCCCAGTCGCCGTCGACGGCCGACTCGATCTGGCGGTGCACAAAGTCCGCGGCGGCGGCGGGCTCCCCGCGCTCAGTCTCCCCCACGCACAGCAGCGGCGTCAGCCCGGCGTCGTCCGCGGCCCGGACCTTGAGGGCCACCATGGCGTCGTCCTCGTTGAAATGCCGCCGGCGTTCGGCGTGACCGATCTCCACGAGCCGCACGCCGAGTTCCACGAGCATGGACGGTGCGACTTCCCCAGTCCAGGGGCCGTCGGCCCAGCCGCAGTTCTGCGCCCCGAGCAGGAGTGGCGAACTGGCCAAGAGCCCGGCCGCCGCCGGCAGGACGGGGAAGGACGGAATGACAAACGGGACAACCCGCCCGGCCGCGAGGGCCGGACGGGTGTCCACTTCGTGCCGCAGCCGCTCCAGCCAGGCCAGGCTGTCCCGGTAGCCGAGATACATCTTGGTGCTAACCCCCACCAGGATCTGGTTGCTGGAGGTCTGGCTACTGGGGCTCTGCTGCATGTGTTGGTGCTTTCTGCTGGATCCAGTTGATGGGCGCTGGAAGGCGGGGGCTGGGAGGCCTTACTGCTCCAGCAGTTCGTCGGCCTTGTTCTTGAAGCGGCGGGTCGCGAACATCATGGCCGCTGCCAGGAACGGGAGCACGCCGAGGGCGTAGACGCCCATGGTGCCCGTGTCCGAGGCGGTGATCTGGTTGACCGAGGTCCGCAGGATCGGCGCCACGAAGCCGCCGAGGTTTCCGAGCGAGTTGATCAGGCCGATGCCCGCGGCCGCAGCCGTTCCGGTGAGGAACGCCGTCGGGTAGGACCAGGCGATGGGGCCGATGGAAAGGAAGGAGCACACGGCCAGGGTGATGAAGATGATGCCGAGTGCCGGAATGTGGTTTGCGCCGGCCCACGCGGAGCCGAAGATGCAGAGACCGGTAGAGATGAACAGCCCAGTGCCCCAGACCCGGCGGCGGACTACCGTGTTGGCGGCCTTGCCGATGAAGTAACAGGCAAAGATGCCGAAGAACCACGGGATGGCTGCCATCAGTCCGACGGCGATGCCCACCTTCTGCCCGGTCAGCTGGGCCACCTGCTGCGGCAGGTAGAACGTGACGCCGTAGACGGCGATCTGCAGGCAGAAGTAGATGATGGTGAAGTACCAGACCTTGCCATTCTTCATGGCAGCCAGGACGCCGCGCGGCCCGGACTCTTCCTTGACGGTGTCCTCGAGCGCCATGACTTCCAGGAGCGCGCGCTTCTCGTCCTTGTCCAGGAATTTGGCATCCTGCGGGCTGTTGATCAGGAAGAAGTACGCGGCGATGCCGGCGATGACCGCCAGCATGCCTTCGACGAAGAACATGACCTGCCAGCCCTGGACCCCGGGGACCTGGTCGCCGATGTTGATCAGCCAGCCGGAGAGCGGGGCGCCCAGCATCTGGGAGAACGGCTGGGCCAGGTAGAAGATGGCGAACATCTTGACGCGGACCTTGTTGGGGAACCACGCGGCCAGGAACATGATGACGCCGGGGAACAGCCCGGCCTCGGTGACACCCAGCAGGAACCGCAGGATGATGAAGGACGTCTCGCCCTGGACGAACGCGAAGCAGGCAGAGACGATGCCCCAGGTGATGGCGATGCGGGCCAGCCACACCTTCGCCCCGAACTTGGTCAGGAGCAGGTTGCTCGGGATTTCGAACAGGGCGTAGCCGATGAAGAAGATCCCGGCGCCCAGGGCGTAGGCCCCGGCAGTGATGCCCTTGTCCACGCCGAGAGCGGCCTCGGCGAAGCCCACGTTGGTGCGGTCCAGGAAGGCGACCACATAGAGGATCACCAGCATGGGCATGAGCCGGCGGGAGGCCTTGGAGATAGCCGATTTAAGTACCGGTGTCTCCAGTAGGTCCCGGGTGGACGTTGTTGTTACGGTCATCAAAAAACTCCTCGTCGAGCAATCAGTGGGGTAAATCAGTTGCGTGGAGAACGGCCGGATCCGGCCAGCCCAAATGAGGCCAGCCCAAATGAGGCCAGGCCAAAATCCGGCCTGGCCAAATGAGGCCAGGCCGGATCCGGCCGGGAACAACTTCTAGCGTGAAAAAGCCATCATCAGGACTCCGGCCAGGCAGGCCAGGATCCCGACGGCGAGGTAGATCTTCCGTCCCTTGCTCCAGGCCGCGAATCCGGAGGCAGCGGGGGTTTGGCTGTGTTGTGCCACGATGCTTCTTCCTTAGTGCATGTAGAGTCCGCCATCCACATTCAGCGTCTGGCCGGAGATGTAACCGGCGTCCTCGCTGATGAGGAAGGCGATGGCTGCTGCGATGTCCCGGGTGGAGCCAACGCGGTTGACCACGAGGTCTTTGGTCAGTTCGTCCTTGCGTTCATCGCTGAGGGTGCCGCCCATGATGTCGGTGTCGATGGGGCCCGGTGAGATGGCGTTGACGGTGATGTCGTATTCGCCCAGTTCGCGGGCCGTTGCCCGGGTCAGGCCGATCACGCCGGCCTTCGCCACCGAGTACGGCGTCTTGGAGAACGTGCCGCCGCCGCGCTGCGCGGAGACAGAGGAGATGTTCACGATGCGCCCGATCCTGTTCTTCACCATGGATTCTGCGACGCGGCGCGTGGCGTAGTGGACGCCGTTGAGGTTGATGTTGAGCACGCGGTCCCATTCGGCGGCGTCGAGTTCCAGGTAGGGAACCGGCGAGCTGACACCTGCCACGTTGGCGAGCGCAACGATCTGCGGCAGCTCCGCCTCGATGGTGTCGATTGCCGCGCGGACCGAGCTTTCGTCGGAAACGTTGGCGCCGGCGCCGAACGCCTTGACGCCGTGCTCGGCGGCCAGTTCCTTGGCCGCGGCCTTGCAGAGTGCGTCATCGAGATCGATGATGCCGATGTTCCAGCCCTGGGCCGCCAGGTAGCTGGCGGTGGCGCGGCCGATGCCTCGCTCGGACACGGCGCCGGTGATGATGGCCGTGCGTTCTGCGGGGAAAGTGCTCATTGGAAGGCTCCTGAAGTGAAAGTGGAAGGTGCGGACTCAGTTGATGGGAGCGGGGCCGAGCTCGTCGATGAGCTTCTGCATGGCCACGTACGCCTTGTTCCGGTACGCGATCAGTTCCGGCGTGCGCTCCGCCGGGACGTTCAGGAAGCCCGCTCCTGTTTTGGTGCCCAGCTTTCCGGCCTCCACCAGCTCGGTGAGGATCTTCGGGGTGGCGAACCGTTCCGGGAAGTCGGTCTGGAGCGACTTGTAGCAGAAGTTGTAGACGTCCAATCCGGCCATGTCGGCGATCGCGAAGGGCCCGAAGAACGGCAGACGGAAGCCGAAGGTGGTCCGGACCAGGGTGTCGACGTCTTCCGCGGTCGCGATTTCCTGCTCCACCAGCTGGGCGGCCTCGTGGAACAGCGCGTACTGGAGCCGGTTGAGCACGAATCCGGTCACATCCTTGACGACGGCGGTCTGCTTGTTGGCCGCATGCACGAGGTCGCGGACGGCGCCGACAGTGACTGCCGAGGTACCGGCGTGAGGGATGATTTCCACACCCGGGATGAAGGGCGACGGGTTGGAGAAGTGCACGCCCAGGAAGCGTTCCGGATTGGTGACCGGCTCGGACAGGTCCGCGATGGAGATCGTGGACGTGTTGGAGCCGATGATGGCATCCGGGCGGGCAGCCGCACTGATGCGGGCGAGGGTCTGGTGCTTGATCTCGATGACCTCGGGGACAGCTTCTTCGATGAAGTCCGCGTCCGCCACGGCTTCCTCGATGTCCTTGGCGGCCCAGAGGTTTTCCTTCAGGATGGCGGTGGAGCCTTCCGGGAAAAGCCCCGCGGCAACGAATTCGTCAGATTCGGCCAGGAGCCGCTCGTAGTTCTTCAGGGCGACTTCGGCGGACACGTCCGCGAGTGCAACCCGGGCGCCGCCGAGCGCCAGGACCTGCGCGATCCCGCCGCCCATGTAGCCGGAGCCGACGACGGCGATCTTGCGGGCGGCGTTGATGGCCGCTGCGGTAGCTGTTGATTCGGTCATGTTCAGACTGCCTTCGTGTATTCGGGCTCGTACGAGCAGATGGCGTCCACCTTCGCGGCGGAAGAGGAGTTTTCATCGAAGCGGTGGCTCAGCCATTCGCCCACGAGCTTCTTGGCGAGTTCCAGCCCGATGACGCGCTGCCCCATGGTGAGCACCTGGGCGTTGTTGCTCAGGACCGACCGTTCCACGGAGTAGCTGTCGTGGGCGGTGACAGCGCGGATGCCGGGGACCTTGTTGGCCGCGATGGCCACGCCCAGGCCGGTGCCGCAGATCAGCAGCGCCCGGTCGGCTTCGCCCTCGGCGATTTTGCGGGCCGCGTCGACAGCCACGTGCGGGTAGGCGGTGGAGTCGTCGGGTCCGACGCCGATATCCAGCACGGAGGCGACGCGGGGGTCGGCTTCGAGCAGCGCCTTCAGGGCGTTCTTGTACTCGACGCCGGCCTCATCGTTGCCGACGACGATGCGCCAGCCTGCTGTTGTGCTCATGCTTGTGCTCCTTGTTCCGCCGGCTCGGAAGTAGCGAGCCGGGTTCCTGTGCTAGAAGTGTCGGTGTGTGCAGAAATCCGGGTGGCGATGAGTGCGAAAGACACCGCACCGGGGTCGGGGTGGCCGAGGCTCTTTTCCGCGAGGGGGCGGGCCCGGCCCTTGAGCGGACGCAACCCGGAGGTCGCCTCCGCGGCGGCCGTGGCGGCTTCCGCTGCCGCGGCGAGGGAGGCAGCCACTGGGGTGCCGGCGTCGAACGCGGTGAGGAAGGCGTTCCGGAACGGCACGAGGGCGTCCACCATGGTCTTGTCGCCCAGTTCGGCCTTGCCGAGCTCGGTGATCGCGTCAACGAAGGCCGTGACCGCGGCAGCCGCGTCCTCGCCGCTGTAGCTGTCCTGGCTGCCCAGGGCCAGTCCGGCCGCGATGATCGCCGAGCCCCAGAGTGCGCCCGAGGTGCCGCCGGCGCGTTCGCTCCAGGCCTCCCCTGCAGCGGTCAGGATGCGCGACGGCGAGGCGCCGCCGTCGTTCGCCGCAGCCTGCTCAGCCGCAGTGACTGCCGCGTCCACGCCGCGGCGCATGCCGATGCCGTGGTCGCCGTCGCCGGCGATCGCATCCAGCCGGCCGAGTTCTTCCTCATGCTCAATGATCACGTTCTGCGTCTGGCCGAGCAGGTCGGCAGCCAGCCGGCCAAGGGCTGCCGCCGCTGCGGTGGGGCGCTCGACGTCGGCGGTCTCGGCGGCTTCGGGACCGGCGAGCTCGCGGCGGGCACGGGGCGCCAGGTTTCCCTTGCGGAACGCCGGGGTGTCCGCCGGGGCGGCCCAGTACTGCTCGAGTTCCTCGTCCAGCCACAGCAGGGTCAGGGACAGTCCGGACATGTCCAGGCTGGTGACGAGCTCGCCGCATTCGGGCTCCACCACGGTGAGCCCGGCTGCGGTGAGGAGCTTCTCGATCTTGCCGAACAGCAGGAAGAGCTCGTCGTACTTGACCGTGCCGAGGCCGTTGACGATTGCGACCACGCGGGTGCCGGCGTCGTCCGGCTTGTCGGCCAGGAGCCGGCTGACCAGGAGTTCGGCCAGTTCAGAGGCGGTGGGCATGGGGTGATCGGAGATGCCCGGTTCGCCGTGGATGCCCAGGCCGAGGGACATGTGCCCCGCCGGGACAGTGAACAGCGGCGCGTCCGCCCCGGGCAGGGTGCAGCCGTCGAAGGCCACGCCGAGGGAGCGGGTGCGGTAGTTGGTCCGGATGGCCAGCCGTTCGACGTCGTCCAGGCTCAGTCCGGCCTCGGCGGCGGCGCCGGCGATCTTGAAGACTGTCAGGTCCCCGGCGATGCCGCGGCGCTTCTCGATCTGGTCCAGCGGGGCGCTGGCGATGTCGTCGGTGACCAGGACCGTGCGGGTTTCAATGCCTTCGGCGTTGAGCCGCAGTTGGGCCTGGCCGAAGTGCAGGACGTCGCCGGCGTAGTTGCCGTAGCTCAGCAGCACGCCGCCGCCGGCGTTGGCGGCCTTGGCCACGCGGTAGACCTGGCCGGCCGCGGGCGAGGCGAACATGTTGCCGCAGGCCGAGGCGGTGGCCAGGCCCGGCCCGACGAGGCCGGCGAAGGCCGGGTAGTGCCCGGAGCCGCCGCCGACCACCAGGGCGACCTGCCCGGCCGGGACCTCGGTGGAGCGGACGACGCCGCCGTCGACACGGGCAACGTAGCCGCGGTTGGCCGCAACGAAGCCGTCCAGTGCCTCATCCGCGAAATCAGCGGGATTGTCGAAGATCTGAGTCATGGTTCCTCATTGAATCCGTGTTGGAGAAGTATTGCTGGGGGTAGATCCGGGGTGGTGCGGCCGCCCCCCCAAATGGCTTGACGGCCGCACCAGGCGCCAGCTTCAGGCGCCAGCGTTAGGCACCGGGTCAGACGCCGGCAAGTGCCGTGGCTGCGGGCTGCTGCCGGCCCTGGGCTACCTGGCTCTGGCCGAGGGCGTAGCCGTCGGCCTTCGGCAGGACCTGGCGGCGGAGGTAGTCCTGGTTGCTGGCCGTAACGCTGAGCCCGTCGCCGCCGTAGTGCTCGGTGCACAGGATGCCCTGGAAGCCAACGGAGAGCGCCACCTTGAACGCCTCGCGGTAGTTGATGAGGCCGCTTTCCATCGGGGCCGGCATCGCGACGTAGGTGTCCCTGGCCACGTCCTCGTCGCGGATGTAGTTCTTCATGTGCCAGTAGTTGGAGTACGGGAGGGTCTTGGCCACCATCTCGCGCCAGTCCTCGATCGGGCGGTGGAGCCGGATGAGGTTGCCGATGTCAGGGTTGATGCCGACGTTGGCCAGGCCGATGTCCTGGACCAACTGGACCGAAGAATCCGCGGTGCCGAGGTACGTGTCCTCGTACATTTCGAGCGAGAGCAGGACGCCGACCTCGGCCGCGTGCTGGCCGAGTTCCCGCAGGCGGGTCACAGCCTTGCCCCAGGTTTCCTTATCCCCCACCGGGTCCTTGTAGCCTTCGACGGTCCAGAACCAGAGCTGTTTCTGCTGCTCTGCGGTGATGGCCTGGTGCAGTCCGAAGGAGACGACCTCGCACCCAAGCTCGGCCGCTGCGTCGATGGTGCGGTGGCTGTACGCCAGATTGGCTTCCCAGTTGGCTGCCTCGATGACGCTGCGGCGGATGGCCGAGATGACGGGGATGCCGATGCCCACGTTGTCCGCGGTCTGCTTGAACTCGGCAAGGCGGGCGGAGCTCAGGTCGCCGGGGCGTACCCAGCTGTCCGTGAGGTCGGCGTTGGCAAAGCCGGCGTCCTTGACCTCGGTGAGGACCTCGGCCCAGGCGGAGGCGTCGGCGTCGTTGATGTGGTTACCCTGCGCGTCGGTTCCCGGGAACTGCAGGAGCGCTGCGGTGATGGGCCAGTTTTCGGCTGTATAAGCCATGGGGGTTCACTCCTTCGTGGAATCCTGTTTCCTATAGGATTTACTATCTGGGGGGATGTTGTCAAGGTCACATCCCGGGTTACGCGCGCCTTGCGGTGAATGCCGCGGTTGCGAAGACCTCCGGATTCAGGACGTTGGCAGGGCGCTCCCCCGCCGCGACGGCCAGGATCGAGGCAATGGCGCTGGCCGCGACGTCCCGGGTGAAATCCTCGGTCCAGCACAGGGAATGCGGCGACAGCACCACGTTGTCCAAGGTCAGTAGCTCGTCATTGGGAAGTAGGGGTTCCGGCTCAAAGACGTCCAGGCCGGCGCCGGCGATCCGGCCGTCCCGGAGGACGTCCCGGAGGGCATCCGTGTCCACGAGCTTTCCGCGGCCGATATTGATCAGGTAGGCGCTGGGCTTCATCCGGGCCAACGCGGTGGCGTCTATCAGCTTTTCGGTCGCCGGGGTCAGTGCGGCACAGAGGACAACGTAGTCCGAGCGCTCCAGGAGCTCGTTCAGGCCCAGCAGCTCGACGCCGAGCCCGGCGGCCCCCGCATGGCGGCCGCTGCGGTTGTTGCCCACCACTTTCATCCCGAGTGGGGCCAGGCAAGCTCAGCGCCCACGCTGCCGAAGCCCACGATGCCGACCGTCTGGCCCACGAGCGGCGCGCCGCGGTAGTGCTCGCGCTGCACCCAGTCAGAGGTCCGGGTCAGCCTGTCCTTGGCCAGGAGCTTGTGCGAGAGCGCCAGGAGCAGCGTCAGCCCCGCCACCGCCAACGGCCGCCGGATCGCGTCCGGGGTGTTGGTGACAACGACGCCGGCGCGGGTGCAGGCGTCCAAATCGATGGTTTCGTAGCCGGCCCCGAACCGGGCGATCAGCCTCAGGTCCGGAGCGTGGTCCACGGTGCGTGAATCGAAAGCGATGTGTCCCAGTGACAGAACGGCCTGGACCCCGGCGAGGTCGGGCAGCGGAACCGGGTCTGTGTAGCTGGGCAGGACGTTCCAACTGATGCCATTCTCAGTGAGTCGTTGCAGCCCCAGGTCGCCGTGGATGGAGCTGCCGTCCGGCCGGGCGGCGTCGGCCGTGACGGCCACGGTGAACGGCGGGCGGGCGGTTCCCGCTGTGATGGTTTCCGCCGTGGTGGTTCCCGCCGCCGGGGCGGTCGCCGAGTTGGCGACCGCCGTCGTGGTCAATGCATTTGTTGCTGCGCTCATGCGTCGGTTCGGCTTTCTGTCTGCGTTGCTGCGGTCTTGTCCTTGATGGGTTCGCGGACCAGCACCGTGTAAGCCACGGCGGCCAGGGCCGCGATGATGCCGCCGATAACGAACGACGGCGCGTAGGAGCCGGTGGCATCGGCGATCACGCCGGTCAGCAGCGGGGCAAAGGCGCCGCCGAAGTAGCCGCCGAAGTTCTGGATGGCACCGACCGAGGCAACCTGGGAGTTATCCACGATGTCGCCGGGCATGGCCCAGGCGGCCGCCTGCATGGTGGCGACGAAGCCCAGCGCCACAGTCATGACAGCGATGGCGAGCGGAAGGGAATCCACGAACGGGATGAGGCAGATCAGGATGCCGGCCGCGACGGCGGCTACGGACATCACGTGGCGCTTGGCCAGCAGCGGATCGCGGCCTGCCTTCTTCGAGTAACGTGTCATGACCCAGCCGCCGGTGATGCCGAGGATGGCTGCGCCGAGGTACGGGACGGCGGCGAGCCAGCCGGAGCTGGCGATGCTGGCACCGCGTTCTTCCTGCAGGTAGAGCGGCAGGAAGACGATGAAGATGTTCCAGATCCAGATGACGCAGAAGAAGCCGGCCATCATGCCCCAGATTTGGCGGTGCTTGAAAAGTCCGAGCCACGAGACTTTCTTGGCGGTCAGAAGCTGGGTGGTGCGCTGGCTTTCGATGTAGTCCAGTTCCTTGGAGCTGATGCGTTTGTGCTCTTCGGGAGCGCGGTAGTAAAGGAAGAAGGCCAGCGCCAGCACGAGGCCTGCGACGCCGAGGAATACGAAGATGGCCTGCCAGCCGAAGGCGAGCATGATGGCGGTCAGGACGGGCGGCGCGATGGCGGGTCCCCATTTGGACCCGCTATCCCAGATGGCGGTGGCCTGTCCGCGCTCGGCCCGGGGGAACCAGTCAGCGGTGAGCTTGGCCGACGCCGGCCCGTTCGGGGCTTCGGTGATGCCGAGCAGGAAGCGGAAGGTGATGAACTGCCACATCTTGGTGCCGACGGCCATCAGCGCTGTCGCGATGCTCCAGCCCGCGATCGCCAGGAAGTACATCCGGCGGGCGCCCAGCTTGTCCACGAGCCAGCCCGCGGGCAGCTGGGCAAAAGCGTAGGTCCAGGAGAACACCGTGCCCAGGAGGCCAATGTCCGTGCGGGTCATTCCGAAGTCTTTGATCAGTTGCGGCGCGGCGATAGAGATCGCGCTGCGGTCCATGTAGTTGATGATGCCGGCGGCCAGCGCCCAGCCGAGGATCCACCACCGCAGATTCTTGATGGTGCGGCGTGTCGCTGACTCCTTGGGCCCTGCGGCCAAAGTTTCTGTTTGCACTCTTCACTCCCTCGTGACTCCCCATGCCGGCACCGTAGCCGTCACAATCGAAGATCCTATAGGGTCTTCTATCTACTGTGAAGGGGGTCACAAAAAAGCTTTTACAGGAGTCTGCAGCGGCCGTCCGCGGGGCTGTCCGCGGGGCCGTCCGCGGGGCTGTCCGCAGGGCCGTCCGCGGGGCTGTCCGCAGGGCCGTCCGCGGGGCCGTCCGCGGAACGGAGACGGAACGGAGTTTATTCGGCGGGAGCGTCCGCGATGGCGCGGCCGCGCACCTTCCGCACGTGCTCGGCCATGGCAGCTGCGGCCTTCTCCGGGTCGCCCGTGGAAAGCGCCTCCAGGACCGCCTGGTGCTCGGCGATGGCCTGCTCCGCGTCGGTGATGCCCACGCCGCCGAACAGGCGGAAGCGCTGGACCTGCCCGCCGAGGGCCGCATAGGCAGCCACCATGAACTGGTTGCCGGTCTGCTCCGCGATCAACCGGTGGAACCGCTCATCGGCTTCCAGATAGTCGCGGTATTCGGCAAACGACGGGCCGCGCGGCGCCTTCTTGAGGTCGGCGACAGCCCTGGCCAGCTCGGCTTGGTGCGCCGGTGTCTGCCGGGCGCACGCCAGGCGGGCATTGACGGGCTCGATGGCCAGCCGCGCTTCCATGAGTTCGGCGAAGTCCTCCCGGGTGAACATCGGCGCCACCCGGTAGCCCTTGAGCGCGACACGGCGGACCATTCCGGTGTGTTCGAGCCGGGCAAGCGCCTCGCGCACCGGCGTCGGGGAAACATCGAGCTCCCTGGCGGTGCCATCGATGCTCACAGCGGCCCCGGGTTCGAGCCGCCCGTCCATCAGTGACGCCAAAAGCTCCTCGTAGACGTGGTCGGCGAGGACCTGGCGGCTGACGGGACGGCCCGCGTAGTGGCCCTCAGGGCGACTCCCGGAGGAAGCTGGTTGCATCTTCAGATCCTATAGGACGCCGGACATGCCCATTCTTTAACGCAAAGAGTGGGCAGAACGGTGTTCTGCCCACTCTTTGTTGCCACGGCTGGACATGTCCAGCCGTGGCGGTGCTGGCGCTGCCTTAGTTCTGGTAGGCCGGGTAGTCGGTGTAGCCCTCGGGGCCGTCGGTGTAGAACGTGGCCGGATTCGCCTCGTTGACCGGCAGGCCTTCGCGCCAGCGGCGGACCAGGTCTGGGTTGGCGATGGCGGGGCGTCCGACGACGACGGCGTCAGCGTGGCCGTCTGCGACCAGTGCGGTCGCCTCGTCGCGCGTGGTGACGATGCCGAAGCCGGTGTTGATCAGGAACGTTCCGTTGAACCGTGCGCGCAGGTCCTGGACCAGCTCGCTGGTGGGGTCCTTGTGCAGGATGCTGAGGTAGGCCAGCTTCAGCGGAGCCAGAGCGTCCACGAGGTGGGCGTAGGTGGCCCGGACATCTGCTGCGTCGAGTTCGAGGGCACCCTGGACATTGTGCTCCGGCGAAATGCGGATGCCGACACGGTCCGCGCCGATGGCGTCCACCACGGCCTGGGTCACTTCAATCACGAAGCGCGCCCGGTTCTCCGGGGAGCCGCCGTAGACGTCGTCGCGCTGGTTGGCGGCCGGAGTGAGGAACTCGTGCAGAAGGTAACCGTTGGCCGAGTGAAGCTCGACGCCGTCGAATCCTGCCTCTACTGCCTTGCGGGAGGCCGTCACGAATTCCTGGACGATGCCCGGCAGTTCCTCGGTGGCCAGGGCGCGCGGGACAGGGAACGCCTTCTTGCCTTCGTACGTGCGGGTCTCGCCGTCGATGGCAATGGCACTGGGGGCGACTACCTCGTAGCCACCGGTCGTGTCCTGGTGGGTAACCCGGCCGGCGTGCATGACCTGGGCGAAGATGCGGCCGCCCTCAGCGTGCACGGCGGCTGTGACGTTGGCCCAGCCCTTGAGCTGCTCGTCGGTCACGAGCCCGGGCTGGCCCGGGAAGCCTCGGCCTGCGTGGCTGGGGTACGTGCCCTCACTGACGATCAGGCCGAGCGAGGCGCGCTGGCGGTAGTGCTCGACCACCAGCGGGCCGGGGATTCCTTCTTTGCCGGAGCGGACGCGGGTAAGCGGCGCCATGACGAGTCGGTTGGGCAGCTCCAGCTCGCCGAGGGTCATCGGGGAAAACAGCATGCGCAGTTCCTTTCACAATGGATTGGTTCATTGACGGTAACTGCACAGCGTTTGCAACTATTCCATCTGAGACTCGAATCACGACGGGTGGACGATAATCTTCACCGCAGTGTCGTTGTGGTTGATCAGCGTGTCGAACCCCTTGTCCACCAAGTCGTCCAGGGCGATTCTCCCGGTGATGAAGGGCTTCAGGTCTACTTTTCCTTCCTGGACGAGCTTGATGGCGGCTTCATGGTCGCCGCAGTATGCGATGGTGCCGCGCAGATCAATTTCCTTCAGCACCACTTTCTGCATATCCACTGTGGCCGGGTGTCCCCAGATCGAGACGTTCACGACGACCCCCGCCGGCTTCACGACGTCGAGCATCGTGTCCAACACGGCATTCACGCCGGCACATTCAAACGCCGCGTTGGCCCCCGCGCCGTTGGTCAGTTCCAGCACGCGCGCCTTGACGTCGTCGGCACTGGGGTCGAGAACGTGATCCGCGACCCCCGACGAAGCCGCCTTCTCCTTGCGGGCGGCCGACAGCTCAGTAACGATCGTGGTGATGCCGATGCCTTTGAGGACCGCGGCGGTCAGGAGCCCGATGGGTCCGGCACCCCCGACGACGGCGACGTCCCCGGCTGTGAGGCCGCTCCTGCCGACGGCGTGGTACGCCACCGCGAGGGGTTCGATAAGTGCGGCCTCGTCCAGGGGAATGTCGCCGACAGGGTGCACCCACCGGGTATCGACAACGATTTTCTCGCTCAAGCCGCCGCCACCGCCCGCCAAACCGATGAAGCCCAACTTGGTGCACAGGTTGTAGTGTCCGCTGAGGCAGGGACCGCATTCATTGCAGACGACGTACGGTTCAACGACGACGTTGTCTCCGACCGCTAGACCGGTGACACCTTCCCCAAGTTCCTCGATAGTGCCGGAGAACTCGTGTCCCAGGGTGACCGGGGCGGCCTCGTGGGTAAGCCCGTGGGGGTGGCCGGGCGGAGGGGTGAAAATGGGTCCTTCGAGGAATTCATGGAGGTCGGTGCCGCAGATACCGCACCAGGCCACGGCGATCTTCACCGTTCCCGGACGGAGTTCGGGCTCTTGAATTTCCTCGATCCGGAGATCCTCGCGGGCGTGGAATCGTGCTGCTTTCATGGGGTTTCACCTTCGGATTCCAGGCCATGGATGCGCCCGATCAGACGCATCCACGGAATGTCGTTGGTTTTCAAAGCGGGGCCGTAACCCCAGTCTGGTGGCCGTACCTGGGATTGTCACGACCCTTGTCACTCAGCGGGTGTGGTCAGCGGGTGTGGTGCGTGGGCTGCAACTCGAAGACCGGCGTCGGCAGTCCTTCCATCCTTGCCTTGAGCTGCAGCGCCAGATAGTTGGAGTAGTGGCGGCTCTGGTGCAGGTTGCCGCCGTGGATCCAAAGGTTCTCCACGTTTGTTGGCTTCCACATGTTGCGCAGTTCCCCCTCCCACGGCCCTGGATCCTTGGGCGTGTCCGATCCGAACCCCCAGCACTTGCCAACGGCGTCGGCCACCTCGGGCGAGACCAAATCAGCCAACCAGCCGTTCATCGACCCATAGCCGGTGGCGTAAATGATGACGTCGGCATCCAGTTCCGTGCCGTTGGCCATCACGACGGAGTTGCCGGTGATCTTGCTGACCTCGCCATTGGCCAGCTTGACGCGGCCGTCGATGATCAGCTGGGAGGCACCGACGTCGATGTAGTAGCCGGAACCGCGCCTCAGGTACTTCAGGAACAGGCCGGAGCCGTCAACGCCGAAGTCCAGGTCAAAGCCGGCAGCCTCGAGCTGGGAGTAGAAATCCGCGTCCCGCCGGGCCATCTCCGCATAAACAGGGATCTGGGCCTCGGGCAGAATCCGGTACGGCAGCGAAGCGAACAGCAGATCGGCTTTCTCCGTGGTGACGCCGTTGGCCAGCGCTTTTTCGGAGTACAGATCGCCGAGGGCCAAGTCCATGAGGGATTCGCTGCGGGCAATATGGGTCGAGGACCGCTGGACCATGGTGACGTCGGCCCCGTGTTCCCAGAGGTCGGCACAGATATCGTGGGCGGAATTGTTGGAGCCGATGACCACGGCCTTCTTGCCGCTCCAGTCTCCGCCGCCCGGGTGCTTGGACGAGTGGTACTGCTCCCCCAGGAAGGACTCGGCGCCGTCGAACGTGGGGACGCTGGGGTACCCCGAAACGCCTAGGGCGAAGACGAGCTGCTTGGGGCGCAGGGTGACCGGTGCGCCGTCGCGCATCACTTCCACCACCCACTCCGCCGAGGATTCATCGAAGCGGGCGTTGGTGCACTCGGTCTTGGACCAGTAGTTCAGCTCCATGATCCGCGTGTAGTTTTCCAACCAGTCGCCGATCTTGTCCTTGGCAGCGAAAACCGGCCAGTCGTCCGGGAACTTCATGTAGGGCAGGTGGTCGTACCAGACCGGATCGTGCAGGTGGAGGGACTTGTAGCGGTTGCGCCACGAGTCTCCCGGGCGCTCGTTCTTCTCGATGATGATGGTGGGCACGCCGAGCCTGCGCAGCCGCGCCCCCAGCCCGATCCCGCCCTGGCCGCCGCCGATGATGACTGTGTAGGGCTGGTCTTCGTACCCGAGGCGCGCCTCTTGCTCTTCCTTCAGTTCCAGCCAGGATTTGCGGCCCTTGGTGATTTCATGGGCGACGCCCTTCGACCGGTTGGGTCCCCTCTTTTCCTCGTATCCCTTGAGCTCCTGCATGGTGGTGAGCAGGGTCCAACATTTGCCGTTCCGGAGGCGCAGATGCGCGTAGCCGCGGGCCTGGGCGGTCTCGAAGTTCACCCAGGCCTCGGCGTTGGCGGCGTCCCCGGTGGCGTCTTCGGCGAGGGTCCAGTTGCTTGGCTGCACGTCATCCAGGGTCGCGTCGAGCATGCGTCTGATGTCTTCCTTGCCCTCAAGGGTCTTGAGGTTCCAGGTGAAGGAGACGAAGTCGCGCCAGTACGAGTCGTCGTCGAAAAGTTCAAGTGCGGCGTCCGTGTTGTGGCCGCGCAGTGCCTCATCGAACTGCGCCAACCACGCCCCGACGACGCCGTTTGGTGTCTCAGGCATGATTCCTCTTTCCGTTGCTGACAGTGGGCCGCTTCCGTTGCGTGACGCCTAGACCACGCAGTGACCCGCATCACAAGTAAAGGTGGCAGGGGGTTACAATCGGGTTACACGGAGCTCTCAAGCTGTCGGCCGGCGCGCACGGTGACCGACGGCGGCAGGGAACCGGCCGGGTGCGACGATTCGAGGGCGAGTTGGGAGAATGAGGATGCGGCAGGGCAACGGCTCCATCACGCATCCCTCAGACCTCAGGTTTTCAGCGCCGGCAGAGTACGCCCGGATACTCCGCGCGGCGCACGAGACCACCATGTCCGGCACTCCGGATTCGCACCTGTCGCCGTCGCTCATCAAGTCCTGGCAGCGTTCCCTCGCGTTGGGCATCAATCCGGACCAGCACCGTCCGCTGCACCGGCACGAAGTCTCCGAGGCACGATCCCTCAGTGCCGGCCATCGGCTGGCTGCGGTCATGCCTGCCCTGTCACAGCTGCTGGCCGATGAGACCGTGACCGGGCGCCATTTGCTCATTGTGACTGACCACGAAGGTGAAGTGCTGTGGCGCGTTGGTAGCAAACAGGCGCTGCGGCTTGCGGACTCCCTGGAGTTCGTGGAGGGTGCCGACTGGTCCGAGTCAGGGGTGGGCACCAACGCCATTAGCGAAGCCTTGGTGACCGGCGCCCCGGCGCAGCTTTTCTCGGCCGAGCACCTCGTGCGGACCCACCATGACTGGGCCTGCACGGCCTCTCCGATTCGCGACCCTTTGACCGGCCAAATCGTTGGCGTCCTCGATGTCTCCGGCCCGTTCGAGTCGGTCACGCCTGACAGCCTGCGGCTGGTGCGTTGTGGAGTGCGGCTTGCGGAGGAGCTCCTGAAATCGGCTCCGGTTCCCGACGCCGGCGTCGGGCGTTCAGGGCAGCTGACACGACGTAATGAGGGGACAGCGCGCGACGGCGGCTCCCGGGGACAGCTCATGCTGCGGCTTTTGGGGGACGAGCCGTCCGCGGCGATCGATGGCGGCAGCAGTCGCCCGCTGACACTCCGCCGTGCCGAGATTCTGGCCCTGCTGGCCTCGCGTGACCAGGGCTGGAGTGCCGATGAACTGGCTTGCGAGATCCATGGCGACGCGGGCACCGGCGCGGCGATCCGGACCGAGATGCACCGGATACGCAGCATGCTGGGCGATGTCCTGGAGGCGAACCCCTACCGATTCTCGTCAACTGTCAACGTCGTGACGGACGCCTCGGTTGTGGCAGCCCATCTTCGGGACGGCCGGGTTGCCGAGGCATTCGCGGCCTACCCGGCAAGGCTTCTCACGCGTTCGGTCAATCTGGCGATCGGGTTCATGCGCGACGAGCTCAACACGGCCGTGGGAGCGTCCGTACGCTCCAGCGGTGATGCCAGGCTGATGCTGCAGTGGTGCACGAGCGACATGGGGTCCTCCGATACCGCAACTGCTGCTGCCGCGGTGGCACTGATCGGACCGGACGATCCCCGTTGCCAGCTCGTGAGCGCCCGGATGGCGCGGGTGGACCGCGAGCTGCGAGCCTAGCCCCGAACTGCGGATTAGCGATTAGGGCGGAGGCGGGGCGACGCCGGGGCAGCCCTGGCCCTGGGGGTTCTGCAGGCAGGTATCTGCATAATTCCTGGTGATCGACCGCCAGACACTGACGGTCTGCGGCGGCGAGCTGAAGGAGCCTTGGCCCGGGATGGGAAGGGGTGGGCCTCCATTGACGGAGTATGTGCCTTGGAAATGCGTTGTCAGAACCACCGGGAAGTCGCCGGTCTGGGCGTAGACGTGGCTCGTCAAGGTCCTCTCGCCCCAGCGGTCCTGCGGCAGCGGTCCACCGGCCGCCGTTTGCGGCCCCAGCGAAGTGCCGTCGCCATAGCTCCAGCTGTACTGCACGGGCCTGGCAACGATGGCGACATCTTGGCCCAACATGTCCACGCTGAAAGTCTGCTCGGCGGCTTCCGCATAGAAATTTGTCTCAGCGCCTCTGAGAGTGTGCGGACTCGGCTGCGTAACACTGCTTCCCGAGTTGATGGGAAGTTGCTGAAATTTGGTCTGAATCTGGGCGGCAATCTGGCCCAGCACGTCCACGGGTTTCTCAAGGTAGACGCAGCGGTCCGGACGAACCGCTGACCATATGGGCGGGTCAAAAACTCGCAGTGACGTGTACCAACGAACGGGCCGCCCGTCGCGCCCTTGATCACACCGAACGGCTGCTGCCAGGCAGGGCACGTCGAAGTTGTTGTTGTTATTTATCAGGCAAAGATATTCGAATCTGTAGATGTTGGGGTCTTCCGCTATCCCGCCCGGCGCATCCACCCATACGCCGGTGTTCGCGTCGTAGCGCCACACGGACACGGTGACGCCGGTCTGGTTCCAGCCCCCTTTCACGGGAGATTCCGAAGAGTCGACTCTCGCGAATACCGGTGGCCCGGAAAGAAGAACGAGTATTGCAATGAATGAAGGAAGTCTGCTGACGATGGAACTCACCGACTCTTGGCCAAGTGCTCGACCGTAACGGCCCTCCAAGCTCCGCCTGTATACGATGCGACCATGATGTCGCCGTTCGCGGGGCCTCGCTCGGTCTTTTCGTCCAGTGTCTTGTCCGCTCGATAGTAGGACAGTGTGTCCTGATACACCTGAATCAGGACTTGGTACTCAGCTGGGCTTGACTCAATGAATTTGGTTTGCACACCCTCCACAACCATTTTTCCTCCGGCCAGCCACCTACCCTCGGAATTCCAACCTTGGACAACTTCTTTCACCCGTCCACAAGAGACGCATGTCGGACTCGACACCAATTCCAGCGGTTCGATATCTCCGGTCTCGTATGCGTAGGAGAGGGTCGTATACCAGTACCGGGCAAACGCCTCAAGTCCTTCCTTCGTCTCCGCCTTTGCAGCTTCCGGCAGCTCGGGAACCGGGACGTTCTGCGCTCTGCCGGTCGCGTCGGCCGGTTTGTAGCTGGCGGTGGGCGTCGGAGCTGCACTCGGAGTGGACGATGCTGACGGACTTTGCGAATTAGCAGGTGGAGACCCGGGCGGTGGCGTTCCGCCCCCGTTGCAAGCTGTGACCGACATCAGCGAGATCGACACCAAAGCGACCGCACAGGCTCGCCAGGGACCGGAAGACGAAGTGCGAGATGTCATGGTCAGCTACTCCCCCGATAGAAAATCAAGACGCGCGAGTCCAAACAATGCTTAAGAGTAACCGACGTCACATTTTAGACGTCAAAGTTATCCACAGCAGTGCCCAGTCTCGGAGGAAGCCCGATAGAGACCGGCAGTCTGCCCGCCATGAGTCCTTTAGCCCCTAGCCATCTCCCCATCGAGGCCAGAACAATAGGCCCATGATGTTTGAACACGCAGACGGCGATCCCATCCTCAAGCTGGACGACGAGCAATCCTGGAAGCTGATTGACAGTACAAAACACGGTAGGCTCGTGGTCACTGTCGCCGGAGAGCCCGACATCTTCCCGGTGAACTACGTGGCCAGCGGCCGGAAATTGTTCCTACGCACCGCCCCCGGCAACAAGCTCGCCGAGCTCACCATCAACTCCAAAGTGCTATTCGAAACTGATGGAATCCTGTCCGAGGAAGCGTGGTCAGTGGTCCTGCGCGGCACCGCGCGGGTACTCGATCAGTCGGCGGATATAGCTGACGCCGAGGCCCTCGGACTCAAACCGTGGGTTCCGACGTTGAAGGACTTCTACGTGGAAATTACGCCGACCTCGGTCAGCGGACGCCACTTCCAGTTCGGCGAACACCCGGAGCGGGAGATCTAACGCCCGACGGCGCCCGACGGCTGCCAACACTTGGCACCGGCCTAGACTTAAACAATGGCGGACAGGCTGACCCCGGAGCGGCGCAGCTGGAACATGTCCCGGATCCGGGGTAAGAACACGAAACCGGAAATGCTGGTCCGCAGGCTGCTGCACGCGAAGGGATACCGCTATCGCCTGCACGGCACCGCGGGTGGCGGCAAACTCCCGGGCAACCCCGATATTGTCTTCGCCGGCCGCCACAAGGTCATCTTCGTCAACGGCTGCTTCTGGCATTTCCACGACTGCCGGGTGGGACAGCACGCACCCCAAGCAAATGCCGAGTTCTGGGAAACCAAGCGCACACGGACCCGGAACCGCGACGCCGACCAGCGGATTCAGCTCGAACGCGACGGCTGGGATGTGCTCACGGTGTGGGAGTGCGAGCTGAAGGATCGATCGGCGTTGGAGCTCCGGCTGGACGCATTCCTTCGGGGCCTGCCAACGGACGAACCCACTGAGGACGCCCGATGACCAGCAGAAATCCCGCGTGTCGCAGTGCCCGCTTCCGATGCAGTCTGAACTGCCTCAGCTAATATTCGACTCCGGGGGCCTTAGGCATTATTCGGTCAGTACCACTGCGTACTGCAAACACGGGAGAGCGCACATGCCCCACTTGCTGATGTCCAGCGATGAGCCCGACATGGCTGCTACGCCAGCCGATTCCAGTCCCACGGTTCTTGAGTTCCCCCGCTTCGGCCACACCAGAAACCGGGCCGTTCGGGTCCGCCAGTTCCGCGGAGCGGACCCTGATTTGGAGCCGCTGCGCCGGCAGGCAACCTCGATCATTGACGAGGTCCTCGCGGACACCAACCCGGAAGATGCGCCCGTGCGGGAGAAACTTCGGTGGCATGTCGCGAACAACCCGGGCCAGCCGGAAAAGGCGCTCCTGGATCATCTGCGGACAGTGGCCGACCAGCAAGCATCCGCCTAGCTGGCTGAGCGGTTTAGCTGGCTGAACGATTTAGCTGGCTGACCTGTCGATACTGGCCTGCCGGAGCACTTCGCCCCAGGACTGCTGGGCAAGATCTGCCACGGAGGCCAGGATTTCCGACGGCGGCAGGGACAGATCCAGCGGGAACTCGACAATGTCGATGTCGGTATTGAGAATCCGGCGCAGCTTGATTTCCCCTGCACCCGGGTAAATAATCCACGCCGTCGGCACCCGCAAGGATGTGCAGTAGGCGAGCATCCGGTAGTGGTCGCCCGAGATGGACGCGCCGGTGTCAGCGGCGGCCTTGTACTTGGCGTCGTACACCATCACGGGCCGGCCGCCGAGGAAGTGGACGGCGTCCGGCTGGACCACAATCCGGTCCGAGTCGCGGACGGCCTCATTCAGCAGTGTGTTGTAGCGCAACCGCATTTCCCCTGGGTAGGCGGCCATGGCTTCGCGCAGCGCCGTCCCCACGAAGTCCTCGAACACCTTTGCCATGTCCACTACGAACGACGCCGACTGTTGCTTGCCGTCGCCGGCCTCCGCCGAGGCGTTCCGCAGGATCAGTTCGGCGAGCCGGAGGGCCGCGTGGTAGCGGGTGTTCATCCGGCTGGGCCGCCACTGTGGCAGCGGCGCGCCGGACTGCAGGCGCGTCACGGCGTCGAGCTTTCCCTTCAGCTGGCGCAACCGGCTAAGGACTTCGGGCCGAACGCGCGGCACTTGGGACATCCGTTCGAGCGCGGCGCGCAGAATCCGGTTCTCTGCGATGTCCTCGGTGAACTCGTCGTAGGAGACTTCCAGTGGGACCAGCATCCCCGGCCGGCGGGAAATCTGGTCCGACATCCGGATCCGGCCCTTAACGGTCCGGAGGGATTCTTCCACCATGAGGTACCCCTGCAGCACGCCGCGGCTCAGTGCACGGTCCGCAAGCTGCGCCAGGGATTCGGCCAGGGCGCTCCAAAGGTCGGTATGCTCCACCGCGGCGACCGAATCGTCCCGGAACCCCTGGTCCCCCGCGTAGCCGAGGAGGAACAGCAGCCGGTTCAGCCCGAGCCGTCCCTTCGGCCGCACCTCCAGCTGCACGGTGGGGGTCCGCACCGAGCCCACGCTGCCCACGGGTTCGATCCGGTACAGTCCCATGCCCATCGGCGAGGCTTTCGCCAGGCCGCTGGCGTTGACGTAGGCCGCAGTATCCGGATCAAGCCGCTCCACGACGCCTGCGGAGAGTTCGTCGAGGACAATGTGCCGGCAGGGCTCCGCCGCGCCGCCGCGTCCGGACAAACCCCGTCCGGACAAACCGCGCCCGGACAAACCAGATCCGGATAGGCCACGCCCGGCCGAACCGCGGTCCGATGCATTGCGGTCCAGCGCGGCCCGGTCGGCGCCACGGTCCGACGATCTGCGCTCGAGCGCTACGGTATCCCCGGCCAGCCTAGGCATTCGCCAGGCGGCCCATGAGTTGTTCCAGCCCGAACCGTTCCTCGAGCTGGGCACGGTTGAGCTGGCCGTGATAGTGCTCCTCCAGCAGCGGCATGAGCTCGTACTTCCAGATTCTGCGGAGGCCCTTGGGCGTCTGCGCAGACTTCTTCATGAAGTAAGAGGGCCCGATCATGAGGTCGCGGTCCCATTCGTCGATCGCGTTGTTCAACGCGTCAAGCAGCAGGGCCGGCGTCGTGTCCAGGTCGCGGGCCTGGAGGAAACGTAGCAGGGAGCCCTTCACGGGTTCCGTCTTCGGGTGCAGCTCGATGAAGGAGAACCGCCGCCGGATGGCCGCGTCCATCATCGCGATGGAGCGGTCGGCCGTGTTCATGGTGCCGATGATGTAGAGGTTGTCCGGCAGGGTGAACGGTTCGTTGGGGCTGTACTGGAGGTAGATGCGGTCATCGCGGTATTCGAGCAGGAAGTACAGCTCGCCGAACACCTTGGCCAGGTTCGCCCGGTTCATCTCGTCGATGATCAGGAAGTACGGTTTGCTCTCGTTGCCGGGCTTGGCAGCTTCCTCGGCGAGCCGGCGCAGCGGACCTGCCACGAGCTTGAAGGACACCTGGCCCTCGTCCGTCTTGTCCGGCCGGAAGCCCTCGAAGAAGTCCTCATAGGCGTACGACGGGTGGAACTGGACCAGCTTGACCCGCTCGTCCGTGGTGTCGCCGGCGAGCTCGGCGGCGAGGTGCTTAGCAAGGTACGTCTTGCCCGTTCCCGGCGGACCGTAGAGCACCAGCTGCCGGTTCTCCTCGAGGAGTTCTGCGATTTCCTGCAGCGGGTCCAGGTCCATGTGCAAGGACGCGGCGAACTCCGGGGTCAGGGGCCGGAAACCGTCATAGGCAGGTTCGACGGCGGCATCCGGCTCGGCGCCGTCGCCGTCCTCGGCTTCCGCTTCTGCCGGCAGGAGCGTCTCGAGCGCCTGGATCACGCGGGTGATGTCCACGATGTTGCCGGATGTGGTCAGCTGGCGCTGCACGTGGCGGGGCAGCCCGGTGACGTCGTGTTCCTCATCGAACCAGCGGACCTTGCGGCGGAGCTGGCGGTTGTCCTTGCCATGCTCCGGTTCGCCCAGGACCACGCCGATCCGGACCTTGCCCGAACTCTGGAAGAGCGCGAGGTCTCCCGGCTTCATCACGGTCAGGAAGGCGAAGACGGCGGTCTTGGTGTCCTCACGCTCCACGTAGCCGAGGTGCTTGTAGTCCTCGTCCACTGCGTTCTGGACCAGCCCGGCGGTAACGCCGGGGTCCAGCAGGCGGAGGTGTTCGACGTCGAGCGTCACCGCTTCCTCGTCCCGCCACTCCCCCAGCCGCTCGGCGTTGTCGTGGTGGGTGCGCAAAAGCCAGGCGCGGCGGCCGGGGTCGCCGACCTTCCGCCACTGGCTCACCAGCTGGCGGGAGTACCAGTCGATCCGCTGCCCGGCCTGCTGGTCCAGGTGCAGGCGGATCCTGTGGATGTCGGCGGAAATGTCCTCGTCGCTGTCCCCCTTGGCCCCGCCCACCAGGGAAGCGAAGGCGTCTCGGATCTCCTGCCGTTCAACATCGGCCACAACGGGTTCGAAGTAGCTCGGCCAGACCAGGAACTCAATGCTGCGGCGGATGGCCGGCTGGTCATCCGGGGTGCCGGCGACCAGCCGGTGGAAGGCCAGCGGATCCTTCACCGCAGCCTGGACGACGTGGGCCGGCCGCTGTGCGACGTGCTGCACGAAGCGGCAGAGCCATTTCAGGTGGTCCCAGATGGTCCAGTTGAATTCCGCGGTGCGGTCCCGGATCACGCCGTGGTCCGTCATTCCCGCGTAGAGCTCGTCCGGGAGTTCCAGCGCAGGCTCCAGCCAGGACGCCGCCTCGGCGACGCGCGCCCGCTTGACCTTCAGCGACTTGACCTCGTGGGCCAGCGGCAGCGACTGGAGGAAGAGCAGCTCCACGGCCAGTTGCTTCGCCCCGCGGGTGGCACCTTCCAGGTTCTGACGCAGGTTGGTCATCATCGGCGCTTTGGGGTCGGGAACGCCACGTTCGAGGCGTTCCAGCAACTCCGCGGCAGCCTGGACCGACCAGGTTTTGGTGCGGCCGTCCAGGGCGGACGCCTTGCCCAGCAACCCCGGGCCCAGCACAAACCACGCCGCGTCTTCTATCTCCTTGGAGATACCGAGGGCACGGTGCAGGGCAGGCTTCTTGGCTGGGGTCATACGTTCAATTTACAGGCTTAAACTGAACGCGCGCATTTAACGCCGCCCCAAAGCTACCGTCCGGTAAATCTCGCGCGGGCAGCCTGCGGGGCCGATTTCGTGGTAGGGCGGCGCTTCACACCGACGGTGAAATACGTGGCCGGGCCGATGAAGTTCACGAAGGTGGCAACCCGCCACAGCGCCTTGCTGCCCCGGATCTCCCCGGCCGGCCGCCGCGAGAGATCCCGCTGGGCAGCGATGAGCAGCGTCAGCTGAACGGTGGCCGTGACAATGGTTCCGAACCGTGCCATCGGCGAGAGTTCGCTCCACTTCTTCTTGCGTGTGTGCCTCGTGTGCATGTTCCCGTGCACGTTCTTGCCCATGTTCACAGCGACCACTGCTCCTTAAGCGTCGGGAATGAAGCGTCGGGATTGTTCATTCTAGGAGCCCCACCGGCACCGGGGTAGAGGCTATGGGACCGGGTGGGCGCGGGTGTACGGGGCCAGCCTCTCCTTCTGTTCCGGCGTCAGCCGCAGCACCCGGCCGGTTGCCTCATTGACGAAGGCCAGATGGCTCGTGGCCCGGACACAGTCCTCCCGCGTGACGGGATCCTGGACCAGATAGTGGATGTCGAAGCTGGCGCCCTTGACCGCCCCGATCCACAGCTGGACGACGGCGGGCACGTTGCGGTATTCCAGCGTCTTGACGTACCTGATCTTGTGCTCGACCACGAGCGCCAGCGTCCCTTCCGGGATTTCGTTGAAGAGCGACACCAGGGGTTCGGTTCCCGGTAGCCCTGGACCCTGGGGCGGGCCGAACGCCGCGATCCGCGCTTCCTCCAGGATCCGGACAATCTGGACGTTGTTGATGTGCCCATAGGCATCCATGTCGCTCCAGCGCATCGGCACCTCCACCTCGAGGCGCCGAGGCTCCATGCCTGCACTCTCCCCGGGGG
>NZ_CAKKMF010000051.1 GCF_918697925.1 Arthrobacter sp. Bi26
GCCCCACCCGGGTTCCTGCCAGCCCCCGTCCGGATCCTGTGGCGCCTCTACCACAAGGCCTTCTGGCCCCAGCGGGTCCTGCTGAACAGGGCGGACATCGTGGCAACCATCAGCTCCACCACGGCGGCCCTGATATCGAAGTACCGGCTCACCCGGCGTCCCGTCAGGATTGTCGGCAACGCCCCCCAGCACGGCCACACACCGCGCGACCCCGGGGCGGGGGCCGACAAGACGCTGCTCTACATGGGTTCGTTCATGCCCTACAAGAACGTGGAAACCATGGTCCGCGGCATGGCGGAACTCCCGGACATGACCCTCCACCTGCTCAGCCGCATCACCCCGGAGCGGCGGGCCGAGCTCGAGGCGCTGGCCCCGCAGGGCGCAAACATCGTCTTCCACAACGGCGTGACCGACGCCGAGTACGAGGCCCTCCTGGCGCGCACCACCGCCCTGATCAGCCTGTCCCGGGCCGAGGGCTATGGCCTGCCGCTCGTCGAGGCCATGTCGCACGGCACGCCTGTGATCGCCAGCGACATCCCGATCTTCCGGGAAGTCGGCGACGACGCCGTCAGCTACGTGCATCCCGACTCGCCGTCGGAGTTTGCCGAGGCAGTGCGCGAGCTCGAAGACCCCGCACTGTGGAAGGCCCGTTCAAGCCGCTCAGTGGAGCGGGCCGGCGACTTCAGCTGGGACGAGTCGGCACGGCGGCTCGTGGCCGTCGCCGAAGAGGCCGTCGCGCTCCGGGGCCGCCCTCGCAACCGGAAATAGCCGGGACGGCTGTCAGTCGCCGGCGCGGAGGGCCACTCCGCGCCGCACTCGCATCGAGGCCGGGATGACGCCGGGGGCAGCGCGTCGAGGAGCACCCATTTGCCGCAGAGGGCCGCAATGGGAGCCGCCATTCCGGCCAGCTGTGGCGAATGGCCGTTGGCGACACGCCGAAAATGGCGAGTGTTCTTATGATGCAGACCCAGCTTCCGTGTCCTCGGCATCAAGGAGGTCGCAGGAACGCAGGAACGCAAGGACGCAAGGACGCAAGGACGCAAGGACGCAAGGACGCAGCGGAATTTTAGAGGACGTCCACGCCGTCCAGGCGCAGCTGCACCGGGTCGTCGCTGCGCTTGGCTGCGGCTGATGCCTTGACGGCCCGCATGACCGCCGTGGCGTCCGCGGCCTGGGCGTAGGGGATGAACAGCAGGGTCCGGACCTCCTCGCCGGAATCCCGCGCCGCAGAATCCCGCGGCGGCGTGCGGCCGGCCCCCGCGGCCGCCGGCAGGATGAGGGGCGCGGGCCCGGCCGTCCGGAGGACGGTTCCCTGCGCCGCCAGCCGCTGCTGGATGGCCTCCGTGAAATGTCCGACGGCGGTCCTGCCGCCGGTGACGGAGGCTACCCGCACGGCGGGCGGCAGCTGCAGCTCCTGCCGCAGTGCCAGTTCCCGGCTGGCGTACCCGGCCGGATCCCACCGCAGCAGGGCACCAACCCCGGCGGCGTCGTCGGCGGTAATGACCACCAGGCCGCCGTCGGGTGCCGGCCGCACCAGGGCCGCCGCGTTGAACCAGCGGCGGACTGCGTCCTCCCCCGCCCTCAGGTTTTCCCGGCGCAGCAGCGAGTCGCCGTCGAGCAGCAGGGCCGCGGCGTACCCGCCGGTGGCGACCGGCTCGGCACCGACGGTGGCAACCACGAGGGCTTTCGTCTCCGGAACGGTGGCCTTGATCTGGTCTCCGGAGGAGGTGATGACCGGTTTTCCCGGAAACGCCCGGCCCAGCTCCTCCGCCGTGCGCAGGGCTCCCGTGGCGCCACGCCGGAGCCTGGCACCGTTGCACGTGCCGCACCGCCATGCCGGGGCCGGGGACGAGCACCAGCGGCATTGCGGCACGGCGCTGCTCCCGCCCGGGCCGGCAATCGCCAGGGGCCCGCTGCAGGCGGTGCAGCGCGCCGGTTCCCGGCAGGTTTCGCACACCAGCGAGGGAGCGTAGCCGGCGCGGGCCACCTGGACCAGGACCGGACCGCGTTCCAGGCCCTCCTTGGCGGCCCGCCAGGCCGCCGCGGGGAGGCGGGCGACGCGGGCAAGCGGGTCATGTTCGAGTTCATAGCTGTCGGCCGTGTTCAGGACGCGCGGGACCGTCCGGCGGAGGACGGTCCGCTCCGCTTCCACGGCCTGGGCCCAGCCGGAGGCGACCAGCCGCTCCGTTTCGGTGCTGCGTGAATGGGCCGCGAGCAGGCACGCGGCCCCCTCCTGGCCCGCGCGGAGCAGGAGGACTTCGCGGGAGTGCGCGTACGGGGAGCGCTGCTCGATGTGGAGGTCGTCGCCGTCGTCCCAGCAGACCACGAGCCCGAGGTTCGGCACCGGCGCGTAGGCCGCGGACCGTGTGCCCACGGCGACCCCGGCCGCGCCGCTGAGGACGCGCAGGAAACTGCGGTAGCGCGGCGTCTGGCCGTCGTCCGCGGTGAGCCGGGCGACGTCGCCGGCAGGGAGGAGTTCCAGCAAGGCAGACTCCACGCGGTCGAGGTCCCGGTAGTCGGGCACCACAACGACGGCGCCGCGGCCGGAGATCCGGACCGCGGCCACCGCTTCCGCGATCATCCGCGGCCAGCCGCCGTGCCCGTACCCCTGGAGGGCGGTCAGCACGGCCCGGGGCGACTCCCCCGCGGCGAGGTGGGCGAGGAACGCCGGACCGTTGCGGTACGTGGCCCAGACGCTGCCAGCGGCCGGGGACGGAAGCGACACGTCGGTCGCAAGACCGAACATCTCAGTACCGAAAAGCGCGGGGTCGAGCCGGCCGTCCGGGGCGAATTCCCTTTCGAGTTTGGCCATGCGGGGCGGCACGGCAACGCGCAGGACGTCGCTGACCGTTCCGGCGTAACGCGAGGCGATCCGGCCGGCGAGCTCGGCCACCGCAGGGGTCAGGACTGGGACGGGAGAGAGCACTTTGTGCAGCGGCACGAGGGGGTGTCCGGCGTCGGACCCGGCCGTGCGCTCCAGCAGGTATCCGGCCAGCTCCTGCCCGTTGAACTTGACCTTGACCCGGACGCCGGGCACGGCCTCGGCGTCGAGGGCGGCAGGCACGCTGTAATCGAAGGGCCGGTCCAGGTGTGGCAGCGAGGATTCGATCAGCACCCGCGCCACCGGCAGCTGCGCAGCAAGGGCGGGTCCGGAGGCTTCCGCGGCGGAGGCGGGAAAGCCCTGGAGAAGGGACAGCTGCTGGGGTTCGCCGGGCGCGCCGCCGGCAGGACTGGGACTCACGGCTCGCACCTCCCTCGGGATCGTTCGACAAATGCACTGTTTTCCCAAATGCACTGTTTTCCCAAATGCACTGTAGCCAGGCCACTGGAGAGTGGCCTGGCTACAGTGCATCACACAGGACTGACAAAAACGCGCCGACGAGTCGGGCTCAAACGTCGTGGCCTAAACTCAGGCGTTGAAGAACGCCTTCAGCTCGTCCACCCGGTCCAGGCGTTCCCAGGTGAAGTCCGGGTCTTCGCGGCCGAAGTGCCCGTGGGCGGCGGTCTTGGTGTAGATCGGGCGCTTGAGGTCGAGGGCGTCGATGATGGCCCGGGGGCGCAGGTCGAAGATCTCGGCGATCGCGGCGCTGATCCGTGCCGGGTCCACGGTTTCGGTTCCGAACGTCTCAACGTAGGTTCCCACCGGGCGGGCCTGTCCGATCGCGTAGGCGATCTGGATTTCGGCGCGCTTGGCGAGGCCGGCGGCCACCACGTTCTTGGCGACCCAGCGCATGGCATAGGCGGCCGAGCGGTCCACCTTCGACGGGTCCTTGCCGGAGAACGCGCCGCCACCGTGGCGGGCCATGCCGCCGTAGGTGTCGACGATGATCTTGCGGCCGGTGAGGCCGGCGTCGCCCACGGGGCCGCCAATGACAAAGGCGCCCGCGGGATTCAGGATGTTGCGGGTCCGTGAGGTGTCCAGGTTG
Organism: Arthrobacter sp. Bi26; assembly: GCF_918697925.1. GTDB lineage: Bacteria > Actinomycetota > Actinomycetes > Actinomycetales > Micrococcaceae > Arthrobacter. The sequence continues at coordinate 3,927 of NZ_CAKKMF010000051.1, forward strand.
GACAGCGCCATGACCGGTCCCACCACATGCTCGGCGAGGTCGGCCCGGAGCCGGTCCAGGCTGGTGCCTTCGGCGTGCTGGCTGGAGATGACGACAGTCTCGACCGAGACCGGACGGTCGACGTCGTAGCCCACCGTGACCTGGGTCTTGCCGTCCGGGCGCAGGTAGGCGAGTTCGCCGTTCTTGCGGACCTCGGTCAGGCGCTCGGAGAGCCGGTGGGCGAGCCAGATCGGCACGGGCATGTAGGACGGCGTCTCGTCACTGGCGTAGCCGAACATGAGTCCCTGGTCGCCGGCGCCCTGGAGGTCGTAGTCGTCCTCCTGGCGTCCCTCGCGGGCTTCGAGCGAGTTGAACACGCCGCCGGCGATGTCGTTGGACTGCTGGCCGATGGATACCGAGACGCCGCACCGGGCGCCGTCGAAGCCGTTGGCCGAAGAATCGTACCCGATGCCCAGGATGGTCTCCCGGACAATCTGCGGGATCTCGACGTAGGCGTCCGTGGTGACCTCGCCGGCGACGTGGACCAGCCCGGTGGTGGCCAGCGTCTCCACGGCAACCCGGGACTCGGGGTCTTTGTCGAGCAGGGCGTCAAGGATCGCATCGCTGATCTGATCACAGATCTTGTCGGGGTGGCCCTCCGTCACCGACTCGGACGTGAAGAGCCGGAGCGCGGCGGGCGTGGACCCGTGGAAGGCGGGGATGTGCAGCGGTAAAGTCACTCAACTACCTTACTGGTTGGAAATCGGACGTCCGGCGGCGTGTGTCCCCATGCTAAGGAGATGTTGGTTACGCCGGGCTACGCCGGCGGTACAGCCCGGCTCAGCTCGGCGCTGATCCGGTCGATCACGGCGGCGGCGACGTCGGATTTGGAACCCGACGCCTCTTGGGGTTCGGAGCCGTCGCGGGAAAGGATGACTACGGAGTTCGTGTCTTCGCCAAAGACCATGTCCCGGCCCACCTGGTTGACGACCAGCAGGTCACAGGCCTTCCGGCGCAGCTTGTCCCGGGCATACTCGAGGACGTCGCCCCCGGCGTCGCCGGTCTCGGCGGCAAAGCCGACGATCAGCTGATCCCGGGACGCGGCGTCGCGGACCTCGACGATTTCCCGCAGGATGTCGGGGTTGCGCACCAGGTTGATCACCGGATCGGCGACGTCGTCGCGCTTCTTGATCTTGGTCCCGGAGACGTCCGCCGGGCGGAAGTCCGCGACGGCGGCGGCCATGATGACGACGTCGGAGTCGGCGGCCGCATGCAGCGCCGCCTTCCGCAGTTCCAGGGCAGTCTCGACCTGGACGACCTCGACGCCGGCGGGCGCCGGGACCTCCATGTGGGCGGCCAGCAGGCGGACGCGGGCGCCGGCTTCGAGGGCGGCTGCGGCCAGAGCCACGCCCTGCTTGCCCGAGGAGCGGTTGCCGAGGAACCGCACGGGGTCCAGCGGTTCCCGGGTGCCGCCGGCGCTGATGGTCACAGTGAGCCCGGCCAACGGCGGCACCACCGGCTGTGCCGCTGACGGACCTGCGGTCAGGACCGCGTTCACGTCCTGCTCCGCGGCAGGGTCGGCCAGTGCCCCTGCCGCAGCAACAGATGCCCCGGCAAGAGCCAGTGCGGCGGTGAAGATCGCCTCGGGCTCGGGCAACCGGCCGGGACCGGAGTCGGCGCCGGTCAGGCGGCCAATCGCGGGTTCCAGCACGGTGACGCCGCGGCTGCGCAGGGTTTCGACGTTGGCTTCGGTGGCGGGGTGCTGCCACATTTCGGTGTGCATGGCCGGGGCCATGAGCACCGGGCAGTCGCCGGCCATCAGCAGGGTGTTGGTGAGGAGGTCATCGGCCTGTCCGGTGGCCGCGCGGGCCAGGAGATCGGCCGTGGCGGGGGCCACGACGATCAGTTCGGCGTCGTGGCCGAGCCGGACATGGTTGACCGTGTGGACGGCGTCGAACACGCTGTTGCTCACCGGGTGCCCGGACAAGGCCTCCCACGTGGCGACGCCGACGAAGCGGGTGGCCGCCTCGGTGGGGATGACCGTGACGTCATGCCCGGCTTCAGTAAAAAGCCGGAGGAGCGATGCCACCTTGTAGGCGGCAATCCCTCCCCCGACTCCGAGGACTATGCGCACGTGATCTCCGTCAACAGGCAGTCTGTTTACTTGGCTCTTCCCGCGGAGGGAATTACTCTGTGGCTTCGATCGGCGTGGAGACGAGCTTGCCTTCGTTGATCTCGCGCAGCGCGATCGACAGGGACTTCTCGTTCAGCTTGGTGTCGACCAGCGGACCCACGTACTCAAACAGGCCCTCGTGCAGCTGGGCGTAGTACGCGTTGATCTGGCGTGCGCGCTTGGCACCAAAAATCACCAGTCCGTACTTCGAGTCGGCGGCCTTCAGCAGCTCGTCGATCGGCGGGTTGATGATTCCTTCAAGGTTCGTGGACACGAATTCTCCAAATTCTAACGGGCTGATGGCTTCCCGCGGCTAGCGCGGGTGGGGGGTCAGCCCCATGAGTGAAACAAGCTCGTCCGCTGCCCGGCGAACGTCGTCATTAATAACGGTGTGGTCGAACTCCGGTTCAGCAGCAAGCTCTACTTTACCGGTTTCCAGCCGCCGCTGCTGTTCCTCGGCACTTTCCGTGCCGCGGCCCACAAGCCGGCGCACCAATTCGTCCCAGCTGGGCGGCGCAAGGAACACGAACTGCGCATCCGGAACGGCCTGCCGTACTTGGCGTGCTCCCTGCAGATCGATTTCCAGCAGCACCGGCCGACCCTCGGCGATGGCCTGGTTGACCGTGCTCTTCAGGGTGCCATAGGTGTTCTGCCCATGCACCACGGCCCATTCGAGCAATTCGCCTGCAGCCACCAGGGACTCGAACTCTTCCTTCGACTTGAAGTAGTAGTGCACTCCGTCGATTTCCCCGGGCCGCGGAGCCCGGGTGGTAGCCGAAACGGACAGCCACACCTCGGGATAGTTATCGCGGATATAGGTGGACACGGTGCCTTTGCCAACAGCCGTCGGGCCGGCGAGGACTGTCAGTCCCGGTTTCTTGGTCACATATTCCTTTGGGCGGTGGTGGCAGCTCGGCGGACCGGGCTATTTGTCGTCAATAAAATCTACCAGCGCGCGGCGCTGGTGGATTCCCAGGCCGCGGACCCGCCGGGATTGCGCGATGCCAAGCTGGTCCATGATGGCCGCCGCCCGGACCCGGCCGATCCCGGGCAGGGCTTCGAGCAGCTCCACGATTCTCATGCGGGCAATGGCGTCGTCGGTTTCGGCGGCGCTGATGACGTTGGCGATGCTTAGTTCTCCCGTTTTGAGGCGCTCCTTTGCCTCGGCCCTGGTGGCCCTTGCGGCAGCGGCCTTGCGGAGGGCGTCGGAACGCTCCTGCGGAGTGAGGGGTCTCAAACTCACTGGAAGTCCTCCCTGCATGGCGGGACGGGGCACTCATGCCCTTGCCCCGAACCTACAGTCTGGCGGCGGCAGAAATCAATGGAAATCTGCTTGCCCCGGTACGGGAAAACTCAGGACGGGAAAACTCAGAACGGGAAAACTCAGTCCCCGAACGGGACAGCCCGCGGCCCGGGTCCGGCAGCGCCGGTCCCGGGCCGGCTGGGCGGCTGCCGCTAGGCGGCGAGGAGTTCGTCGAGGGTGCGCCGTGCGGCATCGCGGAGGGACTGCAGCTGCGGTCCGGCGCCGAGGATGTCCCGGCTCGAGGTGCCCAGAACCTGGGGGTAGGCCGCACCGAAGGTACGGCGCAGGTCCGCGGCCGTGGCGCCCTGCGCACCCAGCCCCGGGGCAAGGATGGGCCCGCGGACCGCCGCCAGGTCGAGATCCAGTGTGGTGAGGGCGGAGCCCACCGTGGCGCCGACCACGAGGCCCACTGAACCGAGGGAACCGTCATAGCGGCGGTTCTCCGCCGCGGCCGCTTCCGTGATCCGCCGCGCGACGGAGTCCGCCCCGCCGACGTGCTGGACCGAGGCACCTTCCGGGTTCGAGGTCAGCGCGAGGACGAACACGCCGCGCCCGGTCTCGGCCGCCAGGTCCAGGGCGGGCCGCAGTGACTCAAAGCCCAGGTACGGGCTCAGCGTGACCGAGTCCGCTGCCAGGGGTGAGCCGTCCCGCAGCCAGGCGTCGGCGTAGGCGGCCATGGTGGAGCCGATGTCGCCGCGTTTGGCGTCGGCAATGCTCAGCACGGACGCTTCCGCCGCCGCGGCAAGGGTGCGTTCGAGCACGGCGATTCCAGCCGAACCGTGCCGCTCGTACAGGGCCACCTGCGGCTTCACCGCGGCAGCGAGGGAGGCCACGGCCTCCAGGACGGTCAGCGAGAAGCGTTCCAGCCCGGCGGCGTCGTCAGTCAGGCCCCAGCGCTGCAGGAGTGCCGGGTGCGGGTCGATGCCGACGCACAGCGGGCCCCGGTCCGCCATGGCCCGCCCCAGCCGGGAGCCGAAGGACTCCCGGCTTGCCGTTTTGGCGGTGGGGGCCTCAGGCATCCTGCAGGGCCTTCAGGTTCGCGGCGTGCTCCTGCAGGCTCGTGACGGACCATTCGTAGGTGCGCAGCGCCTCGATCGCCTGGACGGCGGCGTTGAACTCGGCCACGGTGGTGATGCACGGGATGCCGATCGACGTCGCGGCGGCACGCAGTTCGTAGCCGTCGCTGCGGGCCTCGCCGCCGGAGGGGGTGTTGAAGACCATGTCGATCTCGCCGGCGATGATGAGGTCCGCGATGGTGCCTTCGCCCTCGGCGCTGGAGCCCTCGGCGACCTTCCGGACCGGGGTGGCCTGGATGCCGTTGCGGCGCAGCACGTCGGCCGTGCCGCCGGTGGAGACGATCTCGAAGCCGAGGTCCGAGAGCCGCTTGACGCCCATGATGACCGAGCGCTTGTCCCGGTTCGCCACCGACACGAAGATCTTGCCCTCGGTGGGCAGCGCGTTGTTGGCGGCCGCCTGGCTCTTGGCGAAGGCCGTGTCGAAGTGCTTGTCGATGCCCATGACCTCGCCCGTGGAGCGCATTTCCGGGCCGAGCAGGGAGTCGACCACCTTGCCCTCGGGGGTGCGGAAGCGGCTGAACGGCAGGACGGCTTCCTTGACCGAGACCGGGGCGTCCAGCGGCAGGGAGGAGCCGTCGCCGCTCTCCGGCAGCATCTTGTAGGCGCTGCGGAGCTGGTTAATGGTGACGCCGGTGCCGATCAGGGCCGCGGCCTTCGCCATCTGGACACCGGTGGCCTTGGAGACGAACGGCACGGTGCGTGAGGCGCGGGGGTTGGCTTCGAGGACGTAGAGCACGTCGGAGGCCAGGGCGAACTGGATGTTGATCAGGCCGCGGACGCCCACGCCCTCGGCGATCGCCAGGGTGGCAGTCCGGACCCGTTCCAGCACGTTGCCGCCCAGGGTAATGGGCGGCAGCACGCAGGCCGAGTCGCCGGAGTGGATGCCGGCCTCCTCGATGTGTTCCATGATGCCGCCGAGGTACATCTCCGTGCCGTCGTAGAGGGCGTCGACGTCGATCTCGACGGCGTCCTCGAGGAAGCGGTCGATCAGCACCGGGTGGTCCGGGGTGATTTCGGTGGCGTTGGCGATGTAGCGGGAGAGGTTGGGCTCGTCGTAGACGATCTCCATGCCGCGTCCGCCGAGGACGTAGGACGGGCGGACCAGGACCGGGTAGCCGATCTCGTCGGCGATCTTCTTGGCGTCCTCGAAGGACACTGCGGTGCCGTTCTTCGGCGAGACGAGCCCGGCCTTGTCAAGTACGCGGGAGAAGGCGCCGCGGTGTTCGGCGAGGTCGATCGCCTCCGGCGAGGTGCCGAGGATCGGCACGCCGGCGTCGGCGAGCTGCTGGGCCAGTTTCAGCGGGGTCTGGCCGCCGAGCTGGACGAAGACGCCCATGACGCCGCCGGTGCGCTCCTCGGCCGCGATGACCTCGAGCACGTCCTCCAGGGTGAGCGGCTCGAAGTAGAGCCGGGTGGAGACGTCGTAGTCCGTGGAGACAGTTTCCGGGTTGCAGTTGACCATGACGGTCTCGTAGCCGGCCTTGCGCAGCGCCATCGAGGCGTGGACGCAGGAGTAGTCGAATTCGATGCCCTGGCCGATCCGGTTGGGGCCGGAACCGAGGATGATGATGGACGGCTTGGCGTGCAGCGCGACCTCGTCCTCCTCGTCATAGGAGGAGTAGTGGTACGGGGTGTAGGCGGCGAACTCGGCCGCGCAGGTGTCCACGGTCTTGTAGACGGGACGGATGCCGAGGGCCTGCCGGACGCCGCGGACGACGTCCTCGGAGTTGTGGGTCAGGGCACCGATCTGCTCGTCGGAGAAGCCGTGGCGCTTGGCGCGTGTCAGCATCTCCGGAGTCAGTGCCGCGGCCTGCCGGATTTCGAGGGAGATCTCGTTCAGCAGCTGGAGCTGGTCCAGGTACCAGGGGTCGATCTTGGTGGCCTCGAAGAGCTGTTCCACGGTGGCGCCGCCGAGCAGGGCGCGCTGGACCTGGTGCAGGCGGTCGGTGGTGGGACGCTTGGCCTTCTCGATCAGCTCAGCAACTTCCCATTCCGGGACGTGGCTGAAGTCCAGCTGGGAGCCCTTCTGCTCCAGGGAGCGCAGGGCCTTCTGCAGCGCCTCGGTGAAGTTCCGGCCCATGGCCATGGCCTCGCCCACCGATTTCATGGTGGTGGTCAGGGTGGGGTCCGCCGCCGGGAACTTCTCGAAGGCGAAGCGCGGGACCTTCACCACCACGTAGTCCAGGGTCGGTTCGAAGGACGCCGGGGTCTTCTGGGTGATGTCGTTCGGGATCTCGTCCAGGGTGTAGCCGAGGGACAGCTTGGTGGCGATCTTGGCGATCGCGAAGCCGGTGGCCTTGGAGGCGAGGGCGGAGGAGCGGGAGACGCGCGGGTTCATTTCGATCACGACGACGCGGCCGGTGTCCGGTTCGACGGCGAACTGGATGTTGCAGCCGCCGGTGTCGACGCCGACCTCGCGGATGACGGCGATCGAGATGTCGCGCAGCCGCTGGTATTCGCGGTCGGTCAGGGTCAGTGCGGGGGCGACGGTGATGGAGTCGCCGGTGTGCACGCCGACCGGGTCGAAGTTCTCAATGGAGCAGACCACCACGACGTTGTCGTTCTTGTCCCGCATCATCTCGAGCTCGTATTCCTTCCACCCGAGGATGCTCTCCTCGAGCAGCACCTCGGACGTGGGGCTGTACTGCAGGCCCTGGCCGACGATCCGGCGCAGGTCGCCCTCGTCGTAGGCCAGCCCGGAGCCGAGGCCGCCCATGGTGAAGGAGGGCCGGACGACCATCGGGTAGCCGAGGTCCCCGGCTGCGGCGAGTGCCTCGTCCATGGTGTGGATGATGTGGCTGCGGGCCGACTCGGCGCCGCAGCGCTCCACGACGCCCTTGAACTTCTCGCGGTCCTCGCCGAGCTCGATCGCGGCAATGTTGGCGCCGATCAGCTCAACGTTGTACTTCTCCAGGACGCCGTTCTTGTCCAGGGCGATGGCCGTGTTGAGGGCCGTCTGGCCGCCAAGGGTCGGCAGTAGCGCGTCGGGGCGCTCCTTCGCGATGATCTTCTCCACCACTTCGGGGGTGATCGGCTCGATGTAAGTGGCGTCCGCGAACTCGGGGTCCGTCATGATCGTGGCCGGGTTGGAGTTGACGAGGATGACCCGCAGGCCTTCCTCCTTGAGGACGCGCAGTGCCTGGGTGCCGGAGTAATCGAATTCGGCCGCCTGGCCGATCACGATCGGGCCGGACCCGATGACCATGACGCTCTTGAGGTCAGTTCTCTTGGGCATTACTTCTTGTCCTCAGTCTTGGAATCGGTGGCAGTTTTTGTGCCTGTCTCTGTCTTTGAAGAAGCGTCCGCCATCAGCTCGATGAAGCGGTCGAAGAGGTAGGCGGCGTCGTGCGGGCCGGCGGCAGCTTCGGGGTGGTACTGCACGGAGAAGGCCGGGATGTCGAGGCAGGCGAGGCCTTCGACGACGTCGTCGTTGAGGCTCACGTGGCTGACCTCGACCCGGCCGAAGCGTTCCTCGGGGGCCTGGGTGGCGCCGTTGAGCGGGGCGTCGACGGCGAACCCGTGGTTCTGCGAGGTGATTTCGACCTTGCCGGTGCGGCGGTCCATCACCGGCTGGTTGAGGCCGCGGTGGCCGTAGCGCAGCTTGTAGGTGCCGAATCCGAGGGCGCGGCCCAGGATCTGGTTGCCGAAGCAGATGCCGAAGTACGGGATCTTCTCATCGAGCACGGAGCGCAGCAGCGCCACCTGGTTGTCCGCGGTGGCCGGGTCGCCGGGGCCGTTGGACATGAAGAAGCCGTCGGGGTTGACGGCCTGGACGTCGGCGAGGGTTGCCGTGGCGGGCAGCACGTGCACCCGGACACCGCGCTCGGCGAAGCGGACCGGGGTCATGCGCTTGATGCCCAAGTCGATGGCGGCAATGCTGAACCGCGGCTCGCCGTCCCAGCCGAAGTCCTTGGGCTCCACCGTGTACGCGGCGTCCACGCTGACTTCCTCGGCGAGGCGTGAGCCTTCCATCGGCGCGCTGGCCAGGACGGCGTCGAGAAGTTCCTTGTCCGTGGCGCGGGCGGCGTCGCCGGAAAAGATGCCGGCGCGCATGGTCTTGTGTTCGCGCAGGTGGCGGGTGATGGCGCGGGTGTCGACGCCCTGGATGCCGACGATCCCCTGCTCGACGAGCTCGTCATCCAGGGAACGTTCGGAACGCCAGTTGGAGGGCCGGCGCGCGGCGTCGCGGACGATGTAGCCGGCCACCCAGATGCGGCGGGACTCGGCGTCGTCGGTGTTGACGCCCGTGTTTCCAATGTGCGGCGCGGTCTGGACCACGAGCTGGCGCGCGTAGGAGGGGTCGGTGATGGTCTCCTGGTAGCCGGTCATGCCGGTCGCGAAGACCGCCTCGCCGAGCGCCGTTCCGGTGGCGCCGTAGCTGGTGCCGCGGAAAAACCGGCCGTCCTCGAGTACGAGGACTGCGGGGGTGGATGCTGCTGCAGCGGGTGCAGTGGGGTTTGCTGTCACTTTGGGGTCCGTCACGTTGTTACTTTCCACTATCGGCTTCTGCCTGAGGGGCTGCGGAGATCAAATCTTGGAGGGTGCTGAGGAGCACGGCCTTGTCCTCGGCACGGCGGGTCCGGTAGCCGGTGTCCAGCTCGTGGGAGCCGAGCATCCAGCTGAGCACCAGTAGGCCGTCTTTCTCGACGAACTTTCCGGCCATGCCGCTTTCCTGCCGCACACCGGTGAGGCGTCCGGCCGGGATGAACACCGGGCCGGCGCCTGAGCGCTCGAACAGGACGCCTTCGGGGTGCACGCTGAGCTTGGCGTTGGTGCGGACGCCCAGGTTGTGCACGGCGATCCGGTCCAGCCAGTCGCCGGCGGTGGTGGATGCGACGTACTGGCCGTCGGCGGCGGCCAGCGGGGCGCCAAGCCCGGCGGGAACCTCGGGGAGGGGCTCGACGTCGGACTGGCGGCGCAGGCGGTTGCGCCAGCCGACGGCGATGAGGGTAAGCGCGACGCCGATCAGGACGAGGGTGAAGAGCAGGGAAAGGTCCTTGACCGTCATGGGCGGAGGCCCGCCGGTCCGGCGTCGACGGCGTCGACCGGCCACCGGTACGGGGTGTTGAGTTTTCCGTCGAGAACGGTCGGGTGGCCCTTGAAGAACGTCGCCACTACCTTCCCTGGCAGTTCCCGGCCGGCAAACGGAGAGTTACGGCCCATGGTTGCCATCTTAGAAGGGTCCACGGTCCAGCGCGCAGCCGCGTCCACGAGTATGACGTTGGCGGGCTCACCGGCCTCGAGCGGGCGGCCCTGGTCCTGGACCCGGCCGATGGCGGCCGGCGCCGTGGAGGTCACGCGGGCAAAGTCTTCCCAGCCCATCAGGCCGGTTTCGATCATGGTGTGCTGCACCACGGACAGCGCGGTTTCCAGCCCGGTCATGCCCATGGCCGCCTGCGCCCACTCGCATTCCTTGTGTTCGCTCGGGTGCGGGGCGTGGTCGGTGCCGACGACGTCGATCGTGCCGTCGGCCAGGGCGGCGCGGAGGGCCTGGACATCGGCGTCGGTGCGCAGCGGCGGGTTGACCTTGTAGACCGGGTCGTAGCTGCGGGCGAGCTCATCGGTGAGCCAGAGGTGGTGCGGGGTGACCTCGGCCGTGACGTTGACGCCGCGGGACTTGGCCCAGCGGATGATCTCCACGGACCCTGCCGTGGAGACGTGGCAAACGTGCAGGCGGGAGCCGACGTGCTGGGCCAGCAGCACGTCCCGGGCGATGATGCTCTCTTCGGCGACGGCCGGCCAGCCGGCCAGGCCCAGGACGGCGGAGACCTCGCCCTCGTTCATCTGGGCGCCGGCGGTGAGGCGGGGTTCCTGGGCGTGCTGGGCCACGACGCCGTCGAACGCCTTGACGTATTCGAGTGCGCGGCGCATCAGCACCGGATCGTGCACGCAGATGCCGTCGTCGGAGAACACCCGCACGTGCGCGCGGGAGTCGGCCATGGCGCCGAGTTCGGCGAGCTGCTCCCCCGCGAGTCCCACGGTCACGGCGCCCACCGGGCGGACGTCCACCCAGCCGGCGGTCCGGCCCAGGGTGAGGACTTGTTCGACGACGCCGGCGGTGTCCGCCACCGGGGTGCTGTTGGCCATCGCATGGACTGCCGTGTAGCCGCCCAGCGCGGCGGCGCGGGTGCCGGTTTCAACGGTTTCGGCGTCTTCGCGGCCGGGTTCGCGCAGATGGGTGTGGATGTCCACCATGCCCGGGAGCGCAATGAGGCCTGCGGCGTCAATTACCGTTGCGTCCCTCACCCCGGCGCTGTCGGCGTCCAACTGCCGGCCGCGGGCGGCGATCACGCCGTCCCGGATCAGCAGGTCCTCGGCTGCCCCGCCCAGGATCGCGGCGCCTCGGATGAGGTAGGCGCCGCTGTTGTCTGCGTGCTGTTGCTGTTCGGCCATCAGTGGCTCTCCTGGTGGGAATAAGTGAGGTTCGGATTGGCGGCGGGGGAGGTTGCGGCAGATACAGATACAGGTGCGGCGGCCGGTTCGCGGTTCTCCCCGGAAAGCAGCAGGTACAGCGCCGCCATGCGGATCGAGACGCCGTTGCGGACCTGCGCCAGCACGGTGGAGCGGGGCGAGTCGGCCGCGGCCGCGGAGATCTCCAGGCCGCGGTTCATCGGACCCGGGTGCATGATGATGGTGTCCTTGAGCCCGAGGCTGTCCAGGGCCCGGAGCCGGTTGTCGTCGAAGCCCCAGCGGCGCGAGTACTCGCGGGTGGTCGGGAAGAAGGACGCATTCATCCGTTCGCCCTGGACCCGGAGCATCATCATGGCGTCCACTCCCTGCGCGAGCGTCTCGTCGAGGTCGAAGCTGACGGCGCACGGCCATTTTTCGACGCCGATGGGCAGCAGCGTGGGCGGCGCGACGAGCGTGACCTCGGCGCCGAGGGTGCGCAGCAGCCAGACGTTGGAGCGGGCCACCCGGGAGTGCAGCACGTCGCCGGCGATGGCGACGCGCATGCCTGTGAGGTCCGCCCCGGCCGACGGCGTGCCGGCGAGCTTCGACCAGTGCCGGCGCATGGTGAACGCGTCCAGCAGCGCCTGGGTGGGGTGTTCGTGGGTGCCGTCGCCGGCGTTGATGACGGCGGCGTCGATCCAGTCGGTCGCAGCGAGCCGGTGCGGGGCGCCGGAGGCCCAGTGCCGGATAACCACCGCGTCGGCGCCCATCGCGGCGAGGGTCTGGGCGGTGTCCTTGAGTGACTCGCCCTTTGAGACGGAGGAGCCCTTCGCGGCGAAGTTGATGACGTCGGCGGAGAGCCGCTTGGCGGCGGCTTCGAAGGAGATCCGGGTGCGGGTGGAGTCCTCGAAGAACAGGTTGACCACGGTGCGCCCGCGCAGGGCGGGGAGCTTTTTGACTTCGCGCTCCCCCACGGCCGACATTTCCTCGGCGGTGTCCAGGATGCGGATGGCGTCATGCAGGCTCAGGTCTTCGGTGGAGAGCAGGTGCCTCATGCGGTGGCCTCGATGACCACTTCATTGATGGGGGCGCCGTCCACAGAGTCGGTTTCCTCGAGGCGGACGCGGACCTTCTCGGACGAGGACGTGGGCAGGTTCTTGCCGACGTGGTCCGCGCGGATGGGCAGTTCCCGGTGGCCGCGGTCGATCAGCACGGCCAGGCGGACAATCCGCGGGCGGCCGAGGTCGATGATGGCATCGAGGGCTGCCCTGATGGTGCGTCCGGAGTAAAGGACGTCGTCGATCAGCACAACAACTTTGTTGTCGATCCCGGTCCGCGGGAGCTGGGTGGGGTACGGCGGCCTGGTGGGCTGGTGCGAGAGGTCATCGCGGAACATGGTGACATCGAGCTGGCCGACTATCGCGGCGGCGTCCACGGTGGGGTCGGCGGCAGCGATCTTGGCGGCGAGGCGGACGGCCAGGGGATAGCCCCGGCGCGGGATGCCCAGCAGGACGAGGTCCTGGGAGCCCTTGTTGGCCTCGAGAATTTCATGGGCGATACGAGTGAGGGCGCGGTCGATGTCAGCCTGGTTGAGGACAACCCGGGTGAGCATCACCTTCGCCGGACCCGGTGCTGAGGGCACAGAAGTCAAAGCTCGTCTCCCCTTTCCCCGCCTCACGGGACGGAATTAAAAAAGGATTATTTGCTCTTTCAAATTACCACAGCGGGGCTGACGCCCCGTCGCCGCCGGAATGCGTTTAACCTCACACGGACATAGGCTCGGTTCCATGACGACGAACGAGCCGCGCCACGGGCATGACCACCCCGGCGCCTCCGGTGAGCGGCCGCTGCCCCAGCAGGCCAACCCGACGTGGCTGGGGCACGTCCAGCCGGCGGATTACCAGAGGGCCCCTGCCAACAGCCGCGGCCAGTTCGAGCCGGCATTCCCTCCCGCCCTTCCGGCGGTCGCGGGCGGCCGCCGTTCCGCCGGCGTTCTTGGCCTCGTGCTGGCCGGCGGATTCCTCGCGTTCATCAGCCTCTTCCTGGTCCTGCCCTTCCTCCTGGAAAGGACCGGAATCTCGGGCTTTGTCATTGGCTTCATCGCCTCCCTGATTCCGCTGGGCACCGTGTTGCTGACGGTGCGCTTCATCGACCGCTGGGAGCCTGAGCCCAAGCCGCTGCTGCTTTTCGCCTTTGCCTGGGGAGCTGTCGTCTCGATAGCGGTGACGATGCTGATTCAGCCCTATTTTTCATTGGTGGCGGGACCTGCCTCGGGACTGGACTATACGACGTTCGCGGTGACGGTCCAGGCACCGGTGGTCGAGGAATTCGCCAAGTCCCTGGGGCTGCTGGTGCTCCTGCTCTTCGCCCCGAGGCACTTCAACGGACCGGTGGACGGCGTGGTGTTCGCCTTCACCATCGCGGCAGGCTTCGCGTTCACCGAGAACATCCTTTACTTCGGCCGCGCCATCGCCGAATCGTCCGACCCCGGCACGGACCTCGCGGTGGTGTTCTTCCTCCGCGGGGTCATGTCCCCCTTCGCCCACGCAATCTTCACGGGAACCACCGGCCTGATCATGGGCCTCGCCGCGACCCGCGGGCGGACCGGCCTGTCCGTGCTGGCGTTCGTCGTCGGCCTCGTCCCCGCGATGCTGCTGCACAGCGGCTGGAACAGCATGGGCCAGGACTTCCTGGCCCAGTATCTGCTGGTGCAGGTGCCGATCTTCGTGCTGGCGGTCCTGGTCATCGTGCTGCTGCGGGTGGCGGAGCGCAGGCTCACCCGCCAGCGGCTTATGGAATACGCGGCCGCGGGCTGGTTCACCACGGCCGAGGTGGAAATGCTGGCCACCGCCGCGGGCCGCCGTTCTGCGCTGCGCTGGGCAAAGTCCGTCGGGCGGGGCGCACAGATGAGGTCTTTGCTCGATGCAGCCACCCAGCTTGCCTTCACCCGGCAACGGATTCTCAGCGGCCGGGACGTGCCGGCGCACCAACGCGATGAGCAGCACCAGCTCGCCGAGATCGCCGCGCTCCGGGCCGCCGCCGTCGGCTAACGAAAGAACCCCGCCCAGGATGTCCTGGGCGGGGTTCTTTGCGGTGCGGGGTCTCAGGCCAGCAGCGAAGGCTTCAGCTGCTGCAACCGGCCCAGCAGGCCGTTGATGAACGACGGCGACTCGTCCGTGGAGAGCGTCTTGGCCAGGGCCACAGCTTCGCTGACTGCCACGCCGTCCGGGACGTCGTCGTTGTAGAGCAGTTCCCAGGTGCCGATCCGCAGGATGATGCGGTCCACGGAGGGCATGCGCTCCAGGGTCCAGCCCTGCGAATAGGTCTCGAGGAACTCGTCGATGGCCACCTGGTGCGACACCACGCCTTCGACAATTTCGAGGGTGTACGGGTTGACGATCTGGTCGGTCTGCTCGCGGCGGGACTTCAGGACGTCGAACGCCGAGGCAGAGCGCTGCTCGGCCTCAAAAAGCACATCGAGGGCCCGGTTCCGGGCCTTACCGCGCGCACTCACTAGTCGTTGACCCGGCCGAGGTAGCTGCCGTCGCGGGTGTCGACCTTGACCTTGGTGTTGTTCTCGACGAACAGCGGCACCTGGATCTCGTACCCGGTTTCGAGGGTGGCAGGCTTGGTGCCGGCCGAGGAGCGGTCGCCCTGCAGGCCCGGCTCGGTGTAGGTGATCTCGAGGACGACGCTCGGGGGCAGCTCGATGTAGAGCGGGTTGCCCTCGTGGATGGCGATGTTGACCATCTGGTTTTCGAGCATGAAGTTGGTGGCGTCGCCGACGGTGGCGGCCGAGACGGTGAGCTGGTCGAAGTCCGAGGTGTCCATGAAGACGAAGTCGGCGCCGTCCTGGTACAGGTACTGGTAGTCGCGGCGGTCCACGGTGGCGGTCTCAATCTTCAGTCCGGCATTGAAGGTCTTGTCGACGACCTTGCCGGACATCACGTTGCGCATCTTGGTGCGCACGAACGCGCCACCCTTGCCGGGCTTGACGTGCTGGAACTCGATGATGTTCCAAAGCTGGCCCTCAAGCTTAAGGACGGTTCCGTTCTTGATGTCGTTAGTGGTTGCCACTGTATCCTCTTAGTTTCTCTCTGGTTCCATCGGGCCGGTGCTATCGGCCAGACGTTCTATGCCGGGCCGGCATGCCAAGCGGCCCGCCAACGCGTATTTGTCAAAAATCCAAGATCTATTCTACCGGTTCCCGCGGACAGCTGGCTGACGGGGGCTCAGGACTGCTGTTCCAGCACGTCCCGCGCGCGCTGCAGCGCCACCGTGGACGCGTAGATCAGGGCCGCATCGGCGGACCCGGCCACGCGCAAATCCAGCGCCTTGGCGAAGGATTCGACGGCGGCGCCAACGTTCCCGCCGGCGAAGTAGGACCGGCCGAGGTGCTGGCGGACGGCCGCCTCCTCCAGGGTGCCCTGGGTCTCGGCGAGGAGCTGGCGGAACACCTCAACGGCCCGGTCGAACCGGTTCGAAACCCGGAGCACGTCCGCTTCGAAGATCCGCAGCCGGAGCGAGCCGGGGTCCTTGTAGCGCGCCTCGGCGAGGAGCTCGGCGGCTTCGCCCGCGTGCCCTTCGACGAGCCGGACCAGGATCCGGTCCCCGGGGTCGGTGGAGGCCGCCAACGCCTCGGCCAGGACCTCGTCATTGACGATCTGGGGCATCAGGGACTGCGGGTTGATCCGGACCCCGGGCAATCCCGCGTCCGGCCACTCGCTGGTGCCGCCCTTGATCATGTTCATCAGGAGGCAATCTCCTGGTAGGCGGCAAACAGCAGTGACGTGTCCGGGACGTCGAGGATGCCGGGCCTGCCGACGCCGTCGAGCACCACGAAACGCAGCAGGTCACCGCGGGACTTTTTGTCCCGCCGCATGCCGTCCAGGAGGGCCTGCCAGCGGTCGCGGCGGTACGTGATGGGAAGCCCCAGGCTTTCGAGGATGCTGCGGTGCCTGTCGGCGTCGGCGTCGCTGAGCCGGCCCACGCTGCGGGCGAGTTCGGCGGCGAACATCATGCCCACGGAGACGGCGGCGCCGTGGCGCCAGGAGTAGCGCTCGGCGAGTTCGATCGCGTGGCCCAGGGTGTGGCCGTAGTTCAGGAACTCGCGCCGGCCGGTTTCCTTCAGGTCCTCGGAGACTACCCGGGCCTTAACACTGATGGCTCGTTCAATCAGTTCCCGCAACAGGTCCGAGCGGGGATCGGAGACCGCGGACGGGTCCTTTTCGATCAGGTCCAGGATGGCCGGGTCGGCGATGAAGCCGCATTTGATGACCTCAGCCATGCCGGAGATGATCTCGTTCTTCGGCAGCGTCTCGAGCGTGTCAAGGTCCGCGAGGACGCCGGCGGGCGGGTGGAACGCGCCCACCAGGTTCTTGCCCTCGGCGGTGTTGATGCCGGTCTTGCCGCCGACCGAGGCGTCAACCATGCCCAGCAGGCTCGTGGGCATGTGGATGACCTTGACGCCGCGCAGCCAGGTCGCGGCGACAAAGCCGGCCAGGTCCGTCACGGCGCCCCCACCGACGGCGACGACGGCGTCGGAGCGGGTGAAGTCGTTCTGGCCCAGCACCTGCCAGCAGAAGGAGGCGACCTCGATGTGCTTGCCCTCTTCGGCGTCGGGGATTTCTGCGGTCAGTGCGGTGAAACCGGCGGCGGCCAGCTCTTCCCGGACGGTGTCCCCGGTAAGCCGAAGCGCCCGGGGGTGGATGACCAGGACGCGCTTGACGCGTTCACCCAGCAGGCCCGGCAGGCTTGCCAGGAGGCCACGGCCCACTACGACGTCGTAGTTCTCACCCGGCGTTTGTCCGGTGACTTTGATGACGGTTGATTCGGTACTCACTATTCAACTTCCTTTGTCGCCGCCGGGGTAGGCACGGCCGCGGTCTTCGACACGGTGTGCTCCCCCAGCGCATCTTCCAGCCGGTGGGCCAGCTCCGGCACGCTGCCGGTCCGGACATCGAGGACGAGGTCGGCGAGCCGTTCGTAGACCGGCCGCCGGGTGGCGAACAAGGTCCGCCACCGGCCCATGGCGTCGCCGGCCAGGAGCGGCCGGCCCGAATTTCTGGCGATGCGTTCCGCCACAGTCTGGGCGTCGCACTCAAGGTAAACAACGGTACAGCGGCCCAGGAGCTGCTGCGTACCGGAGTCAAGGACAGCGCCGCCGCCGAGCGAGATGACGGTGGTGCTCCCCAGGGCTTCCTCAATGGCCTGCGCCACGGCCCGCGCCTCAAGCTCACGGAAGGCGTGCTCGCCCCGGCTGGCGAAGATCTCGGCGATCGTCCCGTGCTGGGCCACCACGAGGGCGTCGGTGTCCACGAAGGCGCACCCCAGGTGCTGCGCGAGCTGCTGTCCGATCGCCGATTTGCCCACGGCCATCGGTCCGATCAGCACCACCGGGCCAATGTGCGTTGCCGCGGCGGAGAGCCCGCCGGTGTTCCCGGCCGGCACTAGTGGCCGATCGAGTCCAGGGACGCCGGAATGCTGTCCAGGTAACCCTTGATGTTGCGGGCGGTCTCCTGTACGGAGTCACCGCCGAATTTTTCGGTGACGGCTTCGGCGATCACGAGGGCCACCATGGCCTCGGCGACGACGCCGGCGGCGGGGACGGCACAGACGTCGGAGCGCTGGTGGTGGGCCTTGGCCGCCTCCCCCGTGCTGACGTCGACCGTCTTGAGCGCGCGGGGCACGGTGGCGATCGGCTTCATGGCGGCACGGACGCGCAGGACATCGCCGATGCTCATGCCGCCCTCGATCCCGCCCGCGCGGTTTGATGTGCGGATGATCTTGCCGTCCGCGTCCTTGACGATCTCGTCGTGGGCGGCCGAGCCGCGGCGCGCCGCGGTACGGAAGCCGTCGCCGACCTCAACGCCCTTGATGGCCTGGATGCCCATCAGTGCCGCAGCCAGGCGCGAGTCGAGTCGCCGGTCCCAGTGGACGTAGCTGCCCAGTCCCGGCGGGAGCCCGTAGACAAGCACTTCCACGACGCCGCCGAGGGTTTCGCCTTCCTTGTGCGCGACGTCGACCTCGGCCACCATGGCGTCCGAGGTTTCGCGGTCGAAGCAGCGCAGCGGATCGGCGTCCAGGGCGATCACGTTGCCCGGGACCGGCAGCGGCCGGCCTTCCGGCACGGCAACGCTGGCGATGGACACGGTGTGGGAGACGAGTTCGATTCCGAGCTGCTTGAGGAACGCCGCGGCGACCGTGCCGAGCGCCACCCTCGTGGCCGTCTCGCGGGCGCTGGCGCGCTCCAGGACCGGGCGGGCCTCGTCGAAGCCGTATTTCTGCATTCCGGTGAAGTCGGCGTGGCCGGGCCGGGGCCGTGTCAGTGGGGCGTTCCGGGCCTGGTCGGCCAGGATTTCCGGCTCCACGGGATCGGAGGACATGATCTGTTCCCATTTGGGCCATTCGGTGTTGCCGACCTGGACGGCGACAGGGCCGCCCTGGGTCAGGCCGTGGCGGACTCCGCCGAGGATCGTGACCACGTCCTGCTCGAATTTCATCCGGGCGCCGCGGCCGTAGCCGAGCCGCCGGCGGGCCAGGGCCTCGCTGATGTGGGCGCTGGTGAGTTCCACACCGGCGGGCACGCCTTCAATTATTCCGACCAGTGCCGGGCCATGGGATTCTCCGGCAGTCAACCAACGCAACATACATTCCATCCTGCCATGTCGGGCGGTTAGAACACCCGTCGGGGCGCCCCGACTGCGTCACACATCACATCTATGACTCCGGCCGGGAGGGCCTCGCCCAGTCCGGTGAAGTGCCGGACCTGCTCCACCGCCTGGTAGATGAGCATTTCAAGTCCCGGGACCACCGTGCCGCCGGCTTCCTGCCAGACCGCGGCGATCCGGCTGGGCCACGGATCGTAGGCGACGTCCAGGAGGACGCCCGGGCGGCCCGAGCCGCCCGAGGGTGTTGTCCGCCGTCGTCCGGCGGCATCGTTCCGAGGCACGGATTCTGCCGGCGGGGCTGGCGGCTCTTGTGCCAGTTCCGCGGCAAGCGCATCTGCCAGTTCCACGGCAAGCGGGTCTGCCGCGCGGGGCGGCAGCGTGGAGATGACGACGTCGGCCGCGGCGACGGCGGCGGCCGCACCGGCGAGGGGAAGCACCTGGACGGGGAGCCCCACGGCGGCGGAGGCCGCGCGGGCTTCGGCGGCGCGGCTGGGATCGCGCACGAACACCTCGGCAGACACTGCGCCCAGTTCTTTGAGCGCAGCGATGGCAGCAGCCGCGGTCCCGCCGCCGCCGAGGACCACGGCGGTGGGCGCCGGGGCGGCCCCCGCGTGCCGGAGCGCATTGACGATCCCGGCGACGTCCGTGTTGTAGGCGACCAACCGCGTGTGGTCAGCTCTGCCGCCGCCGGATTCGAAGGCAACGGTGTTGACGACGCCGAGTGCGCGCCCCACTCCCCGGACCTCGTCCACTTCCGCCACCATGGCCGATTTCAGCGGCATCGTGACCGAGAGCCCGCGCCAGAAACCGTCAGCGCGCGCCTCAACCCTGACCTGCCGCATGAAATCCGGCAGGTCGGCCTCTGTCACGTCAATGGCGGAGTAGGCGATGTCCACGCCCAGGTGCGCGTAGGCGGCGCGGTGCAGCGCCGGCGACTTCGAATGGCTGATGGGATGCCCGAGGACGGCCGCCCGCAGCGTCATACGCAGCGTCCCGGGTTGGCCT
Organism: Arthrobacter sp. Bi26; assembly: GCF_918697925.1. Taxonomy (GTDB): domain Bacteria; phylum Actinomycetota; class Actinomycetes; order Actinomycetales; family Micrococcaceae; genus Arthrobacter. Next base: position 23,523 of record NZ_CAKKMF010000051.1, read on the forward strand.
CGCACCAGGCGTTGTACTGCTCCACGTATCCGTTGTGTTCGGCCAGGGTCTTGGAGAATTTGGTCTCCTTGGTGTCCAGGTTGATGGTGACCCAGTAGAGGTAGCTGTTGGTCTTGGGCTTGGCGGCGGCGTCAATGGCCGTCTTGCCGGGAGAGCCAATGGGCCCGACGGGCAGCCCCTGGTTGGCATAGGTGTTGTACCGGTTCGACTTGTCAGCCTTCTGGACCTCGTCGATGTGGAAGCTGCGGATGCCCAGGCCATAGGTGACCGTGGCATCGGACTGGATCAGCCCGTTCGTCTCGGTGTTGTTCGGCTTGAGGCGGTTGTAGATGGCGCCGGCGACGTCACCGTATTCGGCCTGGCCGCCTTCGGCCTGCACGATGCTCGCTACCGTCACGACGTCGTACTGTTTCGCGGCATCGGTGACCCCCTGGGCCTTGAGTTCATCCAGGGTGTTGCCTACGAGCTTCTGCAGAATGTCCTTGGCGGAGGTGCCCAACGGGAAGCGGTACTCCCCCGGCGCCAGGTAGCCCTCGAGGTTCTTGGCCTTCGCCGGGACGCCGAACTGGGCGGGCGCATCGCTGAGCGCCTTCAGCTCCGGAACCGAAATCCCGGTGCCCTCGGAAATCGCCTGCAGGGATTCGCTGATCCGCAGCCCGGCGCTGAGCGCAAAGTACATGACCTTGCCCTGGTCCTTGTTAAGCAGGACGTCCACGGCATCGGAGTTCTTCATTTCCTGGCGCATCGAGAACGTGCCGGGGTTCAGGGCACCGCCGGAAGCGGTGAATTCCTTGAGGAACGTGTCCGCGTTCGCCACGACCTTCTTTGACTGCAGCTCGGTGGCCACGGACCTCGGCCCGGCGCCGGGTGCGACCGTGATGGTGACGTCGCCGGTCCCCGGGCCCGGGTAATCGGCCACGGTGTCCATGCCCAGGAGGGGCTTGAGGAACTGCGCGCCAACGGCGATTGCGACGACGAAGACCGTCAGGGTAAGCACCAGGGCCAGGAAGCGGCGGCGGCGGCGGACCTTCTTGGACGGAACCTTGTCGTAGCGGACCGCTCCGGCCATCAGCTCGTGGCCGGGTTCGCTGTGATATTCGGCGTCCGGGTGGCCCTGTGCCAGGTGTTCGCCGGAGTCGTCGTAAACATGGTGAGCCTCGTCGTGGGGGTGAGGAGCATAGCCATCGTGGGGGCCGGCGCCATGCGCAACCGCGTCGTGGCGGGCGTCGTGGCCAAGCTGGCCTGCCGACGCATAGACGGCGTTCCCGTGGCCGGCGTCTTCGTGGACGGGCTCTGAGTGGATGGGGATCATCCGCGTGAAGTCGTCGCGGACGGGCTCTTCGTCGGCGGGAACGTCCTGCACTGTTTCCTCGTGCAGGGGCTCTTCGTGGACGGCTTCGTTGTGCACGGGCTCTTCGTGCACGGGCTCTTCGTGCACGGGCTCTTCGTGGACGGGCTCTTCGTGGACGGGCACTTCGTGCACGGGCTCTTCAGCTGCAGCGTCTTCGTGCACGGTCGGTGCTGCTTCGGGGAGTTCCGGGGCGGCCTGCGGCAGCTCTCCCTCCGGTGCCCGTGCCGGTGCCGGCGTCGGAACATCCTGTCCGGTCTCAAAAGCCTGCGGCGGGATCACGTTGTGTCCCTGCGTCGCCAGGAACTTTTCCCGGGCCCGGATTTCTTTGCGCGTCAGCGCTCGGTCAGCACCAATAGGGGCGTCACCGGAGGAGTCATCACTGTTGACCGGGCTCACTGTAGCCTTCCATGTTCTGAAGAGTGCGTCTGTACTGCCGGGTCGGTCTGTGCGCCGTCCCCGGTCGGCCCCGGCGCAGACTCCGCGTACACGCGGTTTCCGACCTCCGTTCCCCTGGCCTTTTGCATATCAAGCGCATGTTGCAGAATACCTGCCGCCGCAACCTGATCAACTACTGTACGGTGATTTCTGCTGCTCATGCCAGCTTCATGCAGGTTGCGGTGGGCGGTCACGGTGCTGAGCCGCTCGTCAATCAGCCGCACGGGCACGTCGGAGCCGGCACCCTGCAGAGCCCGGACAAGCAGTTGTGCATAATCTGCGGCCATCCTGGCCGAGGCGTGCTCTTCGCCCTTCATGGTGCGCGGCAGTCCCACGAAAATCTCCACGACGTCCAGCTCCTCCGCCAGGGCGGCCAGGATCCGAACGTCTGTGTTCTTTTTCACATTCCGCTGCAGCGTGCGCAACGGGGTCGCCAGGATTCCGTCGCGGTCGCAGACGGCCACGCCCACGCGGACCGTGCCGACGTCCACCCCGAGCTTCACGCCCCGGGGATAGACGCCGGCCACAGCAGCTTCAGACACGTGGGATCCGCTATCGCCGCGTAATGGCGTCCACGACGGCGCCGAGGGCAGCGCCAACCTTGGCGGCGTCCGTGCCGCCGCCCTGGGCGACGTCGTCCTTGCCGCCACCGCCGCCGCCGAGGATGCCCGCGGCGAGACGCACCAGGGCGCCCGCCTTGACTCCGGCTGCCCGGGCGGCTTCGTTGGTGGCGATCAGGATGACGGGACGGTCGTTGCTGACACCGGCCACCGCGACGGCGGCGGGCTCGGAACCGAGACGCGTCCGCAGGTCCAGGGCCAGGCCGCGCAGATCGTCCGCGCCGCTGACCTGGCCGGCGTCGTGTGCAATGACCTTGACGCCGGCGGCGTCCCTTGCGGTGCCAACCAGCTGGGCAGCGGCGGCCGTGAGCTGCTCCTTGCGCAGCCGCTCGAGTTCCTTTTCGGCCGTCTTGAGCTTGGTCAGAGTGCTGGAAATACGGTCCGCGAGCAGCCCGGAGGGAACTTTCAGCATTTCCGTGAGTTCGGTGACAAGGGCACGCTCGGCGGCCAGGTGCCGGAAGGCGTCCATGCCCACGAAGGCCTCGACACGGCGGTTTCCCGAGCCGACGGACTGTTCGCCGAGCAGGGACAGGCTGCCGATCAGCGAGGTGTTCTCGACGTGGGTGCCGCCGCAGAGTTCGCGGGACCAGGCGCCGTCGATCTCCACGACCCGCACCTCGTTGCCGTAGTTCTCGCCGAACAGCGCCATGGCGCCGAGCGCCTTGGCCTCGGCGAGCCCCATGATCTTAGTTTCCACCCGGAAGTTGTTGCGGATGGCGATGTTGGAGACTTCCTCGATCTCGGACCGGGTGGCGGCGCTCAGGCCCTCGCCCCAGGCGAAGTCGAAGCGCAGGTAGCCGGCCTTATTGAAGGAACCGCGCTGCAGGGCCTCCGGGCCAAGGATCTGGTGCAGGGCCGCGTGCACAATGTGCGTGCCCGTGTGGGCCTGCTCGGCGGCGTGGCGGCGTTCCCGGTCCACGGCGGCCTGAACCAGCGAATCGGACCCGATTTCGCCTTCGCGGACAATCGCCTTGTGCACGCTCAGGCCCTTGACGGGGCGCTGGACGTCCAGGACCTCGACGACGAAGCCGTCGCCGGTGATCAGCCCGGTGTCGGCGGCCTGGCCGCCGGCCTCGGCGTAGAACGGCGTCTCGGCCAGGACCAGTTCGATTTCGTCGCCCGTGGAGGCCTGGGCGACTTTCCTGCCGCCGGACAGGATGCCGCGGACCTTGGACTCGCCCTGGAGTTCGGTGTAGCCGGTGAAGACGGTCTCGCCGGCGGACAGCAGCTCCTGGAACGCGCTGAGGTCAGCGTGCGAACCCTTCTTGCCCTTGGCATCGGCCTGGGCACGCTGGCGCTGTTCGAGCATGAGCTTGCGGAACTCGGGCTCGTCGACTTTCAGCCCGGCTTCCTCAGCCATTTCCAGAGTGAGGTCGATCGGGAAGCCGTAAGTGTCATGCAGGGCAAAGGCGTCGGCGCCGGAGAGCGGCTGGTTGGCGGCCTTGGACTCCTTGACCGCGTCCTCGAGCCGGGCGGTGCCGGAGGCGATGGTGCGCAGGAAGGCCTTCTCTTCGGCATAGGCGATCCGACTGATGCGCTCGAAGTCGGTCTCCACGATCGGGTAAACGCCCTTCATGGCGTCCCGCGAGGCCGGCAGCAGCTCGGGCAGGCAGGCCTTCTCGACGCCGAGCAGGCGCATGGAGCGCACGGCGCGCCGGATCAGGCGCCGCAGCACATAGCCGCGGCCTTCGTTGGAGGGGGTGACGCCGTCGGCGATCAGCATGAGGGCCGAGCGGATGTGGTCGGCAACGACGCGCATGCGGACATCGTCGGTGTGGTGCGGGTCCTCGGCGGACTCCGCCGAGGTGTACTCCCGGCCGGAAAGGGCCGCAGCGCGGTCGATCACGGGACGGACCTGGTCGGTCTCGTACATGTTCTCGACGTCCTGGAGGATCATCGCGAGCCGCTCCATGCCGAGGCCCGTGTCGATGTTCTTCTTGGGCAGCTCACCTGTGATGTCGAAATCCACCTTGGAGCGGACGTTGTCAATCTGGTACTGCATGAACACGAGGTTCCAGATCTCGACGTAGCGGTTTTCATCGGCGATGGGGCCGCCCTCGACGCCGTAGGAGGGGCCGCGGTCGTAGTAGATCTCCGAGCAGGGACCGGCCGGGCCGGGCTGGCCGGTGGACCAGTAGTTATCGGCCTTGCCCATCCGCTGGATCCGCTCGGCCGGCATGCCGGTGTTCTTCAGCCACAGCTGCTCGGCCTCGTCGTCCTCCTCGTAGACGGTGACCCAGAGCTTCTCCGGCGGCAGTCCGTACCCGCCGTCGTCCACGCCGGTGGTGAGGAGCTCCCATGCGAACTTGATGGCGTCTTCCTTGAAGTAGTCGCCAAAGGAGAAGTTGCCGCACATCTGGAAGAAGGTGCCGTGGCGGGCAGTCTTGCCCACTTCCTCGATGTCACCGGTCCGGATGCACTTCTGCACGCTGGTGGCCCGGGAGTAGGGGGCCTCCTCACGGGCCGTCAGGTACGGGATGAACGGGACCATGCCGGCCACGGTGAACAGCAGGGAGGGGTCGCTGGAGACCAGGGAGGCGGAGGGCACGGCGGTATGCCCCTTGCTGACAAAAAAGTCGATCCAGCGCTTGGTGATCTCCTGCGACTTCATGAGCTGATTTCTTACCCTTCAATATTCACTGCGTTATGTGGCCCGCGTCTGTGCTGAGCGGGACAAGCTGAGGACCGGCACGGATCCGGGCCCCGTCAATATGGGACTCGTTTTAGGTGGTGCCGGCGCGCCCGTGACGGGCACCCTACTTACTAATTCTCTCCCGGCTAGCGCCGGACCGCATCCCGGCGGGCGACGGCGCCGCCGGCAGCAATATCCGTTGCCGTCTCGATGCCGAGGGCCGAGCGGAGTTCGGCCTCCCGCTCGCCCATGCCTTCGCGGACGGCGTCGGCAAAGTCGAACAGGCCGTCAGCCAGCCGTCCCACTGCCCGGTTCAGGCCCTCGGGGCCGAGTGCGGACTGGGCTTCGGTGACCTTGCGGAAGGCGATGACGCCGATCGCGACGCCGATTCCCATCCAGATGATTCTGTTCATGTCAGGTTCTCCTGGAGGCTTAGCGGCTGCGCCGGCCGGTGGCGGTCTTTTTACGGGTGGAGAAGGCGGAGCGCACGCCGTAGCTGAAGGCGGCCACCTTGATCAGCGGCGAGCCGACAGTGGCGGCCATGAGCGAGGACAGCGCCGAGATGTTGGCGGAGGCGTCCGAGACGTTGGAGGCGATGCCATCAACCTTCTTCAGCTGCTCGTTGGTGGTGGTCACCGTGGCAGTGACTTCGTCCATGAGCGGGGTGGCGCCGTCGCTGATAGAGCGGATGGAGGTCCGCACTTCATCGAACACTCCCCCGAGCTTCAGGATCGGCACGGCGAGCAGCAGGACCAGCAGTGCAAACACTCCAGCCGCGATCAGGCCGGCAATATCGCCACCAGACATAGACACTCATCTCCTTGAACTGCAGTGGATACCTGCTTGTTGCGTCGGGTTCCGACGGTTTCAGCCGGCGGTCAGAACCGGCTCCCGGGGAACTCCCCCAAGTACCTTACATACAAAGAAGCCCGCGGCGCTTGCCACGGGCTTCTTTGTAGGTGGTGCCTTTGGAATTAGCGTGCGTAGAATTCCACGACGAGCTGCTCTTCGCAGGTCACGGGGATCTCGGAACGCTTCGGGCGGCGCACCAGGCGGGCCTGCAGGGCGTCAAGCTTGACGTCCAGGTACGCCGGAACGATCGGCAGGACGTCGCGGTGAGCGCCGGCTGCTGCAACCTGGAACGGAGGCATGGTCTCGCTGCGGCTGTGGACGTGGACCAGCTGGCCCTCGCCGACGCGGAAAGACGGGCGGTCAACGCGGATGCCGTCAACGAGGATGTGGCGGTGCACAACCAGCTGGCGGGCCTGGGCGATGGTGCGGGCGAAGCCGGCACGCAGAACGAGGGCGTCGAGACGCATTTCGAGCAGTTCGATCAGGTTTTCACCGGTCAGGCCCTTGGTGCGGCGTGCTTCTTCGAAGGCACGGGTCATCTGGGCTTCGCGGATGCCGTACTGGGCGCGCAGACGCTGCTTTTCGCGCAGACGTACGGCGTAGTCGGAGTCCTGCTTCTTGCGGGCACGGCCATGCTCACCGGGGCCGTACGGGCGGCGCTCCATGTACTTGGCGGCCTTGGGGGTCAGAGCGATGCCGAGTGCACGCGAAAGGCGTGCGGTACGGCGAGCACGAGTGTTGTTAGCCACTTGTGTCCTTCCAATATCTGCGGTGTGTCAGTGTTACTGGCCTCCACGATGGAGAGCATCGGCCAACCGCTGCCTTTTGCTACTGGGCACAGGGCAACCCTCATCAAATGCGAAGTTTCAATGGATTGTGCGTCCGTGCCTTGCCAGACAACGAACCAGCCTACCAGATCCGGCCGATGGACCGAAGTCAGATCCGGGCGTGCACGCCCCGGGCACCGCTGCGCCCGAAGGACGCCGCACCGAGGAATTCCACGGCCACGAACGGTTTCGGGCCCACCACCCATTCGTCGTGACCTGGCGGAATCGCGTAGGTGTCGTTGGCGTGAATCGTGGAGTGCAGCCCTTCGGCCGTTTCGACTTCCATTTCTCCGGAAATGCAGAAACCGAGATGGTGGTGCAGGCAGACGTCGGTGTGCTCATAGGGCCGGGTGTTTTCCGACCACCGCCAGCCCGGGCCCAGGATCAGTCGGGCCACCGAGTAGTCGTTCACTGTGCAGAGGTCGAATTCGGCCTTGTCCGGGCACCGTTTCTTGTCCGGCACATCGAAGGATTTCACTGCCATGGCTGTAACGAAGTTGATACTCATGGGACACTACCTGGGGACGGGGCGGGGACGCTCGCGCTGGATGACCTGGAATGGAGCGAAGTCGGCTGCCGTTCCGGGGTCCGGATAGCGAGAGCCGGCGATGTGAACGCGCTGTCCCCTGCGCCGCACGGACGGCCAGCAGATCAATGCTGACGTAATTCCACGTTAGACCTCTTGGGCCCCATGTCAACGGCGGATTCCGGCGCTGCAGGCCGCGGCGGACCAGCCGCTGGTCACAGGCCGGTCACGTGCCGCGGATGATCCTCCGAAGCCGCTCGAGCCGGGTGGCGATGTCGCGTTCGGCTCCGTTGGCGGTGGGCTCGTAATAGTTGCGACCGACGAGGTCGTCCGGCGGGTACTGCTGGGTGGCCACGGCATGCGGGGCATCGTGGGCGTACTTGTAGCCCTTGCCATGACCCAATTGCTTTGAGCCGGGGTAGTGGGCATCGCGCAGGTGGGCCGGGATGCCGTTCCCGAGCCCGGCCCGGACGTCAGCGATCGCCTGGTTGATCCCCATGTACGCGGCGTTGGACTTCGGCGCGGTGGCCAGATGCACCACGGCCTCGGCGAGGATGATGCGGCCTTCCGGCATGCCGATCAGCTGCACGGCCTGGGCCGCCGCGACGGCGGTCTGCAGCGCCGTCGGGTCCGCCATGCCGACGTCCTCGGCTGCGGAGATCACGATCCGGCGCGCCACGAACCGGGGGTCCTCACCGGCCTCCAGCATCCGGGCGAGATAGTGCAGGGCGGCGTCGACGTCGGAGCCCCTGATCGACTTGATGAACGCGCTGGCGACGTCGTAATGCTGGTCCCCGGCCCGGTCGTAGCGGACGGAGGCGACATCCAGGGCCCGCTCCGTGTGCCGCAGCTGGATCGTGACGGGCTCCGCCGTTCCTGCGCGGGAGTCTGTGCCGGTATCGGCTGCGACTGTGCCGGTATCAACTGCGACCGTGCCGGTATCAACTGCGTCGATGTCATCCGCGTCTCCGAACGCGACGCCGGCGGCCGCTTCCAGGGCAGTCAGGGCGCGGCGGGCGTCGCCGCCGGAGAGCCGGACAAGGTGCGCCAGTGCGTCGGCGCTGAGTTCGGCCTTCCCGTTCAGTCCGCGGACATCCGAAACGGCCCGCTGCAGCAGCGCCTCGACGTCGGCGTCGGTGAGAGGTTTCAGGGTCAGCAGCAGCGAGCGGGACAGCAGCGGGGACACAACGGAGAACGACGGGTTTTCGGTGGTGGCCGCCACCAGCACCACCCAGCGGTTCTCGACGCCGGGAAGCAGCGCGTCCTGCTGGGCCTTGTTGAAGCGGTGGATCTCATCGAGAAAGAGGACGGTGGTGGTCTTGAAGAGGTCGCGCGCGGTCAGGGCCTCATCCATCACGCGGCGGACGTCCTTGACGCCGGCGGTGATGGCGGAGAGCTCGACGAATTTCCGGCCGGGACCCTTGGCAATGACGTGGGCAAGGGTGGTCTTGCCGGTGCCGGGAGGACCCCAGAGAATCACCGAACTCGGGCCCGCAGGGCCGGTCGCATCGGAGCCGGCGGCCAGCTGGCGCAGCGGGGAGCCCTGGCCGAGCAGGTGCTGCTGGCCAACGACGTCATCGAGGGTGCGCGGCCGCATCCGGACGGCGAGCGGGCTCCGCGGCGAGGCTGACCCGGCGCCAGACCGGGCTCGGCTCCGGGCTTGGCCGGAATCGTCCGCGCCGCCGTCGGCAGCACCGTCGGCTACGCCGAGGTCGTCGCTTCCGTCGGCGTTGTCCCGCCCTGCGCCAAAGAGATCATCCACATAGATAGGCTACTTCTAGTTCCTGCCCGCCTTGTCACCATCGCCCCCGCAACGGAGAACCTGCCATGCCCAGCCCCGAGACCCGTGTGGCCTTCGTCTCCGGCGGCCGGCTGCCTGGCTGGGTGGACCGCTTCGCCGCGAGCCATGGCGCACTGGTGGAGGAGGAGCTCGACGCCGGCTTGCAGCTGCGCGCCGCGGACGGCGCCGTGGCAGTGCTGCGGGCGCCTTGGCCCGTGGACGGCCGGCCCGGGAGCGGCCAGGACGCCCTTTCGCGGCTGGCCTCGCTGGCCGGGCAACCCCGGAGCATCGGCGCCGTACTGGTCCGGCGCGGCGGATATTCGGTGGCTGTGGTCAGCGCCGGCGCCGTGCTGGCGTCCAAGACCGGCACCCGCCACGTCCAGTCCCGGACGGCCGCCGGCGGCTGGTCCCAGCAGCGGTTTGCCCGGCGGCGCGCCAACCAGGCAGATGCCCTCGTGGAAGCCGTCGCCGAGCACGCCGGAAGGATCTTCGCGGGGCACCGGGTCGAATACCTCGCGGCGGGCGGCGACCGGACGCTGGCGGACCAGGTGCTCGCCGAACCCGCCCTGAAACGCTACGCCGGCCTGGCACGGCTCGCGTTCCTGGACGTCCCGGATCCGCGCGCAGCGGTCCTGAAGAAAGCTGCCGCGGAGCTGTGCTCGGTGCGGATCCTGGTGACCGACCCGGCGGCGTAGGAACGGCCGCCGTTCCATCCCCCAATGTATGCAGATGGAACGACGGCCTCCTCGCTATCCGGCTGCCGGAAGCGGCGGCTACTCTTCCGGCGCCAGAGTGACGGTGACGCCGTCGAGGTCCTGGCTGAAGTCGAGCTGGCAGGAGAGCCTGGAGCCGCATTCCTGGTAGCCCTCGGCCTCGGCCAGCAACTCGAGTTCGTCCTCGCTGCGTTCGGCCAGGGTGTCAAAGACCTCCTTTTCCAGGAAGACGTGGCATGTGGCACAGGAGGCCGTGCCGCCGCAGGATGCCAGGACCGGGAGGTCGTTGTCGCGGAGGGCCTCCATCAATGTCTGGTCCGGCTCCCATTCGAGGTCGTGCGTGGACCCCTCGCGGTCGATGACGGTGAGTTTGTTGTTGCTCATGGTGGTTCCTTAGTTTTCAGGCAGCTGCGAACACAGCGGCGGTCAGTGGAGTGCCGGGATCGGCGGCGAGCAACGGGTCAATCCGCGCTTTCTGGGCTATCAGTTTCTTGGCCGGCCGGAAGTCAGCCAGGCCTGCGATGGTGTCGACGGCGGCGAGGCACCCGTCCCGGAGATAGACAACCGAGAACTTGCCGTCAGCCGGGGCGCCTCGCACGATCACCTCGTCATCGGCGCGGCGGACCCCGGCCGTCTGTAGCCGGACACCGTGCTGTACTGTCCAGAACCACGGGATTTCCGTCTCCGCGGCGTCCTGCCCGGTGATGTCCGCGGCCACCTGGTCAGCCTGCGCCATCGCGTTCTGGATGCATTCGAGGCGCTGGCTGGTGCCGTCGATAGTGCTGGTGAAGCGAGTGACGTCACCCGTGGCATAGATGTCCGGAACGGAGGTCCGCCCATGCCCGTCCACGAGGATGCCGTCCTGGCAGAGAAGTCCGGCGTCAGCGGCGAGTTCCTGGTTGGGCACAACGCCGATGCCGGCGAGGACGACGTCGGCCGGGTAGGAGGTGCCGTCGGCGGTGACGACCCGCTCGGCCCGATCGACCCCTTCGATGGCGGTGACCGCTGCACCGAAGACGAACCGGACGCCGTTTTGCTCGTGAAGTTGCTCGAAGAAGCGGGATACGGGTTCGGAGGTCACACGGCTCATCACGCGGTCCTGGAATTCGAGTACGGTGACCCCGCAGCCCTTGGCGGAAGCGGCGGCCGCGACTTCCAGCCCGATGTAACCGGCGCCGATGATGGCAACCCGGGCGCCTGGGACGAGCGCCAGCTTGAGTTCAAGGGCGTCATCCCGGGTCCGCAGGGCCTGCACTCCGGGAAGGCGGGCCCCGGGGACCGTCAGGGACCTGGCGCGCGAACCGGTGGCTATGACGAGGCGATGGTAGCCCAGGCGGCTGCCGTCGGACAGCTGGACGGTCCGGCCGGCGGGGTCGATGGCGTCGACAGCGAGCCCTGCCCGCCGGCCAATGCGTTTGTCCTGGTAGAACTTCTCTTTGCGCAGCACGGTGGACTCATCCGGGGCGCCTGCCTTCAGGAGCTCTTTGGATAGTGGAGGGCGTTCGTAGGGCGTCTCCTTTTCGGCTTCGAGCAGCAGGATGTCCCCGTCCCAGCCGCGGGTGCGCAGTCCTGCGGCCACCGCGACACCGGAGTGGCCGGCGCCAACGATGATGATTGGATTCAGGTGGTTCTCTGTGGGCTGCTGACTAGGCATTGAAGATCTCCAGCTCCACGTAGAGGTGTTCCGGGCCTGAGTTGGTCAGGTTGTTGCCCCGGACGTATTCGATCGGTTTGTCCTTGTTGAGGGTCAGGGAGCCAAGCTTTGAGGCGAGGAGTTCCACAGTCACCACGGTTTCCAGTCTGGCCAGCGGGGCGCCGAGGCAGCTGTGCACACCGTGGCCGAAGCCGAGGTGGCCGTCGGTGTTGCGGTCGATGTTGAAGGTCTCGCCGTCGGGGTACTTGGCGCTGTCGCGGTTCGCGGCGGCCGGCAGCAGCCGGACGATGGCGCCGGCAGGGATGCACACGCCGGCGACCTCGACGTCTTCGGTTGTGATCCGGCTGGCGCGCTGCACCGTTCCGCGGAAGCGTGCCAGTTCCTCGACGAACAGGTTCGCATCGGCGGGGTTCTGCCGGATCCGGTCCAGCAGTTCGGGCTGTTCGCTGAAGACCCGGAATGCGTTGGCCAGCAGGATGGTGGTGGTGTCGTGGCCGGCAACGAAGACGAAGGCGCAGAGTTCCTTGGCTTCCTTCTCGCTGAGCAGGCCGTCCTTCCACATCCGGGCGATGTGGCCGCCCACGGACTCGTTTCCCTCCACGTAGAGGCGCTCCATGGTGTCTTTCAAATACGCGAAGAACTCGAAAGTGCTCTGTTCGTCGGTGCCCGTGCCTTGCGCGTTGCGGGCCAACCGGCCGAAGTAGCTGAAGGTCTCGTCGGACCAGAACTTCATCTTCTCGAAGTCCGACGCCGGGACGTCCAGCAGGGCACTGATGGTGGACATGCTCAGCGGGATCGCGTAATCGTCGACGGCGTCGCCGCCGCCGGCCGCGATCATCGGGTCCAGATACTTGTGGGCGTTCTCGCGGACCCGTTCCTCGAAGCGGGCGATCGCCTTGGGGGTGAAGGCCTGCGCAACGACCTGGCGCAGCCGGGTGTGGTTCGGGGCATCGAACAAGGTCAGAAAGGTCAGCGGCACCGGGTCCACGACCTGGGAGGAGAAGACCTTGGGGGCGCGCATGGCTTTGCGCACGTCGTCGTAGCGGGTGATGAACCAGACATCCGATACCGGTGAGGCGGCCCGGAGGACCGGGGCGTTGTCGCGCATCCATGCGTAGTGCGCGTATGGGTCCCCCTGCGTTCCGTCGTCGACGACCTTGAACGGTGCCATGCCATCCGGCCACGCGAGGTCATGGGAGTATGGGGGCAGTTCGGCCGGCCCGGAGGGAGACTCTGCTACGGGCGATAGTTCTGTGGTGGCGGCAGACATCGTTGTCCTTCTTTCGTGCGTGACTGTTCCGGGTGAATTCCCTGGATGAGTCGACGTGATCCACGTCTCACTCAAGAGTGCCCACGGGCCCCGCGTCGGCCCCATAGGGCTTCCGTTCATCGGTTGTGAAAGTCGCCCGGCAGCTCTTGTCCGCAGGCGAGGGCGATTGTCAGCGGCAGGGCTGCGGGCCACCAAAGAAGTTCGATTACCGCACTGAACCGGCACGCAACTGGTCGGTCAGGCGGATTGATACACGACGCATTCCCGGATCGGGTCGTCGAGGGGTGCTGACCAGCCCGGATCGTCCGTGTCCACCGACGGTAGTGGGTGCGCGGCGGTGAATTGGTGCCATTCCGGGAAGGGGTCCGGGGGCAGGTCCGGTTCGGGACCTTGGCCGGGATCCCGGCCGGTTTCCTGGCCGGGTTCCTGGCCGGGGTGCCCGATGAATGCCGGGTCCGGACGAAGTCCTGGACCCGTGGGCAGGCTGCGGTCCGGGAGCGTGTCTGCGGCCGGGATATTGCGTGGCCAGCGGGGCGGTTCCCAGTCCTGGTGCTCGCTGGGGTAGTGCCGGCCGGACGGTGAAATCCAGCCCGGCGGGTGGTCCTTGCCGGCCCGGGTGGGTTGCCAGGCGGAGCCGTGTTTGAGCCGGTGGTGTCT
>NZ_CAKKMF010000052.1 GCF_918697925.1 Arthrobacter sp. Bi26
CTCTGGTTCTCTAGGTCAGAGGGTACATGGGGACAGCTGTGAGCGCGGGGAGTGGCCGTCAGCGGCGGTGACCGGTGTTGTCGAGACTGACGAAATCCATGATTCCCCCATTTGCCGGTGTGTTGGGTCGAGTCTAGCCGCGGCCCATGGCGGCGGGAAGACCGCGCGGCGTCGACGGACAGCTCCCAGAGAACCCCAGGCCCGGCTCGCCGTTCAGGCGGAAATGGGCAGGCCCGGAGTATCGACGCGCCACCGCATCGGAGGGACGATTAAAGGGCAATCACCATGAAGGAGGTCAGTGATGTGCTATCCGTACAACAGGGATTCCTGGCGGGATGTCCGGAAGGATGCCGCAAAGGAATCTGAGGATCGCCCGGAGCCCCGCGTGGAGGCAAAGGACAGCAGGTTCTGGGGCTTCCCGCGCCGCAGCAAGGAGTTCACAGTCGAAGAGCCGGACACGGTAGTTGACCGGCCCCGCGAGAAGGTCTAGGGACACGGCGTGACTCGACGGCCGCCGACCCCACATTGAAGTGTGACAGCCGAAATGTGACGGTCCGGCGGCCGATTCACGGTTGGGCCGGCCGGCGGAGGCCAATTGCCGCGGAGAGCCCGATGAGGAGGCCACTTAGTGCCAGCAGGGACCCGGCTATGCCGAGCTGCCCGTCCGGTCCCGAATCACCTTGGCTGCCCACGGCACCCAGCGGCTGCTCCGCTGAGGGGTCCGGGTGCTGGCTCGCATCCGTCGCTGGAGGCGCGGAGGTCCCAGTCGTGACAGCAGCCGGAACAGACGCCGTGGCCGGTGGGGCCGCATTGTCTTGGTCCGCTGCTGGAACTGGGTCCGACGTCGGCGGCGCCGGGACCTGCGGGGGCTGGACGGGCTGCCCCTGGGACGGCGCTGGCGTCGGCCTTTGGGAGGGTGCTGGGGGAGGCGCGGCTCCCGACGGTGGCGGAGCAACGTTGCCCGGGACAGTCGGGCTGGGCGTCGGGGAGGCGGCCGGCGGCCCCGGCGTCGGCCGTGCCGGACAGAATTTCGCCGGGAGGAGGCCGGCTGGCCCGCAAGGATCGGCCGCTGCGGGCAACGCCAGGACGAGAGGCGATGCCCCGAGCACCACTGCCACGGCGGACACGTAACAGGCCTTCCGGATGGAGTTCATCCTCACCATCGTAGGGTTACACCTCCGGCCGGTCGGGAAGCTGGGCCCGGTGAGGCTGCTTTCGCCAACAAAAAAGAAACCCCGTCCCGCGGGCCGGTAGGCCTGCAGGACGGGGATTCTCGGTGGTGCACCCCCCGGGACTCGAACCCGGAACCCATTGATTAAGAGTCAATTGCTCTGCCAGTTGAGCTAGAGGTGCATCTGTTGTTTTCGTTCACCGCGGGCTTTTTATTTCCCTCGTTGTTCTCCGCAACGACATGAAACTCTACACGAGATTGGCTGTCCTGTGAAATCGGAGGGTGCGGGCCGGTTGCGGCTAGCTGTGAAGGTCCAAAATCAGCGCAAAATCAGGGTTTTGGCCGTTGCTGAGGAGCCATAGCCGGCCGTCAGGAGCGAGTGAAACGTTGCGAACCCGGCCGTACTCTCGCGTGAAATAGCTCACAGGATCTTCGGCAAATTCGCCCCTGAGGGGAACAATCCAGAGTCTTTGGCCGCGCAGGGCGCCCAGGTAGGCGGTGCTGCCGACAATTTCCAGTCCGCTGGGGGACGACTCCGCCGTCGACGGCCACACCACTTTGGCGTCCAGGAAGCCGGAGCGGTGCGGGGCGCCTGTTACGTCCGGCCAGCCGTAGTTGCCGCCGGGCACGATCAGGTTGAGCTCGTCGTTGACGTCGGGGCCGAATTCGCTGGCCCACAGCCGGCCCGCGCTGTCCCAGGCCAGCCCCTGGACGTTCCTGTGGCCAAGGCTGTAGACCGGGTTCTCGCCGAACGGGTTTCCCGGCGCCGGCCGGCCGTCCGCGGTGAGGCGGAGGATCTTTCCGCCCAGGGCGCCGCTGTCCTGCGGCTGTTCGCGGCGCTGCGAGTCGCCCGTTCCCACATACAGGAAGCCATCGGGCCCAAAGCGGATCCGTCCGCCGTTATGCGTGCCGGCCTTTGGAATCCCGGTGAAAACGGGTTGCAGGGCACCGAGCTCCAGCCGGCCGCCGCGCTCCTCCAGCCGCATGCGGGCGATTCTGTTGTCCGCCGGCGCGGTGAAGTACGCGTAAAGGTACCGGTCCGCGGCAAAGTCGGGGGAAAGGGCAAGGCCCAAGAGGCCACCTTCTCCGCCGGGTACGACGCCGGGCACTTTGCCGAGCGTACCCAGCTGGCCGCCTTTGATGGTCCTGAGCAGTGCGGTGTCGCGCTCGGAGATCACCGCGGTGCCGTCGGGCAGGTAGACCGTGGACCACGGCAGTTTCAGCCCGTCGATCCGGCCCGCAACGGTCGGTTCAGGCGGTGTGGCTGCTGGGCCGGTTGCGGTGCCGTCGCCTGACTGAACCACGGGCGTGGTTGGGCCGCCACCTGTACAGGCGCCCAGGAACAACAGCGCAACGGCCAGGGCGGTGGCCCGGGCTGCTGCCCTGGAAAAGAAGCGCCTGCCAGAGGGGCGCCTGCCAGCGAAGCGGGGGAGCATCAAGGGAGATGGTGAGAACGTGCGGGACGCCGGCCGGGCCGGCGGCTACTGCCGCGTCCGGCGCGGCGGCCGGAACCCGGCCGCTTCGGCGTGCGCCGCGGAGGCAAACCACACTTCCGCCCGGGTTTCGTCATACGCCGGGCTGGTCTCGTCGTGGTAGATCATCGACGAGGCATTGCCCTTGACGGTGAATCCTTCGGGGCCGCTTCCGTCCGCCGCCGGAGCCGCTGACCCCTCGCCGTAGGGCTGCTCAGTGGCCAGATGGCCGGTGGGCTCGGCCGTGTGGCTTGCGGAGGCCTCGGCCGCCGCGGACGATGCTGCTGTCTGCATCGTTTCTGCGCCAGGGAGGGGCGCGGGCTGCGTCACGGGGCCGGCCGCGGCAGGCATCGTGGTGCCGGTGCCGGTGCCGGTGCCGGTGCCAGTGCCGGTGCCAGTGCCGGTGCTCGTGCTCCTGCCGGTACCGGACACAGTGCCGGTGCCGCCGGCAGCGGCGTTTTCGTCCTCGACCGGTTCCGCGGCTGCCGATTCGGCTCCGGGCAGCGTCGGCGCGTGGGGCTCGGTGTATTCGGGGTGGTGGACCGGAAGGCCCGCCGCGGCTGCCGGTTCCGCACCCGCACCAGGTTCCGCCGCCGCAGCGTGTGCGCCGTGGGCCGGATCAAAATGGGCCGCTGGAGTATGGGTGTCCGCCGGCGGGGCGGTCTCGGACCACTGGGTCTCCCACTCGGCATTGCCCGATGTGCCTGCTGCTTCCGGTGCCGCCTCGGTGGCGGCCGGCTCGATCGGAGGGGCGGCTGTGGCCGCCGGGGACTCGGGCGCCTCGGGGGCGGGCGCCGACTCCCGGGCAGTCGCGGCCGGCTCAGGCGCCGGCGCTGCGTCCGGCGCGGCCATGGCTGCCGCCGTCGGACCGGCAGCAGATCCTGCCGCCGCCGTCGGACCGGCAGAAGTGCCGGCCGGGGTACTGGTGCCGGTGCCTGCAGCGGATGCGGATCCTGCGCCCGGGCGGCTCTTATTGCGGTTCAGCAGCCACCAAATGACAGCGACCACCACGATGATGACGACGAGCCAGACTATCCAGTCCATAGCAGAGCCTTTCAGTCCAGGAGGCATGGGTTGCCGATGCTTGACGTTACGTCCGGGCGAAGCCGGCTGTCCAGCAATCAAACCTGGCCCCGGCGTGTAGCCTCGCCTCATGGATTTCAAGCGACTGCAGATTCTGCGCGAACTCGCCGGCCGGGGGACCGTCGGCGCCACCGCCGAGGCCATGAAGGTCACGCCATCGGCCGTGTCGCAGCAGCTAAAGACCCTGCAGGAGGAACTGGGCGTCGTACTGGTGGAGAAGTCCGGCCGGGGAGTTCGGCTAACCGAGGCAGGGCTGGCCATGGCCGGGGCCGCCGCCGACGTGTCGACGGCCATGGCGCGGGCAGAAGCAACAATCGACACGTACCGGCGCGGCTGGCAGACGAGGGTGGTGGCGGCCTTCTTTCCCAGCGCCGCGGAGATGTTCCTTCCGGGCATGCTCCACCGGGTCAAGTCCGTGGAAGGGCTGCGGTTCGAAGCGCATTTCGAGGACCCGGGCGTTGCCGGGTTCGCCGGGCTGACCGCGGACTACGACATCGTCCTGGCGCACAGCGTCGACGGTCCGGAGGTTTTCGGCGGCCAGGGCCTGACTGTGGTACCGCTGCTGGACGAACCGCTGGATGTGGCACTGCCGGCCGGGCACGCCTTGGCCGGCAAGGCCACGCTGTGCGCCGAGGACGTCGTCGGCTTCCCGTGGATGGGAGTTCCCGAGGGCTTTCCCTTCGACACCGTGCTGCGCCAGATCGAGGTGCGTGCCGACTCGCAAGCCGTCCGTGCCCAGCAGTTCCCGGATCTGCGGGTGTTGGAAGCCCTGGTCAGCGCCGGGCATGGGCTGAGCCTGCTGCCGCGGTACACGGCGGTCAGCAACCAGGGCCGGGGGTTCGTCCTGCGCCCGCTCAAGGGCGTGAAGGCGAGCCGGAGCATCGTTGCGCTGGCCCGTCCGGATGTCGCGGCCCGGACCACCATCCAGCAGGTCCTGGCGATGCTCAAGGCCGAAGCCCAGAGTGTCGCCGAAGCCCCGGAACTGCGTGACACGGCTCACCGGATCTGAGGCAAACCGGCCTCGCGGTTCATGATGTGAGACGAGAGTCCACTATTTGATCGAAATATTCCCGGTTTTCCGCTTAACGCTCCGTTGTGGGGTCGTTGGCGTCTGCGGCGGAGCCCTAGACTTTGAGCCATGAGTCAGGACACCCAAACAGCAGCAGACACCAAGCCGGACATCAAGCCCCGCAGCCGGGTCGTTACCGATGGAATCCACGCCGCCCCGGCGCGCGGCATGTTCCGGGCAGTCGGCATGGGCGACGACGACTTCGCCAAGCCGCAGATCGGCGTGGCGAGCTCGTGGAACGAGATCACCCCCTGCAACCTTTCGTTGAACCGGCTGGCCCAGGGCGCCAAAGAAGGCGTCCACGCCGGCGGCGGGTTCCCGATGCAGTTCGGCACCATCTCCGTCTCCGACGGCATCTCCATGGGCCACGAGGGCATGCACTTCTCCCTGGTGTCCCGCGAAGTCATTGCCGACTCGGTCGAGACGGTCATGCAGGCCGAACGGATCGACGGCTCTGTGCTCCTGGCCGGTTGCGACAAGTCGCTGCCCGGCATGCTGATGGCGGCGGCCCGCCTGGACCTGGCCTCTGTGTTCCTCTATGCCGGCTCCATCATGCCCGGCTGGGTCAAGCTTGAGGACGGCTCCGAAAAGGAAGTCACCCTCATCGACGCGTTTGAAGCCGTCGGCGCGTGCGCGGCCGGCAAGATGAGCCGCGAGGACCTGGACCGCATCGAAAAAGCAATCTGCCCGGGCGAAGGCGCCTGCGGCGGCATGTACACGGCGAACACCATGGCCTGCATCGGCGAGGCCCTGGGCATGTCACTGCCCGGCTCCGCCGCACCGCCCTCCGCGGACCGCCGCCGCGATGCCTTTGCGCACAAGTCCGGCGAGGCCGTGGTCAACCTCCTGCGCCTGGGCATCACGGCCCGGGACATTATGACGCGCAAGGCGTTCGAGAACGCGATTGCCGTCACCATGGCCTTCGGCGGTTCCACCAACGCCGTGCTGCACCTGCTCGCGATCGCCCGCGAAGCCGAGGTGGAGCTGACGCTGGAAGACTTCAACCGGATCGGGGACAAGATCCCGCACCTGGGCGACCTCAAGCCGTTCGGCCGCTACGTGATGACCGACGTCGACAAGATCGGCGGCGTGCCGGTGATCATGAAAGCCCTGCTCGACGCCGGCCTGCTGCACGGCGACTGCCTCACCGTCACCGGCAAGACCGTGGCGGAGAACCTCGCCGCGATCAACCCGCCGGACCTGGACGGCAAGATCCTGCGTGCACTGGACAACCCGATCCACAAGACCGGCGGCATCACCATCCTGCACGGCTCGATGGCCCCTGAAGGCGCCGTCGTCAAGAGCGCAGGCTTCGACGCCGACGTCTTCGAGGGCACGGCCCGCGTGTTCGAGCGCGAACAGGGTGCCCTGGACGCCCTGGACAAGGGCGAGATCCATAAGGGCGACGTCGTGGTGATCCGCTACGAAGGCCCGAAGGGCGGCCCCGGCATGCGCGAGATGCTCGCCATCACCGGCGCCATCAAGGGCGCTGGCCTGGGCAAGGACGTCCTGCTGCTGACCGACGGACGGTTCTCCGGCGGAACCACCGGCCTGTGCATCGGCCACGTCGCGCCGGAAGCGGTCGACGGCGGCCCCATCGCTTTCGTCAAGGACGGTGACCGGATCCGCGTGGACATCGCGGCCCGCACCTTCGACCTCCTGGTCGACGAGTCCGAGCTCGAGGCCCGCAAGGTCGGCTGGGAGCCGCTCCCGGCCAAGTTCACCAAGGGCGTCCTCGCCAAGTACGCCAAGCTCGTCCACAGCGCCTCCACCGGCGCCTACTGCGGCTGATTCTCTAAGCGTGGGTGACCACGCTTAATAAGGGAGGCTCCGAGGGGCCCCGAGTGGGCGGCGTCCGCGCCGTCCACTCGGGGTAGGAGACTCCCGCCTGCCGCCAAATTGGGCGGCTCGCCGTTTTGGCGTCCAAGGCAAGAGGGAAACTAGGAGGACCAATCAGTGGACAGTGTTGTCCAAATAGTGAGACAGAGGCCGGGCCCGTTGACACCTGTCTCACTCAGAGGGAAAACTGAACGCATGATCGAGATCGTTACCGCCGGCGTCGTCGTCGTACTTACCAAGCGCGTGGCTCAATAGCCTTCACTGGTAACGAACCGTCACGCGCAACCCCTCGAAGAGCCCGCCGGCTGAGGGGTTTTTTTATTTCCTGCATCACCAGCCGCACCACCAGTAAGACACCGTAGTTCCACGATCACCGAAGATCCACAAAGGAAGAGTCCGATGAGCAAAGGATCGCCGATCAGCCCCTCGCTGATGGCCACCAAGTCCACTGGAGCCCACAAGGCTCCGGAACGCGTCGAACGTCCGGCTGACGCCGGCGTCGACTCTGCTGCCGTCTCTCCTGTCCTCGGACCGAACAACGTCGTACCCCCGACGGTCATGACCGGTTCGCAAGCAATTGTCCGTTCGCTCGAAGAACTCGGCGTCCAGGACATTTTCGGTTTGCCCGGTGGCGCGATCCTGCCCACCTACGACCCCTTGATGGCTTCCAAAATGAACCACGTTTTGGTCCGTCATGAACAGGGAGCCGGCCACGCCGCGCAAGGCTACGCCATGGTCACCGGACGGGTTGGCGTCTGCATCGCCACCTCGGGTCCGGGTGCCACCAACCTCGTTACCGCCATCATGGATGCCCACATGGACTCCGTGCCGATCGTGGCCATTACGGGCCAGGTCTCCAGCGGGGTGATCGGCACCGACGCATTCCAGGAAGCGGACATCGTCGGGATCACCATGCCGATCACGAAGCACTCCTTCCTGGTCACGGACCCCAACGACATCCCGCATGTGATGGCGGAGGCGTTCCACCTGGCCTCCACCGGACGCCCGGGACCGGTCCTCGTGGATATCGCCAAGGACGCCCAGCAGGGCCAGATGACGTTCTCCTGGCCGCCCAAGATCGATCTCCCGGGATACCGGCCGGTGGTGCGCGGCCACAGCAAGCAGGTCCGTGAGGCCGCCCGGCTCATTGCCGGTGCCAGCAAGCCCGTGCTCTACGTCGGCGGCGGTGTGGTCAAGGCCCACGCCTCGGCCGAACTGCGCGAACTCGCTGAGCTGACGGGCGCTCCCGTGGTGACCACCCTGATGGCCCGGGGCGTGTTCCCGGACTCGCACCCGCAGCACGTGGGCATGCCGGGCATGCACGGCACGGTTTCCGCCGTGACGGCCCTGCAGCAGTCGGACCTGCTGATCACCCTCGGCGCCCGGTTCGATGACCGCGTGACCGGCATCCTGAAGTCCTTTGCCCCGAACGCCAAGGTCATCCACGCCGACATCGATCCGGCGGAAATTTCCAAGAACCGTACGGCCGACGTCCCGATCGTTGGCTCGGTCAAGGAGATCATCCCGGAGCTGACCGAGGCCCTGCGCCTGCAGTTCGAGGCCTTCGGCACCCCGGATCTGACCACCTGGTGGGCGTTCCTTAACAACCTCAAGGAAACCTACCCGCTCGGCTGGACCGAACCCGAGGACGGGCTCAGTGCCCCCCAGCGCGTCATCGAACGCATCGGCGCCCTGACCGGACCCGAGGGCGTCTACGTCGCCGGCGTCGGACAGCACCAGATGTGGGCCTCGCAGTTCATCAAGTACGAACGCCCGCACGCCTGGCTCAACTCCGGCGGCGCCGGCACCATGGGCTACGCCGTTCCGGCGGCCATGGGCGCCAAGGTGGGCGAGCCGGACCGCGTGGTCTGGGCGATCGACGGCGACGGCTGTTTCCAGATGACCAACCAGGAACTGGCCACCTGCGCGATCAACAAGATCCCGATCAAGGTCGCCATCATCAACAACTCCTCCCTCGGCATGGTCCGGCAGTGGCAGACCCTGTTCTACGAGGGCCGCTACTCCAATACCGACCTCAACACGGGACATGACACGGTCCGCATCCCGGACTTCGTCAAGCTGGCGGACGCCTACGGCTGCGCTGCCTTCCGGTGCGAACGCGACGAAGACATCGACGCCACCATCCAGAAGGCCCTGGAGATCAATGACCGCCCGGTGGTCATCGACTTCGTCGTGAGCCCCAACTCGATGGTGTGGCCGATGGTCCCCGCCGGGGTCAGCAACGACCAGATCCAGGTTGCCCGCAACATGACCCCGGAATGGGAAGAGGAGGACTGAACATGACCCGCCACACATTGTCCGTTCTGGTCGAAGACAAGCCCGGTGTGCTGACCCGCGTCGCCAGCCTCTTCGCCCGCCGGGCCTTTAACATCAATTCCCTGGCCGTCGGCCCCACCGAAGTCCCGGGCATGTCCCGGATGACCGTGGTGGTCGACGCCGATGGCGAGCTGATCGAGCAGGTCACGAAGCAGCTGAACAAGCTGGTCAACGTGATCAAGATCGTCGAGCTCACCTCAGAATCTTCCGTACAGCGCGACCACATCCTGGTCAAGGTACGTGCGGATGCCGCAACACGCCTGCAGGTCACCCAGGCTGCAGACCTGTTCCGCGCTTCAGTGGTCGACGTCTCCACAGAGTCGGTGGTCATTGAGGCAACGGGCCACCCCGAGAAGCTCACGGCACTCTTGTCAGTGCTGGAGCCTTTCGGCATCCGCGAAATCGTGCAGTCCGGCACCTTGGCAGTTGGGCGGGGATCCCGCTCCATGAGTGACAGGGCCCTCCGCAGCGCCTAAGACACCGCATAGACGGAGGCGCCCCGTTGTACCGCAGCACCACAGAGAATATCTACGAAGAATCCACTCAAAAGGAGACACCCCAGTGACTGAAATGTTTTACGACGACGACGCCGACCTGTCGATCATCCAGGGCCGCACCGTCGCCGTCATCGGTTACGGCTCCCAGGGCCACGCCCACGCCCTCAGCCTGCGCGATTCCGGCGTTGACGTCCGCGTCGGCCTGAAGGAAGGCTCGAAGTCCCGTGCCAAGGCCGAGGCCGAGGGACTGCGGGTCCTGAACGTTGCCGACGCCGTCGCCGAGGCCGACCTCATCATGGTCCTGACCCCGGACCAGGTCCAGCGCCACGTCTACGCCGAGGACATCGCCCCGAACCTGCAGCCGGGCGACGCCCTGTTCTTCGGCCACGGCTTCAACATCCGCTACGGCTACATCCAGCCCCCGGCCGACGTCGACGTCGCCCTCGTTGCCCCCAAGGGCCCGGGCCACATCGTGCGCCGCGAGTTCGAAGCCGGCCGCGGCGTGCCGGACCTGATCGCCGTCGAGCAGAACCCGTCCGGCAAGGCCAAGGAACTGGCCCTGTCCTACGCCAAGGCCATCGGCGGCACCCGTGCGGGCGTCATCGAGACCACCTTCACCGAAGAGACCGAAACCGACCTCTTCGGCGAGCAGGCTGTCCTCTGCGGCGGCGCCTCGCAACTGATCCAGTACGGCTTCGAGACCCTCACCGAGGCCGGCTACAAGCCCGAGGTCGCCTACTTCGAGGTGCTGCACGAGCTCAAGCTGATCGTCGACCTCATGGTCGAAGGCGGCATCGCCAAGCAGCGCTGGAGCGTTTCCGACACCGCGGAATACGGCGACTACGTCTCCGGCCCGCGCGTCATCACCCCGCAGGTGAAGGAAAACATGAAGGCTGTCCTGGCGGACATCCAGGACGGCACTTTCGCCAAGCGCTTCATCGATGACCAGGACGCCGGCGCGCCGGAGTTCAAGGCCCTGCGCAAGAAGGGTGAGGACCACCCGATCGAGGCCACCGGCCGCGAACTGCGCAAGCTGTTCTCCTGGATCAAGAACGAGGACGACTACACCGAAGGTTCAGTCGCCCGCTAGGCATTGCCCGGCAGGGGAGCCGGACACCACATCCTGGGGTCCGGCTTCCCTGCTGTCCAGCACCACGCGCATCACCAGCATCACCCGATTCACCAAAATCCCCACCAGATACACAAGAGAGCTAAAGAGGTCACCGGTGACAAGCACCAAACCTGTCGTACTCCTCGCTGAGGAACTTTCGCCCGCCACAGTCGAGGCCCTCGGCCCGGACTTTGAAATCCGCCAGACTGACGGCTCCGACCGTTCCCAGCTGCTCTCCGCGATCGCCGACGTCGACGCGATCCTGGTCCGCTCCGCCACCCAGCTGGACGCCGAGGCCATCGCCGCCGCCAAGAACCTCAAGGTGATCGCCCGCGCCGGCGTCGGCCTGGACAACGTCGACATCAAAGCGGCCACGCAGGCCGGCGTCATGGTGGTCAACGCGCCGACCTCGAACATCGTCTCCGCCGCCGAACTGACCGTCGGGCACATCCTGAGCCTCGCCCGCCACATCCCGCAGGCCAGCTCCGCCCTCAAGGACGGGGAGTGGAAGCGCTCCAAGTACACCGGCATCGAGCTCTTCGAGAAGAAGATCGGCATCATCGGCCTGGGCCGGATCGGCGCCCTGGTCGCGGCCCGCCTGAAGGGCTTCGACACCAAGATCCTCGCGTACGACCCCTACATCACCTCCGCCCGGGCCGCCCAGCTCGGCGTGCAGCTGGTGACCCTCGATGAGCTCCTTGCACAGTCGGACTTCATCACCATCCACATGCCCAAGACCCCGGAGACCGTCGGCATGCTCGGTGCCGACGCCTTCAAGAAGATGAAGAGCACGGCGTACGTCGTCAACGTCGCCCGCGGCGGCCTGGTGGACGAGGAAGCCCTCTACACCGCGCTGCAGGCCGGTGACATCGCCGGCGCCGGCGTCGACGTCTTCTCCAAGGAACCCAGCACCGACCTGCCGTTCTTCAAGCTCGACAACGTCGTGGTGACCCCGCACCTGGGCGCCTCCACCGACGAGGCCCAGGAAAAGGCCGGCGTTTCCGTCGCGAAGTCCGTCCGCCTGGCCCTGGCCGGCGAACTGGTCCCCGACGCCGTCAACGTCGCCGGCGGCGTCATCGCCCCGGACGTCCGCCCCGGCATCCCGCTGATGGAAAAGCTGGGCCGCATCTTCACCGCGCTGACCCATGCCTCCCTCACGCAGTTCGACGTCGAGGTGGCAGGCGAGATCTCCTCGCTCGATGTCAAGGTGCTGGAACTCGCGGCACTCAAGGGCATCTTTGCCGACGTCGTGACCGAGCAGGTCTCGTACGTCAACGCCCCCGTGATCGCCGAGCAGCGCGGCATCAACGTCCGGCTCATCACGACGCCGGACACCGAGTCGTACCGCAACGTCCTGACCCTGCGCGGCGCCCTCAGCGACGGCAGCCAGATCTCCGTCGCCGGAACCCTGACCGGCCCGAAGCAGATCCAGAAACTGGTCGGCGTCAACGGCTACGAGGTGGAGATCCCGATCAGCGAACACCTCGTGGTGGTTGCCTACTCGGACCGCCCCGGCGTGATCGGCACAATCGGCCACATCCTGGGCATGAACAACATCAACATCGCCGGCATGCAGGTGGCACGCCAGACAGAGGGCGGCCAGGTGCTGGCCCTGCTGACCATCGACAGCTCCGTTCCCCAGCAGGTCCTTGACGCGATCAAGGCCGGGATCGGCGCTGACATGGTCCGTGAGGTTGACCTCGAGGACTAAAATCCTCCCCGCAGGCCGCCGGCGGCGGCATGACCGCCGCCGGCGGCCACAAGCGGCCGGCCGGTCTGCGTACAATGGCTAGGACCGAATTTCGGTCCGCGGCCGGCAGACCGGCCTTTACTTTTGCACGCCCGGCACGGGACGCCCTCAATTCCGCAGGAAATGAGCTGCGGCGTGCGCACGCAATCCAGCTTTCAGGAGCCCAATGAACGCCGTCCAGAGGTTCATCAGAAGCAGAGTGCTTCTGTTGACCGCGTCCATTTTGATCGTGGCCATGTGCCTGTCCGTGCTCGTCCAGGGTCAGTCCCAGGCGGCGCTGAACAGGACCGTGGACCAAAACTCGCGGGGGCTCTATGACGTCCTGGTCCAGGCCAAGGCCGATGATAACGGCGGCCTGATGCAGCCGGACATCGCCACCGGCCAGGGCGGCGTCAGCTTCGAGCAGCTGGATTCGATCCGCAAGCTCTCCGGCACCTCGGTGGCCGCGCCCATCAGCCTGGTCTCGCGCGTGACGCAGAACCTGGAATCGCCGCGGCTGGATGCCACCGACTACCTCGGCTTCAACGCGGGCCTCGCGGGCACTTCCGGCGACCCGACCGCCACGGACCCGAGCAAGTGGCCGGCCGCGGAATCGGTGCTGAGCGACACGCCGAAGAAGTACCGTCTGACCGCCAGCGCAGTCAGCTCCGACGGCCACTCGGACCAGACCCTGTTCAAGACCACGGCCGAGGGCTCCGTCGGCAAGGCGAAGCTGATCCAGGAACAGGTCGCCGGCGGCCAGAACGTCCGCATCCAGGGCCCGGAGGGCGAGACCGGCATCAAGTTCCCCACCCCGGCCGGCGGCTCCGAGCACAACCTCTTCAACCTCTCCGTTTCCCTGCCCATGGCGCCGCAGGTGACCGAGTCCGTCGTCGCCGTCGACCCCGTCTCCGAACGCGCACTGCTCGGCACGGCCGGTGACTTCCTGGCCCCGCTGGAGAAAGCCCCGCCCGCGGACGCCCGCAACGCCGGCGCCATTGGCCGGCACTTCGAGAGCCTCTTCACCAACGGCATCTCCATGGACGAACTCAAGGAAGGCCCGGACTTCCTCGGCGTCAAACTCAAGTACTGGGCACCGCTGATGACCCAGTACCAGCAGGCCAAGCGTGACGGCCAGCTCACCGCCGATTCGCAGGCCATCCCGCTGATCGTCCGCTCCGGCACCGCCGTGGATCTGAAGTACTCGGTCAAGATCGAGGAAATCGACGACTCCGGCAACGTCACCAACGACGTCGGCACCGTGACCCGCTCGCTGGACAAGGACTACCTGCCGTTCGTTTCGAAGTCCCCGTTCGCCCTCGCCTGGCCCGGGTCCAAGGACCTCTCCCAGCTCATGGGCGACACCGGCTCCTTCAGCCAGGGCCTCTACAACCCCGCCACCTGGAGCACCAACTTTGCCGCCGCCCCGGCGTACAAGGACGGCGAAACCGCCGCCAACGGCGCCGTGGACAAGAGCGCCTCGCCCGGTGACTGGGTCACCGTGAACCGCCTGCCGGACAAGGCCGCCAACGGTGCCGCCGTCGACCAGACCCAGCGCAATCCTGTCGATGAGCGCTCCTACCGGGAGAACCTCGAAACCGGCAAGAAGCTGGCCACGCCGCTGGCCATGGTTTACGGCACGTTCGACGCCGCGAGCGTCAAGGATGCCGCCGGCGACGTCAACCGGCTGCCCCTGGGCGGCTACGACCCCGCGCCCTTCACCCTGACCAAGGATGCGTCCGGCACCGACGTCAACACCGAGCTCAAGCCTTCCCTGAGCGCCACGGGACTGGTCAGCCAGTCCGCCGGTGCCATCACCGACTACTACGGCCTCGCCGCCGCCCGCGGCTATGAGCAGAACGCCTCCGTGATCGACGCCGTCCGCGTCCGCGCCAAGGTTCCGGGCAGCTGGAAGCAGGCGCAGCCCGAGGTGGAGAAGCTCGCCAACGAGATCCGCGACATGGGCCTGCAGGCCACCGTGGTGGCCGGTTCGGCCCGCGAGGACGCCAGCATCGCCGTTCCCGGCTACTCCAAGGACGACGCCGGCAAGGAATCGCCGCTGGGCACCGTGCAGCAGTCGTGGGTCCGCCAGGACGCCGCGGACGCCGTTTCCGGCTCTCTGACCGCTACGAACCTGACCCTGCTGTTCCTGACCCTCTGCGGCGCCGCCCTCCTGACGGGCGCCTCCACGGTCAGCTACATCCGCAAACGGCGCAGCGAGGCCGGAACCCTGCGTGCCATGGGCTGGACCCAGCGCAGGATCCGCTCCTGGGTGCTGGCCGAATTCGGCGTCGGCGCCGCGCTGCTGGCCGTCGCCGGAATCGCCCTGAGCCTGATCAGCTGGAGCACCGCCACCGCGGTGGTCTCGGCGTCGGTCCTGGTGCTGTACGCAGGTGCGGCGTTCGTCGCTGCGCAGCAGCTGCGCCACCGCGAGGTAGTGGACCAGGACCCGCAACACGATGAACGGCTCATTGCGGTCGATTCCCCGCTGACCTTCGCCAACCGGCAGCTGAGCGCCAACAAGTTCAACACCATCTCACTCGCCGTTGCCGTCGGTGTTTTCGCCGCGGCCGTCGGCGGACTGGTCGCCCTGCTGATCGACATTCCCCGGGCCGCCGGCGCCAGCGCCCTCAGCGGGCTGGCCGCGGCCAGCATCGCGTTCCCGAGCGTCATCCTGGCTGTGTCCGGCGTTGCCGTCGGGCTGCTGCTGACCATGGTCACCGGGCGCTTCGAGCTGCAGGCCAAGCGCCAGTACCTCGGCACGCTGCGGGCCATGGGCTGGAACCCTGACATGCTGGGCCAGGTCCGCTTCTTTGAAAACGCCATGGTGGGAACCGTCGCGCTGCCCCTCGGCGTCGTGGGCGCCCTCGGCATCGGCCTCCTCCTCGCCCCCTATGCCGCGCTGTGGGCCGCAATTGCCGGTCTCGTAGCTGTACTTTGCTGGATTCCGATTGCAACGAAAGTGGTCCAATGACTAACGAGCTGAACCTTGACCGGGAGGCACACGACCGGATGACCGCCAGCACCCGTCGCGGTGCGCACAAGACCCGCGCCAACACGATCGTGAAGGCCACGGACCACGCCACGCCGCTGGAACTGAGCAACATCACCATCCACTACGGCGGCGGCAAGGGCGGTGCCGAGGCCGTCAACGTGGTGGACGACTTCAACATGACGCTGCACGCCGGCGAAATGCACTGCGTCGCGGGCCGCTCCGGCTCGGGCAAGACCAGCATCCTGACCGTCGGCGCGGGACTGACCCTGCCGACGTCGGGCCGGGTGTTCTGGGAAGGCGACTCGCTGGAGACCATGGGCGACGACGAGATCGCGGACCGCCGCCGCGCCCTGATCGGCTACGTGGACCAGGGCGGCGCCCTGATCGACGGGATGAGCGCGCTCGAGAACGTCCTGCTGCCGGCCGTGCCCGACGGCGAAGTTGAGCAGCGCCGCGACATGGCCAAGGACCTTTTGGACCTCGTGGGCCTCGGCCGGCGCATGCGCCACCGCCCGGCGCAGCTCTCCGGCGGTGAACGCCAGCGCGTGGCGATCGCCCGGGCGCTCATCCTCGGCACCCGCGTCCTGGTGGTCGACGAGCCCACAGCCAGCCTGGACCGTGCCGCGGCCAACCGCATCATCAGCATCCTCAAGGACACCACCTCGGACGGCATTGCCGTGCTGGTGGCTTCACATGACCACGAACTGGTCCGCCAGAGCGATACCCTCACAGAACTGATCTAGATTTAGACCGTGACTTCAACTGATAAGACCCCGTTCTACATCACCACGGCCATCACGTACCCCAACGGGGTGCCGCACATCGGCCATGCGTACGAGTACATCGCCACCGATGCGATGGCCCGCTTCAAGCGCCTGGACGGGTACGACGTCTTCTTCCTGACCGGAACGGACGAGCACGGCATGAAGATCGCCCAGGCCGCCGAGAAGGAAGGCGTCACGCCCAAGGAACTGGTGGACCGGAACGCCGAGATCTACAAGGGGGCGCACGCCGCCCTGGGAGTCTCGTACGACCGCTTCATCCGCACCACGGACGCCGACCACTACGCGGCGTCGCAGGCCATCTGGAAGAAGATGGAGGCCAACGGGGACATCTACCTGTCCAAGTACGAGGGCTGGTATTCGGTCCGCGACGAGGCGTTTTACGTTGAGGACGAGACCGTGGTCAAGGACGACGGCATCCGCTACTCGCGCGAATCGGACACCGAGGTCACCTGGACGGCCGAGGAGAGCTACTTCTTCCGGCTGTCCGCCTATCAGGACAAGCTGCTGGCGCTGTACGAGGCCCACCCCGAATTCGGTGCCCCGCAGTCCCGCTTCAATGAGGTCATCAGCTTCGTCAGGCGCGGGCTGGAGGACCTGTCCATCAGCCGCACCACCTTCGACTGGGGCGTTCCCGTGCCCGGCAACGACAAGCACGTCATGTACGTTTGGGTCGACGCGCTGACCAACTACCTGACCGGGGTCGGCTACCCGGACGTCGACTCGGGCTCCTTCAAAAAGTTCTGGCCGGCCGACGTCCACGTGATCGGCAAGGACATCTCCCGCTTCCACGCCATCTACTGGCCGGCGTTCCTCATGAGCGCCGGACTGGAGCTGCCGAAGCGGATCATGATCCACGGCTTCCTGCAGAACAACGGCGTCAAGATGTCCAAGTCGCTGGGCAACGTGGTGGCGCCCGCGGACTTCGTGGCCCAGTACGGCCTGGACCAGGTGCGCTACTTCTTCCTGCGCGAGGTCCCCTTCGGGGCGGACGGCAACTACAACCACGAGGCAATCGTGGGCCGGATGAACTCCGACCTCGCCAACAACTTCGGCAACCTGGCCCAGCGGTCGCTGTCCATGGTGGCCAAGAACTGCGAGGGCCGCGTGCCCGCGCCGGGCGCGTTCTCCGCCGAGGACACCGCGATTCTGGCCCAGGCCAACGGGCTGCTGGACGCCGCCCGGGCCGCGTTCGAGAAGCAGGAGTTCAGCCGCGCCCTGGAGGCCATCTGGACAGTCCTGGGGGACACCAACGCCTACTTCGCCGAGCAGGCTCCCTGGGTGCTGCGCAAGACCGACGTCGAACGCATGAACACGGTGCTCTACGTGACGCTCGAGGTGCTGCGGATCGTCGCGATCCTGGCCCAGCCGGTGATGCCGACGGCGACGGCGGCGATCCTGCACACGCTCGGCCAGCCAGAAGGCCCGGCGCGCCAGTTCACGGCCGTCGGCACGCCGATCGTCGCCGGCACGGAACTGCCGGCCCCGGCCCCGGTGTTCCCGAAGTACGAGGAACCCGCCGAGGCCTGAGCCGGTCCACCGCCTGACGCTCCCGCACCCCTGAATTGGGGTGCGGGAGCGTTCTTCGTCCGGAGGCATGATCGGATAGTGAGACGACTTGACCAGAATGTGGATCACTTGGCTACGCTGAAAACATGAGCGCATCCACGATTGATCTGGCAGTCATCCCGGGCGACGGCATTGGTCCGGAGGTCACGGCCGAAGCCCTGAAGGTCCTTGAGAAGGCCGCGGCCGCCGAGGGGATCGTGCTCCAGCAGACCCACTACAAGCTGGGCGCGGAGCACTGGCTCGAGACGGGGGAGACCCTGCCCGCGGCCACCCTCGCCGATCTTCGCACGCGCGACGCCATCTTGTTCGGCGCCGTCGGGGCGGCCCCCGGCGACACCCGGATCCCGTCGGGCATCATCGAGCGTGAGCTCCTGCTCAAGCTGCGCTTCAGCCTGGACCACTTCGTCAACCTGCGGCCCTCCCGCCTGTATGCCGGCGTTGGCAGCCCGCTCGCCAACCCCGGCAAGATCGATTTCATCGTGGTCCGCGAGGGCACCGAAGGCCCGTACGTGGGCAACGGCGGCACACTGCGCGCCGGTACCCCCCACGAGGTGGCCACCGAGGTCTCCCTGAACACGGCCCACGGCGTGGAACGCGTGGTCCGCGATGCGTTCCGCCGGGCCAACGAACGCCCCCGCAAGAAGCTCACGCTGGTGCACAAGCACAACGTCCTGGTCTTCGCCGGCCAGCTCTGGAAGCGCACGGTTGAGGCAGTGGCCCAGGAGTTCCCCGAGGTCACGCACGACTACCTCCACGTCGACGCCGCCACGATTTTCATGGTCACCGATCCGGCCCGCTTCGACGTGATCGTCACCGACAACCTGTTCGGCGACATCATCACCGACCTCGCGGCAGCCGTGACCGGCGGGATCGGCCTCGCCGCCTCCGGCAACCTCAACATGGACCGCACCGCGCCGTCCATGTTCGAACCGGTCCACGGGTCCGCCCCGGACATTGCCGGCCAGCAGAAGGCCGACCCCACCGCGGCCATCCTCTCCGCGGCGCTCCTGCTCGACCACCTCGGCTTCGCCGGCGCCGCCCGGAAGATCGAGGCGGCCGTGACGGCCGACGTCGAGGCCCGCGACGGCGCCGTCCGCACCACTAGCGCGGTCGGCGACGCCATCGCGGCGGCGCTGTAGGTCCTGGCCGTATTCTCTGCCCTGCAGGTGCCGCTAAACCCCGCTGCCAACGGGCGTAAGCTTGTTTCGAATCACCAATATGCTGCCGTGGTCCGAGGGTGAACCACGTTCCCACACCAGGCAGCCGATCGTGGAGGAACCATGACTCAGACTGCCCATGGCGTCGAATTCACCCAGCACCTGTCGGAGACCCCGAAGTCTGCTGAAGAGCGTGTAGCCATCCTGGCGAACCCGGGGTTCGGCGACTATTTCACCGACCACACCTCGATTGTCGACTACAGCGTCGACGCCGAAGGCAACGGTGGCTGGCACAACGCTCGGGTTGAGCCCTACGGCCCGATTTCACTGGACCCGTCCGCCGCAGTGCTGCACTACGGCCAGGAGATCTTCGAGGGCCTCAAGGCCTACCGCCACGCCGACGGTTCGATCTGGACGTTCCGGGCCGAGGCCAACGCGGCCCGGCTGAACAAGTCCGCGCGGCGCCTGGCCCTGCCCGAACTCCCGGAAGAGTACTTCCTCGGCGCCATCCGCGAACTGGTCGCGGCAGACAAGGACTGGGTGCCCTCCGGTGACGGCGAAGCCCTGTACCTGCGGCCCTTCATGATCGCCACCGAGGCGTTCCTGGGCGTGCGGGCAGCGCGCGAGGTCTCCTTCCGCGTGATCGCCTCCCCGGCCGGCAATTACTTCGGCGGCGAACTCAAGCCCGTCTCCATCTGGATCTCGCGTGAGTACGCCCGCGCCGGCCGCGGCGGAACAGGCGCCGCCAAGTGCGGCGGCAACTACGCCGCCTCGCTGATCGCCCAGCAGGAAGCCGAGGCGCACGGCTGCAAGCAGGTCCTGTTCCTGGACCAGTTCAACGACAACGCCGTCGAGGAACTCGGCGGCATGAACGTTTTCTTCGTCATGAAGGACGGCTCGCTGGTCACCCCCGCGCTGTCCGGAACCATCCTGGAGGGGATCACCAGGATGTCCGTGATGCAGGTGGCCCGGGACATGGGCAGGGAAGTCACCGAACGCAAGATCACCCTGGATGAGTGGCGCGACGGCGTTGCCTCCGGGGACATCGCCGAGGTCTTCGCCTGCGGCACCGCCGCGGTCATCACCCCCATCGGCGTGCTCAAGGACGCCACCGAGTTCATCGGCTCCGAAGACGCCACGGCGGGGGAGACCACCCTGGCCATCCGCGCCCAGCTGCTGGGGATCCAGACCGGCACCGTGGAGGACACCCACGGCTGGCTGACCCGCCTCGCCTAGCACCCAAGGCATCTAGAGCCGGAACGTCCGGCACGACGGCGGTCCCCACCTTCCGGTGGCGGCCGCCGTCGGCGTCTGCATCCGCACGCCCGGCAGTCTTCGGGCCCTTTTCACCCGTCCGCCCGGCGTGCACAATGGGCACATGACGGGGCTGATCCAAGTTCTGGGCGTGGTCTTTGGCGTCCTGCTCATCAGTGTCGGCATCATGGAGTCCTTCTTCATCCGGCACCAGCGCCTGCACCGCCTGTTCCTCGTCGAACCGGACGACGTCGAAGCAGTCAGGCTGTGGACGTTCAACCTCGGCATATACAACGTCATTTGGGGGATCGGCGCCGTTGCGGGTGCCCTCATGCTGGGGGGAGCCGACGTCGCGGCCGGTGAGTCACTCCTGCTGTTCACATGCGTGGCTCATGTGGCCCTGGGCCTCATTTTGTTCCTTTCCGAGCGTCGGCTCTGGGGAAATGCCATTGCCGAGGCCCTCCTGCCGTTCCTGATCTCCATCCTGCTGCTCGTCTGAGGACACCTCTGCAAGGATGGGACCGTGACCACCGAGAAATCCCGCGACCTCGTCCGCAGCAGCGAGCTGACCCGGTTCCGCCTCGCCCCGAACCCGGGTCCCATGAGCCTGGACGGAACCAACTCCTATCTCATTGCCGCCCCGGGGGCGGCGGGCACGGTCGCCGTCGACCCCGGGCCCCTCGACGAGCCGCACCTGCAGGCGTTGGCCGGGGACGGGCGAATCGAACTGATCTTGATCACGCACCGGCACGCGGACCACACCGCGGCCGCCGCACGGTTTTCGGTTTTGACGGGCGCACCTGTCCGGGCCGCGGATCCCGCCCACTGCCATGGCGCACCCGCGCTGCAGGACGGCGAAACGATCCTGGCGGCCGGAACAGAGATCAGGGTTCTGGCGACGCCGGGCCACACCGCGGATTCGCTGTGCTTCCACCTGCCGCAGGACGGCCCGCACGGCTCGGTGCTGACCGGGGACACGATTCTGGGCTCCGGAACCACCGTGCTGGACTACCCTGACGGCACCCTCAGTGACTACCTCGAATCGCTGGACCGGCTGGAGCGCCTCGGTCCGGCCATGGTGCTGCCGGCCCACGGCCCGGTGCTGCCGGCTCTGGACGCCGTGGCCCGCGCCTACCGGGATCACCGGCTGGGCCGGCTTGAGCAGGTCCGGGCGGCACTGGCGGCGCTGGGGGCCGATGCCGGCATCGGCGCCGTCACGGACGCCGTGTACGCCGACGTCGATCCCTCCGTCCGCCGCGCCGCGGAGCTCTCCGTCGCGGCGCAGCTGGACTACCTGCGCAGCGGGCGGCGCTGAACGGACAGACTGACCCCGGGCCCGGCCTGCGGGACGGTAGGCTAAGAACCATGCGTATCGCCCGGTTTGTAGTCGATTCTGATCCCCTCTACGGCATCGTGGAAGGTGAGCCCGGCAGTGAGGAAGTCACTGTCATCAAGGGCGACCCGTTCTTCCATGGCGTGGAACGAACCCCCATGAGGCACAAGCTGGAGGACGTCCGCCTGCTGGCGCCGATCATCCCCCGCAGCAAGGTCATCGGCGTCGGCCGCAACTTCGCGGAGCATGCCCGGGAACTTGGCAACGAGGTCCCGGCGCAGCCCTTGCTGTTCCTCAAGCCCAACACCTCCGTGATCGGGCCGAACGATCCGATTGTCCTGCCGGAGTTCTCCGAGGACGTCTCCTTCGAGGCCGAACTGTGCGTCGTCATCGGCCGGATCTGCAAGGACGTGCCCGAGAACCGGGTGGATGACGTGATCTTCGGCTACACCTGCGGCAACGACCTCACCGCGCGCGACGTCCAGAAGACGGACCTGCAGTGGGCCCGGGCCAAGGGCTTCGACACCTCGGCCCCGCTCGGGCCGTGGATCGAGACCGAGCTCGACACAGAGGACCTGCAGATCCAGGGCCGGCTCAATGGCGAACTGCGCCAGGACGGCAGCACGAACCAGATGATCCGCGGCGTCCGGGAGCTCGTTTCCATCGTCTCGCAGGCCTTCACCTTGCTTCCCGGCGACGTCATCATGACCGGTACCCCGGCCGGCGTCGGCTCCGTGCAGGCCGGCGACCGCTATGAGGTCGAGATCGAGGGCATCGGACGCCTCTCCAACCCGGTGGTCCGCCGCTAACCGCCTTTCGATCCGAAGAATCCGAAGAAGCAGCGCCGATTTCGGACAACCGCACCGTGGATCCACGGTGCGGTTGTCCTTTTTCTAGCGGCATTCCGGGCGAGTAGCGATGGGAGAGATTGGTAATGTTGGTACCACTATGACTACTGCTTCCGCGTCCGACGCCGTTTCCAGCTCCGCCCTTGCTGCCTCCACCGGTGAAGTCACCACTGACACCCCGGTCCGTGTCCGGTTCTGCCCGTCACCTACGGGTACCCCGCACGTCGGCCTGATCCGCACCGCCCTGTTCAACTGGGCCCACGCCCGGCACACCAAGGGCACCTTTGTGTTCCGGATCGAGGACACGGACGCGGCCCGCGACTCGGAGGAAAGCTACCAGCAGCTGCTTGAGGCCCTCAAATGGCTCGGCATCACCTGGGAAGAAGGCGTGGAAGTCGGCGGACCGCACGAGCCCTACCGCCAGTCGCAGCGGCTGGACCTGTACAAGGACGTGGTGGCCAAGCTGATCGACGCCGGCTACGCCTACGAGTGCTACTCCTCGCCGGAGGAAGTCGAAGCCCGCCACAGGGCAGCCGGCCGCGATCCCAAGCTGGGCTACGACAACTTCGACCGCGAGCTCTCCGAGGAACAGCTTGCCGCGTTCAAGGCCGAGGGCCGCCAGCCCGTCCTGCGCGTCCGGATGCCCATTGAAGACGTGACCTTCACCGACATGGTCCGCGGCGAGATCACGTTCAAGGCCGGCAGCATCCCGGACTACGTCATTGTGCGCGCCGACGGATCCCCGCTCTACACCCTGGTCAACCCGGTGGACGACGCCCTCATGGGGATCACCCACGTGCTCCGCGGCGAGGACCTGCTCTCCTCCACGCCGCGTCAGGTGGTGCTGATCCAGGCGCTGATGGATATCGGCGTGGCCAGCTACATGCCGGTCTTCGGCCACCTGCCGTACGTCATGGGCGAGGGCAATAAGAAGCTCTCCAAGCGCGACCCGCAGTCGAACCTGTTCCTGCTCCGGGACCGCGGCTTCATCCCCGAAGGCCTGCTCAACTACCTGTCCCTGCTCGGCTGGAGCCTCTCCGCCGACGAGGACATCTTCACCGTCGACCAGCTGATCGAGCACTTCGACGTCAACGATGTGCTGGCCAACCCGGCCCGCTTCGACATCAAGAAGGCCGAGGCGATCAACGGCACCCACATCCGCATGCTCGACGCTGAGGACTTCCGCGGCCGCCTGGTGCCCTACCTGCAGGCCGCCGGCCTGGTCGGGGAGAGCCTCACAGCCCGAGAGGAGGAGATCCTGGCCAAGGCCGCACCGCTGATCCAGGAACGCATATCGCTGCTGGGCGAGGCCCCCGAAATGCTCGCGTTCCTGTTCAAGGCCGATGACGCGATCGACGTCGCCGACGACGCCCGCAAGGGCCTGCCGGAGAACCTCACCGAAGTGCTCGACGCCGCCCTGTCCGCGCTGGAGCCCGTCGCTGAGTGGGCGGCCGAGAACATCCAGGCTGCCCTGAAGGAGGCCCTCGTCGAAGGCCTCGGCGTCAAGCCCCGCTTGGCCTTCGGCCCGGTCCGCACGGCCGTCTCGGGCCGGCGGATCTCCCCGCCGCTGTTCGAATCCATGGTCATCCTGGGCAAGGATTCATCCCTGGCCCGCCTCCGCGCCTTCCGCGGCTGACGTGCTGGCAGCGGGCCTGGGCGGCGGCGTGGTCCACGGGGTTCTGTTCGACATCGATGACACCCTGGTGGACCTCGAGTTCGCCATGACGACTGCACTCCGCGACGTCAGCGAGCACCTCCTGCCCGGCCTGGACGAGGCCGGGTGGGAGAGGTTCGGGCGGATCTTCACCCACGAGACCACTCACTTCTACGACCGCTACCTGGCCGGCGAACTGACGTTCAATGAGCAGCGGCTGCTCCGCGGCCGGGCGGCGCTGGGGTACTTCGGCGTCGAACTTGCGGACGGCGAACAGGCCCACCACTGGGTGAGTTCCTACGCGAGCCGCCAACACGGCTACATCCGGGCGTTCGACGACGTCGGCCCGCTGTTGGACGCCCTGGACGCCGCCGGCATACCCTACGGTGCCGTGAGCAACAACGTCCACGACTACCAGCGCGTGAAGCTGGACGCGGCCGGGCTGGAACGGATTGCCGTTCTGGTGGGCACCGATACTGTCGGCGTAGCAAAACCGGACCCGGCCATCTACCTGGAGGGGGTCCGGCGGATCGGTACCGGACCCGGCCAAACCCTGTACGTCGGTGACAACCGGCTGCTCGACGCGGAAGGCTCGACGGCCGCCGGCCTCCTGGGTGTCTGGCTGAACCGCGGCGGGGAGCCGGCCCCGGGCTTCGTCGGGCGCGAGGTCGGCTCCCTGCTGGAGCTGCTGGCGTAGCCTGTTGGGGGCGTCTTAGTGTCAGTCAGGTTTCTCAAGGCACTGTAATATTTCGTTTGGCTTTAAATAGGGTTTTAGACAAATAGTGGCAAGGGCGGCTCGCGCCCGGCAACGGATAGGGGATCCGTGTACAGCGGTATGGCCAAACACTTTCGAGGTCTTGTAATCGGCTTGGCGGTTGTCGGACTGATGCTGGCTGGCGTGGCGCCGGTGCAAGCACGGGCGTCCGTCAAAGTCCTGCACGTCTTCCTGGCAGCAGGACAGTCGAATATGTCCGGCCGGGGGCTGCCAATCGGCGGCCCCGCGGATGCGCAAGACCCGAGGATCTTCCAATACGGTGCAAAGGACCGCTCATTGCGGGCGGCTACGGTTCCCTTGGACATGCACGACACTGCTTCCGGACTCTCGCCCGCCACAGCCATGGCTCGGAACTACCTGAAAACCCAGCCCGACGATGTGGGCGTGCTCATCATTCCCGCCGCGCACGGCCAAACCGGGTTCACATTTGCCCTAGACTCGCTTACGTGGACTGTGGGTGCAGCCTCTGCTCCGGAGCTCGACCTCCCCACCTTGGCGGTCAATCAGACTCTCGAGGGCATCGCGGCAGCGAAAGCTGCCGGCTACGTCGCGGAGCTCAAAGGCGTTCTTTGGCACCAGGGCGAAAATAACTCAGCGATGTCCACGGCCGGATACAGCGTGAAGCTGGATCAGCTGATTGCCTTCTTCCGGACATCCCTGGGGGCGCCCGAACTTCCCTTTGTGGTCGGCCGCATGTCACCGGAGGGGATCGCGGCCATGCCGGGCCGGATCAACGTGGACACAAGCCACCAGGAGACTCCCGCACGCGTTCCCTTCACCGGATTCGCCGCCTCCATGACCGGGGGAGTGTATGCAAACGACACGACCCACTTCTCCAGGATCGGGGCAGATTACTTGGGGGAGACCTACCTTTCCGCTTTCTGGCAGGCCGCGCACATTACCGTGATCCCAGTCAGCGCCGGGAAGGTTACGATCAGCGGGACGCCGAAGGTGGGGTCCACGCTGACCGCGGTGCCGGGGGTTTGGGGACCTGAGGATGTCGCGCTGACGTATCAGTGGTACCGCTCGGACGTCGCAATCAGCGGCGCCACCGACGCCGCCTATACTCCCGGCGTCGCTGACCTGGGTGGAACGATCACGGTGACGGTTACCGGCTCCAAGGCGGGCTA
Source organism: Arthrobacter sp. Bi26 (assembly GCF_918697925.1). Classification (GTDB taxonomy): domain Bacteria; phylum Actinomycetota; class Actinomycetes; order Actinomycetales; family Micrococcaceae; genus Arthrobacter. The sequence goes on from NZ_CAKKMF010000052.1 coordinate 25,806, forward strand.
CACGTCCGTTTCGAGGACTTCGGACGGCACGGGCGCGGTCGCCAACGGCACGCTTACCTCCGCGGTGCCCGTCATTGAGGGCACCGCGCAGGTCGGCTCCAAGCTCACTGCGGTACCCGGTGCCTGGGGTCCTGGCAATGTCGCGCTGACGTATCAGTGGTACCGCTCGCAGGTCGCGATTCCGGGTGCCACCGGTGCCACCTACACTCCTGCTGGCAGTGATGCAGGCCGAACGATCACGGTGAAAGTTATTGGCTCCCAGGCGGGCTATACGACTGCGTCGAAGATGTCAGCCGGCACCAGCCTGATCGCCAACGGCATCCTTAACCCCGGGAATCCGTCGATTCAGGGCACTGCGAAGGTGGGGTCCACGCTCACTGCAGTTCCCGGCGCCTGGGGTCCCGGAACGGTAGCGCTGACGTATCAGTGGTACCGGTCGCAGATCGCGATTGCAGGTGCCACCGGTGCAACTTACACTCCCGGAGCTGCTGATCTGGGTCTTACGATTACTTTAAGGGTTACGGGCGCCCAGGCGGGCTACACGCCGGTGTCGAAGACGTCGGCCGGCACCAGCCCGATCGCCAGCGGCACCCTCAGCCCCGCGGATCCCTCGATTCAGGGCACCACGAAGGTGGGGTTTACGCTCACGGCCGTTCCCGGCGCTTGGGGTCCCGGAACGGTCACGTTGGCCTATCAGTGGTACCGCTCGCAGATCGCGGTAACGGGCGCCACGGGCTCCACTTACGCGCTCGGCCCCGCCGACGCCGGCCGGACGATCACGGTGAAGGTCACCGGCTCCCAGGCGGGCTATGCGTCGGTATCGAAGATCTCGGCCGGCACAAGCCAGATCTCCAACGGCTCCCTCACTACTTCGGTGCCCTCGATTCAGGGCACCGCAAAGGTCGGGTCCACACTCACGGCCGTACCCGGCGCCTGGGGTCCTGGAACTGTCACGCTGGCGTATCAGTGGTACAGGTCGGAGGTCGCGATCGTGGGAGCCACCGGTGCCACCTACAAGCCCGGTGCGAGTGATGCGGGCAGGACGATCACCGTAAAGGTCACCGGTTCCCAGACGGGTTACACGTCTGCTTCAAAGACATCGGCCGGCACCAGCCAGATCGCCAAGGGCACCCTGACCACAAATTTGCCCTTGATTCAGGGCACTGCGAAGGTGGGGTCAACGCTCACTGCCGTAACGGGAGTGTGGGGTCCGGGAACTGTCACGCTGATGTATCAGTGGTACCGGTCAGAGACCGCGATTGTTGGAGCCACCGGTGCCACCTACAAGCCGGGTGCGGGTGATGTGGGCCGCACGATCACAGTGAAGGTCACCGGCACCCAGGCGGGCTATACGTCTGCTACGGTGACTTCGTCGGCCACAAGCCAGGTCTCTAAAGGCACCCTGACCACTTCGGTGCCCTTGATTCAGGGCACGGTGAAGGTGGGGTCCACACTCACTGCCGTGACGGGCGTGTGGGGTCCTGAAACTGTCACGCTGAAATATCAGTGGTACCGCTCGCACATCGCGATTGTCGGGGCCACCGCCGCCACTTACAAGTCCCGCACCAGTGATGCGGGCCGCACGATCACGGTAACGGTTACGGGGTCCAAGGCGGGCTACACGACCGTTTCCAAGACGTCGGCCGGGATATCCTAGGTGTAATTCCCACGGACGTTGTGAACGCGGCTGATGGGGGTTTTGCCTCCGATGCCGGTATGGGTCCTGTGGTGATTGTAGTGGTGCAGCCAGTCCGGGTAGGTGGCGGCGCGGTCGGCTTCTGAAACGTAGGGGCGGGCGTAGGCCCATTCGGTGGCGAGGGTTCGGTTGAAGCGTTCGACCTTGCCGTTGGTCTGGGGCCGGTACGGACGGGTCCTGCGGTGCTTGATGTGAGGTCCCAGGGCCGCGGCGAAGACCCGGGAACGGTAGCAGGACCCATTGTCGGTCAGCACGGCCTTGACCTTGATTCCGTGGGCGGCGAAGAACGCGACGGCGCGCAGCCAGAAGGCGGCGGCGGTTTCCTGCGTCTCGTCGCTAAGGATTTCCGAGTACGCCAGACGCGAGTGGTCATCGACGGCGTGGTGCAGGTAGGCGTACCCGGTCCCTGCCCGTTTGTTCCGTCGTCCCTGGGCCCGGCCGAGGATGCGGTGTCCGCCGCCGTTCGGGATGCGTCCGAGCTTCTTGATGTCCACATGGACCAGGTCCCCGGGATGGTCGTGCTCATACCTTTGCGGTGCGGGCTTGCGCACGGGCAGGCCGGTGCCCTGGTCCAGGCAGGCCAGCCGGGGCATCCGGTACCGGGCCAGGACCTTGCCGACAGTGGAACGGGCCAGATGCAGGTGGGCCGCGATGCGGTGGGGTCCCCACCGGCGGGTGAACCGCAGCGCCACGATCCGCCGCTCGGTCCACGCCGGTGCGGTTCGGGCTCCGGCGCGGCCGCGAGGACACGTCCGCCATGCCGGCTTCGCCTCAGATACGGTACCGCGCTGTCCACTTCTTCGCCGTCGCTGGCGAGCACTGGAAGCGTTCCGCGGCCCGGCGCAGGGTCCAGCCCTCCTCGAGGACCAATCGGGCGAGTTTTCCCCTTGCCTTAGGTGTCAGGTCGGCGTTGGCATGGGTAACGTAGGACACGAGGGCCTCCTGGGCGTCGAGATGAGTGTGGTAACCCAAATCGATACCGGAGGCCCTCGCCCTTTACATCACGCCACGCTGTTCACAACGTCCGTGGGAAATACACCTAGGTCGCCAGATAGGGCTGATAGGCCGACGGCAGGGCTGACCCGCCGTTGGCCGGTGCGGCTGCCGCGACGCTGCATTGATGCTGCGCTGCGCAAACGGTCGTGCGCAATCGGTCCTGTACGAACGCTCATTCTGTGGCGCAGCTAACACTGCAAAGTAGCTGCTGAAACTGCAGGCGGGGGACGAGTAGGCGGGTGGCTTGCGACCGTCATCGTGCTGGCGGGAGGCTGAAGTGCCCGGATTGACGGCGATTTCCGGGGCTGCGCCGTTCAGACGGCCGGGGATGCGGAACCTTCGCGGGCGTACGGCACGCGTCGGGACGGCCGATTTGTGGAAGTGATAACTCTCGGGTAAAGTAATTACTCGTGCTGAGGCGCCGGGAGCGAGGGTTTAGGCCTAAACATCCGGACCGAATGTGCCATTGGGATATGGTGTAATTGGCAACACTACGGTTTCTGGTACCGTCATTCTAGGTTCGAGTCCTGGTATCCCAGCTTCGAAAATCTGCGGGTTTCCGCTGAATTTCGGAGGTTATGAATCGGCTGGTCCGATTTGAAACCTTGGCCAAATGTATGAAACAATCATTTGGCTTGAATGGCAGAAGTGCTGTTCAGGAAGTACGCGGCCCCATCGTATAGCGGCCTAGTACGCTGCCCTCTCACGGCGGTAACGCGGGTTCGAATCCCGCTGGGGTCACCACGGAAACGGTCCCGGGCATCTGCCCGGGGCCGTTTTGCTTTTCCCTGGCCCTCGGATCCCCGTTACCCATTTCGCGTTGCGCATCGCTCAGTGGTTCCCCGTCAGCAGTGCCCCCCACAGACACCACGTGCTGAACTGGCATGATGATGCTGTGAGCTCCCATGAAACCGTCCCCGAGGCCGCATCCGGCGTCGCGCTCCTTGACGCAGTGCGGCAGGACCTTGCGACAATCCGGCTGCCGCTCGCTCTGCCCGGGGCGGACCAAATGCGCCAGGAGCTGCGGAAGGCAGTGGCTCAGCTCGATGACTACATCCTGCCCCGGTACCGCAGCCTCGACGCGCCCCTGCTGGCTGTGGTGGGCGGTTCTACAGGGGCCGGGAAGTCCACCCTGGTCAACGCGCTGGTAGGCCACCCCGTCACGCGGGCCGGCGCGATCCGCCCCACCACACGCCAGCCCATCCTGCTGCACCATCCCGGGGACGGCGCCTGGTTTGAGGGCCAGCGGGTGTTGCCGGCCCTGGGCCGCATCCGGGGTACCTACACCGGCAGTCAGCCCTTGACCCCCGCCGATCCCGTTCCGCACTCCGGCCCGGTGACGTCGCTCGTCCTGGTCGCCGACGCCGCGGTCCCGCCCGGAATCGCCCTCGTTGACGCGCCCGACGTCGACTCCATTTCCGAGAACAACCGTCAGCTGGCCGGGCAGTTGCTCGCCGCCGCCGATCTCTGGGTGTTTGTCACCACTGCCAACCGCTACGCCGACGCCGTGCCCTGGCGCCTGCTCCTGGATGCGGCCTCCCGCGACATCATGGTGGCCGTGGTGCTGGACCGGGTGCCGCCCGCGGCGGAGGCGGAAATCAGCGCGGATCTGCAGGCGATGCTCAGCCGGGAAGGCCTCGGTGCAGCCCGGATGTTCGTGGTGCCGGAGCTGTCATTGGATGCCGCAGGGATGCTTCCTGCGGCGGCCGTGGAGCCGCTGCGTGTTTGGCTCGGCAAGCTGGCAGGGAACGCCGCCGGTCGGGCGGAGATTGCCCGGCGCACCGTCAACGGCACCCTCGTCGCACTCGCCCACCGCGTCGAAGCGGCGGAGCGGGCGCTGTCCGAACAGCAGCACGCAGCCGATGTTCTCGTAGCCGACGCCCGCAATGCGTATGACGACGCCGTGGCCAGGATCCTCGAAGCCACCCGCGATGGCGCGCTGTTGCGCGGCGAAGTGTTGGCGCGGTGGCAGGACTTCGTCGGGACAGGGGAGTTCTTCCGCGCCATGGAACAGAACATTGGACGCTTCCGGGACCGTGTGGGCGCGTTCTTCCGGGGCGAACCGGAGCCTGCGGTCAGGGTGGAAACCGCGATCGAAACAGGACTGCAGGCCGTCATCGTCGATCAAGCCGCCAAGGCCGCGGAGCACACCGACCAGCGCTGGCGTTCGGATCCCGCGGGCAGGCAGTTGCTGGGCACCGACGATCCCTCGGGTGCATCCGAGGGCTTCGCGGACGCTGTGGCGGCCGAGATCCGCGCCTGGCAGGGAAGCCTGATGGAACTCATCCGCACCGAAGGCCAAGGCAAGCGCACCCAGGCCCGCTGGTTGTCCTTCGGCATCAACGGCCTCGGCGCGGCGCTCATGATCGTGGTGTTCTCCATGACCGCGGGCCTGACCGGGCTCGAAATCGGCGTCGCCGGCGGCACCGCCGTCGTGGGCCAGCGCCTCCTGGAGGCAGTGTTCGGGGAGGATGCCGTCCGCCGGCTTGCCCGGACCGCGCGCGAAGACCTGCATCTGCGTTGCCAGAGCCTGCTGGCGGCGGAGTGCCGGCGGTTCTTGACCCGGCTGGACGTCGACGGCGGCGTGCAGCCCTTAGCCATTGCCGGGCGTGCGGCGGCACTGCGCCGGCTGGCGGCCACGGCATGAGCCGTCTTGGCGCCGCCCGCGAGACATCCCAGCTCGATCGCAGGCTTGCGGCGCTCAACAGCGCCAGGGAGCTCGCGTCCGGAGCTCTCCCGCAGGAGGCTCTGGACCCGGTGTTGCAGGTGCTGGACCGCGCGAGTTCGCGGCGGGCGCTGTCCGGAGACCACACCGTGGTGGGGTTTTTTGGTGCCACCGGCAGCGGCAAGTCATCGCTCTTCAACGCCGTCAGCGGGGAGGAGATCGCGACGGCGGCCGTGCGCCGACCGACCACCACCGAGCCGCTGGCGGGCATCTGGGGCGTCCAGGGCAGCGAGGCGCTGCTGGATTGGCTGGAGGTACGGAAGCGCCATGCCGCGGGCCCGGTTCAAGGGTTCGCCGACGACGGCACCGGGCTGATCCTGCTGGACCTGCCCGACTTTGACTCGACGAGGGCGGCCAACCGGGAGATCGTGCAGCGGATGGTGGGGCTCGTGGACGTCCTCGTCTGGGTCCTCGATCCGCAGAAGTACGCCGACGCCGCCGTGCACGACGACTTCCTGGCACCGCTGTCCTCGCACGGAGCCGTAACGATCGTTGTGCTCAACCAGATCGACAGGCTCCCGGAACACGAGGTCCGGCCGGTCCTGGAATCCCTCAAAGACATCCTGGCGCGCGACGGGCTGGGCAAGATTCAGGTCCACGCAGCTTCCGCGGTGCTTGGGACGGGGGTAGACAAGGTCCGGGCCGTCATCCGCCAGGCAGCGGTGCAGCGGCAGGCAATGTCACAGCGACTCGCGGCAGATGTTACGCAGGCCGCCGCCCGGCTTGCAGAGGCGTCAGGATTATCCGCCGGCGACCCGAAAGCGGCAGGTGGCGGGATGGCGGCCGGAGCGACGAGCGCGTCCAAGGCACGGCTGGCCGGGGAGTTGGCCGTCGCCGCCAATGTGCCGCTGGTGGTCGACGCCGTCGCGCGGTCCTACCGGTTGGAGGCCACCCGGCGTACGGGCTGGCCCGTGACCCGCTGGCTGGCCAGATTTCGGCCGGATCCGCTGCGGCGACTGAACCTGCGCCGCGAGGGAGCCAAGCCTGAGCTGAACCGGACCTCGCTTCCTCCCGCAGGGGCGCCGGAGCGGGCGCGGACCGATGCCGCCGTCCGGGAATTCGCCGAGGCGGCGTCCGCTGGTGCCCCCGGGCCGTGGCGGGCGGCCATCCGCGGCGCTGCCCGTGAAGGAAGTGACCGGCTGCCGGACGCTGTGGACCAGGCGATTGTCTCCACGGACCTGTCCGCGGGCAGGAAGTCCTGGTGGTGGGGCGTGTTCAACACGGTTCAGTGGCTCGCCCTGGTGACGGCGCTGGCCGGGTTCGCTTGGCTCGGAGTCCTGGCCGCGCTGGGCTACTTGCAGCTGCCGGTGCCCGAGGTCCCGCGGGTCCAGGGGTGGCCGGTTCCGACCGTGATGATCGCCGGGGGAGTGCTGCTGGGCATCGTCCTGGCAATTGCGGCGCGGTTTATTGTCGGTGCCGCGGCGGCGTCACGGAGTGCCGTGGCAAGGAAGCGGCTGAAAGCCGCCGTCGCCGATGTCGCGGAGCGACTCGTGGTGGCGCCCGTGGAACGTGAGGTCAGCCGCCTGGCGAAGTTCACCGCCGCTCTGAAGGCCGCTGCGGGGCGCTAGTGTGCCGCCTGTGCGGCTCGCCCGCTGGCCGCCGCGCTAAAGCCCGGCTGCGGCGTCGCGGACCTTGATCATGGTGCGGAGGTTGCGGGTGGTGGTGGCAGCCTTGTATTTGGCCTTCGAGGAAAGCTTGCTGAAAGGGCTGTCGAGGGTTCCGCCGGCGGGCGCTAGCCACGCCAGGGCCTCCGGGCCCAGCCGGGTGATCTGGGCCCCGTCCAGGCCGCTGCCTGACTCAAAGAGTTCCGAGAGCACAGCCTCCTCAGAGGCGAGCGTCAGGTACGTATGGGTGGACGCGTCGTCGGGCGGATAGGGGCAGGCCTCCACCAGGGCTGCCACGCGGGCCGCGGTCAGCACCACCACCCAGGCGTCGTAGCCGAAGGATTCCCTCAGGCACGCCTCGAACTCCTGCTTGACTCCACCCGGATCCAGCTCGCTGGCCAGCACCACGTTGCCGCTTGCCAGCAGGGTCTTTACATCTGAAAACGGCCGCGAATTCAGTGCGCTCTTGAGATCGGCCATCTTGATATTGATGCCGCCCACGTTGATGCCCCGCAGGAACACCGCATAGCTGTTCATGGGCACAGCATACTTAATCGTTGGTCTTGCGCAGCGCCTCAGTCAGGACACGGCCGGCGTTGCAGACCACTTCGGCGTGCAGCCGCCCCGGCTGGCGGGTCAGGCGCTCGATCGGGCCGGAGATGGACACTGCGGCAATCACGCGGCCGGACGGCCCGCGGACCGGTGCCGAAACGCTGGCGACCCCCGGCTCGCGTTCGCCCAGACTCTGGCCCCAGCCCCGGCGTCGTACTCCCGCCAGGACCGTGGGGGTGAAGCGGGCGGACTGGAGGCCTTCCAGGAGACGGTCGTGGTCCTCCCACGCCAGCAGCACCTGGGCGGCGGAGCCGGCCTTCATCGACAGTTGGGTGCCAACGGGGATCGTATCGCGCAGGCCAATGGGGCGTTCGGCGGAGGCCACGCAGACGCGCCAGTCGCCCTGGCGGCGGAAGATCTGGGCGCTTTCGCCGGTGGCATCGCGCAGCTGCATGAGCACGGGGCCGGCGGAGGCGATGAGGCGGTCCTCGCCGGCTGCGGAGGCCAGCTCCACCAGGCGGCTCCCGAGCACGAAACGGCCCTGGATATCGCGGCTCACAAGCCTGTGGTGCACCAGGGCGAGGGCCAACCGGTGCACGGTGGGCCGGGCCAGTCCCGTAGCCGCCACCAGCTGCGCCAGGGTGGTGGGGCCGGCCTCAAGTGCGTCAAGCACATGGGCCGCTTTATCGATGACACCGACTCCACTAGAATTGTCCATGTAATGATATTGACGTCTCATTATCTGAGATGCAAGTCAACGCGCTGGCGTATTACTTGGCTGTGCTGGTTCAGTGGAGGCAGTAGTCCGTAGGAACGCCAATACTTACCGCAGTGAAGGGAGCAGGCCGTGGCAAAGACACTGGCCGAGAAAGTCTGGGACGCGCACGTAGTGCGCAAGGGGGACGGCGAAGGAGCCAACGCCCAGCCGGACCTCCTTTTCATCGACCTCCATCTGGTGCACGAGGTGACGTCGCCGCAGGCATTTGAAGGCCTGCGCCTCGCTGGCCGCAAGCTGCGCCGGCCGGACCTCACCATCGCCACCGAGGACCACAACACTCCCACGCTGGACATCGACAAGCCAATTGCCGATCTCACCAGCCGCACCCAGATCCAGACCCTGCGCAACAACTGCCAGGAGTTCGGCGTCCGCCTGCACTCCCTCGGCGACGCCGAGCAGGGAATCGTGCACGTGGTGGGCCCGCAGTTGGGCCTCACGCAGCCCGGCATGACCGTAGTCTGCGGCGACTCGCACACGTCAACCCACGGCGCCTTCGGAGCGCTGGCCATGGGCATCGGCACCTCCGAGGTGGAGCACGTCATGGCCACCCAGACGCTGTCCCTGAAGCCGTTCAAGACCATGGCCATCAATGTCGAGGGCACGCTGCGCCCCGGCGTGAGCGCCAAGGACATCATCCTGGCCGTCATCGCCAAGATCGGCACCGGCGGCGGACAGGGCTACGTGCTGGAGTACCGTGGCTCCGCCATCCGTGCGCTGTCCATGGAAGCCCGGATGACCATCTGCAACATGTCCATCGAGGCCGGCGCGCGCGCCGGGCTGGTGGCTCCGGACCAGACCACCTACGACTACATGTACGGGCGCCCGCATGCGCCCCAGGGCGCCGACTGGGATGCCGCCGTCGAATACTGGAACACGCTGAGCACCGACGACGGCGCGGCGTTTGACGTCGAGGTGGACCTCGACGCCGACACCCTGGAGCCGTTCGTGACGTGGGGAACCAACCCGGGCCAGGGCGTGTCGCTGTCCGCCAAGGTTCCGTCGCCGGATGACTTCGGCGATGAAAACGCCAAGGCCGCCGCCGAACGCGCCCTGCAGTACATGGGGCTTGAGGCCGGCACGCCTATGAAGGACATCCGGGTGGACACGGTGTTCCTGGGCTCCTGCACCAACTCCCGGATGGAGGATCTCCGGGCCGCCGCTGACATCATCCGGGGCCGCACCAAGGATCCCGCGGTGCGCATGCTGGTGGTGCCAGGCTCCGCCCGCGTTCGGCTCGAGGCCGAAGCCGAGGGCCTGGACAAGGTCTTCAAGGACTTCGGTGCCGAGTGGCGCTTTGCCGGCTGCTCCATGTGCCTGGGCATGAACCCGGACCAGCTGGAGGTGGGGGAGCGCTGCGCCTCAACGTCCAACCGCAACTTCGAGGGGCGCCAGGGCAAGGGCGGCCGCACCCACCTTGTCTCGCCGGTAGTCGCGGCGGCCACGGCGGTCCGCGGCACGCTGAGCTCGCCGTCGGATCTGGACCCTGCTCCGGAGTCCGCGGCGGTCCGAGTCGACGCCGCGTAGTTCCTGCCCGGATCTGAAGCCCGGACCCACAGGCTCTATTCACATAGCCCCCATCCGCACAGCCCGATCCATACAGCCCCCATCCATACAGTCCCCAAGGATCCGCCATGGAAAAGTTCACCACCCACACCGGAATCGGTGTCCCGCTGCGCCAGAGCAACGTCGACACGGACCAGATCATCCCCGCGGTGTACCTCAAGCGCATCACCCGGACGGGTTTTGAGGACGCGCTCTTCGCCGCGTGGCGCAAAGACCCGTCCTTCATCCTGAACCAGGCGCCGTTCAGCGCAGGATCCGTTCTGGTGGCCGGCCCCGACTTCGGCACGGGCTCGTCCCGCGAGCATGCCGTGTGGGCGTTGAAGGACTACGGCTTCAAGACGGTCCTGTCCTCCCGCTTTGCCGATATCTTCCGGGGCAACTCGGGCAAGCAGGGCCTGCTCGCCGCCGAGCTTGCCCAGGACGACATCGAGCTCATCTGGAAAGAACTCGAGAACGCCCCTGGCACCGAAGTTACGGTGGATCTCGTGTCCAAGACCGTGCAGTGCGGCAACATTGTGGCGCCGTTCGAGATTGACGACTACACACGGTGGCGCCTGCTGGAAGGCCTGGACGACATTGGGCTGACCCTCAAGCACGAATCCGATATCACCGCGTACGAGGCGACCCGGCCTTCCTTCAAGCCCAAGACGCTGCCTGCCCGGTTGTCCTGAGGCTCCAGATCTGGGCTCCAACCTGGAGCCCAGGACGGCAGGGTCTCGGGCAACCGCCAAGTGATGACGTGCCGCCGTCGAGTCTTCAAGACTCGACGGCGGCACTCGTCTTTGTGCGGGCTCATGTTCGCGCCTACACCCATTGCGCTAGGCTTTGTCGTGGCTCTCGGGCCGGCAAAGTCAACTGGTGGGAGCAACGCCGGGGTTCAGGCTGCGTGCAGCAGCTGGTTCAGCCGGCTGGCTGGGGTTTCGAGGTTGAGGGTGGGCC
>NZ_CAKKMF010000053.1 GCF_918697925.1 Arthrobacter sp. Bi26
GTCGGAGGGGGCGACGGCGCCGAACGCGCCGCCGTCGGAAGAGGCCGGGGGGCCGGGCTCAGCGTCGTCAGTGACCCGGATCATTGATCCCGCCGCGATCCGCAGCACACCGCCGCCGCTGAGCGTCGCCAAAACCATGGCGGGAGTACCAAAATCGTCGGCTTCAACATCCACGCGATGGATCTCGGCGGAGCGGTTTCCGTCGGGCAGGATCAGGTGGTCGCCGGCCCGCAGAGATCCAGCCTGCTGTTCACTGTAGTTCCGGGAGGCTGGGGGGTGGGTCATCGGGAGTCCTTAAAGTTCTCTTGCGGTCCGCCCAACAGTCTACAAAATCCGGTGCGTGAAGTCGGGGACGCAGGGGCCGCCCCGAGCGTCCCCGGACGGCGCGGGACCGAAGGAAGCCGGCTAGTTGCCGACTCCCGCGAAGGCCAGCGCCTGCCGGATCAGGGCCCCCCGGCCGCCGCTGAATTCCAGCTGCACGTCCGTGCTCATGACCTCCTGCGGGGTCATCCAGGTCAGCTCGAGGGCGTCCTGGCGCGGGGAGCATTCGCCGGTGACGGGAATGACGTACGCCAGGGCAACGGCGTGCTGGCGGTCGTCCGTGAAGCCGGTGTGGGACGGAGACGGGAAGTACTCGGCCACCGTGAACGGCACCGGGCTGACCGGCAGCTGCGGGAAGGCAAGCGGGCCCAGGTCCTTCTCCATATGGCGGAGCAGCGCGGCGCGGATGGTCTCGCGGTAGAGAACGCGGCCGGACACCAGGGAACGGACCATGGTGCCGTCCTCGTCGGCCTGCAGCAGCGTGCCGACCTCGTTCACGAACCCGAGAGGGTCCAGCCGGACCGGAACGGCCTCGACATAGACCATCGGCAGCTTGCCCCGCGCTTCGGACAAGTCGTCGTCGGAGAGCCAGCCGGGATTCGGGTCAGGGGTGCGCACATTCATGGTTAAGTTCTACCCCATCCCTGACCCGAACCCCGCGCCGTCCCTCAGAACGCCAGCACCGATTCCAGCGGCTCGCCGGATGCGATCCGTGCCAGCAGCGCCGGTTCGGCGGCGTCAGAGGCCAGTGCCTGGCCCAGCACCTCGGCCGCCGCCTCCGGGGACAGGACGATCACGCCGTTGTCGTCCCCGAGCACCCAGTCGCCCGGATTAACCTGGATGCCGCCGCACTGCACCGGGACATTCACCGCGGAGCCGCCGCTGCGGACCCTTTTGGTGGTCAGGCACGAGGTCCCGCGGGCGAAGACCGGCAGGCCGGTGGCCCGGAGCTCCAGGATGTCGGTGGCCACGCCGTCGACGACGACGCCGGCGGCGCCTTGCGCGGTGGCCGCTGCCGCGGTGACTGCGCCCACCGGCGCGTGCCGGTGGTCACCGGACATGTCCACCACCAGCACCGCGCCGGGGTGCAGCTCCAGCAGGGCACGGTTCATGGCGTAGGCGTCATTCTCAGCGATGCGCACCGTGACCGCCGGGCCCGCCACCTTGACGCCGTCGAGCAGCGAACGGATGGCCGGATCCACGAATCCGTCCTCCAGGAAGTGCCCGATCGTGGGGTAGCTGACGGCGGCGAGCCCCTCGTTAAGCCCCGCGCTCACCGCGCTCACCGCGCTCACCGCGCTCACCGCGCTCACCGCGCTCACCGCGCTCACCGCGCTCACCGCGCTCACCGCGCTCACCGCGCTCACCGCGCTCACCGCGCTCACCGCGCTCACCGCGCTCACCGCGCTCACCGCGCTCACCGCGCTCACCGCGCTCATGGGGCTTCCGGCGCCGTCGTGCCGGCAACCACGGCCACGCAGTCGATTTCCAGCGCGACGCCCCACAGGCTCACGCAGACAGTGGTCCGCGCAGGCTTGGCCGTGCCAAAGAACTCCGAGTAGACCCGGTTGTAGGCATCGAGCCGGTCGGGATCCGTGAGATAGCCGTTCACCTTGACCACGTGGTCCAGGCCGGACCCCGCCGTCTCTAGCACGGACCGGAGGTTGATGATGGTCTGGCGCACCTGGTCCTCGAAGGTGTCCGGCTGGTCATCCAGCCCGCTGATCGCGGGGATCTGGCCGGCGGTGAACACAAACCCATTGGCGACGGCTGCCTGGGAGAAGGGGCCGACGGCGGCTGCGCCACCCGGGATCTGCGCGATCCGGCGGACAGTCCCGTTTACGGGAGGAACAGCGGGGAGCACGGCGTGCGGCGTTGTCATTTGGCAGCCACCGCTTCGGCGGACGGGTCCGTGCTTGCGTCGGTGAACGCGTCAGTGGGGGCGGAGTCGACGGCGTCGATGTTGCCGTGCCGGGTTTCGGTCAGGACAAACAAGGCACCGAGCGAGACGAGGGCGGCGGCCATGATGTACCACGCAATGGAGGAGCTCTGGTGGGTCATACCCAGCAGCCACGTGGTGATGAACGGTGTTGCGGCGCTGCCGAGGAGCCCGGAGAGCATGTAGGCCACGGACAGTCCCGAGTAGCGGACCTTTGAACCGAAGAGCTCGGCGAGGAATGTGGCGATCGGGCCGTAGTTCGCGGCGAAGGCCGTCATCATGGCGAGGTAGGCGATGAAGAGCAGCGGCACGGACTTGGTGTCCATGAGCCAGAACATCGGGAACGCCAGGGCTGCCTCGGCGGCCACTCCGGCGTAGATGATCGGCTTGCGGCCGTGCTTGTCAGAGAGCCGGCCGAAGAAAGGGATCAGGACAAAGCACAAGGCGCAGGCGGCCAGCACGACCCACAGCATCAGGGCCTCCGAGTGGCCCAGTTCCTTCTTGCCGTAGGAGACGCCCGAGGCCACGAGCAGAGTGAAGGTGCTGCCGGTGGACAAGGTGGCAACGCCGCCGAGGATGACCTGCTTCCAGTACTTGGCCATGAGGGCCGCGAAGGGCAGCTTGGCCTTGGCGCCGGCATCCTTGACAGCCTGGAATGACGGGGTTTCCTCGATGTGCAGGCGGATGTAGATGCCCACGGCCACGAGCAGCGCGGAGGCCAGGAACGGGATGCGCCAGCCCCAGGCAAGGAGCTCTTCGGTGCTGACCGTCGAGGCGACAATGAGGAACGCGACGTTGGCGATCAGGGTCCCGGCGGGCACGCCCACCTGGACCAACGAGCCGTAGAACCCGCGCTTGGACGCGGGAGCGTGTTCCACCGTCATCAGGACGGCGCCGCCCCATTCGCCGCCCAGGGCCAGGCCCTGGATGACGCGCAGGAAGAGCAGCAGCAGAGGCGCCATGATGCCGATGCTGTTGTAGTCCGGCAGCAGGCCTATGGCGAACGTGGCGGCGCCCATGGTCAGCAGTGAAATCAGGAGCATGGACTTCCGGCCCAGGCGGTCCCCGAAGTGGCCGAAGATGATGGCGCCCACCATGCGTGCAATGTAGGCGGAGGCGAAGGTGCCGAACGCGAGCATGGTGCCCACGATGGGGTCGAAGCTGGGGAAGAAGATCTTGTTGAACACCAGCGCGGACGCTGTGCCGAATACAAAGAGGTCGTACCACTCGACGGTGGTGCCGATGACGCTGGCTAGGGCGATTTTGCGCATTTTTGCGAGGTCCAGCCGTGCCGTAGCAGCGGCGGCAGTGGTATTTACCATGTGAGCCATCAGTTCTCCAGATGGGGTGCGGGGACGATTGTCCGGTGCAGATAGTCACCAACTATCCTGTGTCAGCCATCACAGTTCAATGGCAAAAAATCCACCAGAAATCCACCAAAATTGTGTGTTCACACAACCCGGAGGCAAGGTTCAGGCAGGCCGCCCTACGCCAGCACCCCAGCCGCACTCAGGCCCACGCAACCACCAGCCTGGCCGCTTGGGAGGGTACTGCGAGGTCGATCCCGGTCAGGTCCTGGAAGCGGTGAAGCCGGTTGAGGATGGTGTTCCGGTGGCAAAAAAGGGCCTGTGCCGTGATGGTGATATTGCCGGTGGACAGGAAGTGGCGCACCGTTTCCTCCAGGCGTTCGCGCTCCCCGCCGCGGCATGGCGAGAGTGCCGAGTCCAGGTCCGCCCACAGATCCAGGCCGGCGTCCTGGAGCTGCTGCTTCGCGAGCCTGGCCCAGGCGCCGGCGGCAGTCAGGGGGCCCTTGTCCGAAGGTTGGAGGAGCAGTGCCAGACGCTCGGCAGTCCGTGCCGCTGCCGGGAGGGCGCGCAGGCCGGCAAAGCCTTCCACATAGCCGCAGGGGATCCCGGCGATGCCGGCCGGGAGATAGGCGGGGCCTTCCTGTTGCGCCCGTCCACTGGCGGGACGGCCGAGGGCCCAGAAAACATAGGCGCTGCCGCCGAATTCGTGCACAAAGAGCTTCTGCGAGGACTGCGGGCCCTGAGCTGCGAAGGCGCGCAGTTTCGAGGCTGCCTCCCCGCTGGCGGCAACTATGGAGAACCTGGCGTCAGGATCGGTAACGAGGGCTGCGGCCGCCTGGCTGATCGTGTCTGCGGAAAGTTCAGATTTGCTGAAAAGCCGGGCGATGAACTCGCGGCGGATATTTGATTCTTCCTGTGCCATGCGCACCCGTTCCGCCGAGTAGCTCGAGTGCGTATGGGTGGCGAATTCATCCACGACGCGCCACACCCTGTCCACCCTGGATGTCAGCAGCATGGCGTCTTCGGGATCAGAGATCTGCAGCAGGTCATCCCACAGGATGCTGAAATCCAGCCGGACGGCTGAAATCAGGGCCTCGGGAGAGATCCCTGCCCTTGCTCTTTTGGCGCCCAGCTCGGAGGAGAACTGCATCAGCGAGTCGCGGTCGCCGTTGCGGCCCGCCTGCTGCAACTCCTTGTCCCGCAGCCCGTCCACGAGGCGGCGGAACGTCTCGCGGGCAGTTTTGCGAAGTTCCGGGAGGTCAACCCTGTTGCCGGCATATTCGGGGATCTCCTGGACCCGGGCCATGAAGAGGTCCACGAGTTCGTCGAGCCGCCCGTGCAGCCGCTCCACCAGTTCTCCCCAGCGCGCGGCGTTGTCCTGAAAGTTGTGCATTTACACATTCTAGGACCGAAATCCCGTGACGCATTGCTAGTTATTTTGGATGAACCTACTGGAAGAATGGAGTCAGACCCAAGGGTGAGCCACATCACGGGGCAGGCGGCGAAAGATGTCGTCCGTCCGAGGTATCCGGTCCCTAGCAATTTGGAGTATTTCATGGCAAGCAACAACAGCACGGCAGTGACGGGGGCGGAGCGCCCGGACCTACGGATCGTGGATGAGAGTGTCACCCGTAAGGTGGCCCTGGCAGCCCTGGTGGGCACAGCCCTCGAGTGGTACGACTTCTTCCTTTTCACCACTGCCGCGGCGCTGGTGTTCAACGCCCAGTACTTCGTGTCCGAGGACCCCTTCGTCTCGGCGATGAGCTCTTTCGCCACCCTGGCTGTCGGCTTCGTGGCCCGCCCGATCGGCGGGTTCATCTTCGGCTCCTTGGGGGACAAGGTAGGCCGGAAGAAAATCCTGATGGTCACCATCGTGGGTATCGGCGTCGTGACCGGCCTGATCGGCCTGCTGCCGAACTACATGACGATCGGCATTGCGGCCCCTATTATCCTGGTGGCCCTGCGGATCATCCAGGGACTCGCGGTGGGCGGCGAGTGGAGCGGCGCGGTGATCATCGCCGTCGAAAACGCGCCCGTGGCAAAGCGGGCCCGCTACGCTGCGCTGCCCCAGATCGGTTCGCCGATCGGCACCATTCTGTCCTCCGGCGGGTTCTTCGGCATGCTCTACCTCGTGGGCCAAACGAACTTTGACGCGTGGGGCTGGCGAATCCCGTTCATTGCCGCGATCCCGCTGCTGGCCATCTCGATGTGGATCCGCAGCAGGCTCAGTGAATCCCCCGAGTTCGAGGCCCTCATGGAGTCGGGCGAGACCGAGCACGCGCCTATCCGCGGCGTCCTGACCAACAGCTGGCGCCAGATCCTGGTCGGCATGTGCTCCGCTTTGCTGGGCATCGGCGGTTTTTACCTCATCACCAGCTTTGTGGTCTTCTACGGCACCAAGATCCTCAAGATGCCCTACGAAACCCTGCTCTTGGGCTCCCTCCTCGCGGCAACGCTGGAGATCTTTGTCCTCATCTGGGCTGGCCGAATGGGCGAGAAGTTCGGCGCCAGCCGCGTCATTCTGTGGGGCGGCGTGGTCTCCGCGGTTGTGGCCGTTCCGGTCTTCCTGGCTATCGACACCGCGAACCCGGTGCTGGTCATCGGCGCCATGATCATCGGCGTCGCCACCCTGTCCGTCCCTTACGCGGTGTCCGGCACGGCGCTGACCGCCCTCTTTGCCACGAAGGTCCGCTACACGGGCGTAGCCATCACCTCCAACAGCGCCGGCGTTATTTCCGGCTTTATCCCACTTATCGCCACAGCCCTCGTGGCTGCCAGTGGCAATTCATTCTGGCCCGGGGCCATCATCCTGCTGGTTGTGTCGGTTCTGACCGCACTCTCGGGGATTGTCCTGCCGGCCCTCAGCATCGAAGAAAAGGGTATGAAGCATTGAGCACCTCAACCACCGCAGGGCACCTGATTGTTGCCCAGCTCGAACGCGCCGGCATCCAACGCGTCTACGGAGTCCCCGGGGAGAGCTTCCTGGATGTGCTGGACGGCCTCCACGGATCCTCCATTGAAACCGTGGTGACCCGCCACGAAGGCGGCGCCGGGTTCATGGCCCTCGCCGAAGGCCGGCTCACGGAGCTTCCGGGCGTGGCCATGGTGACCCGTGGTCCCGGTGCCGCCAACGCCTTCATCGCCATCCACACCGCGCACCAGGACGCCACCCCGATGATCCTGTTCGTGGGCCTCATCCCGGTGGCGGACCGCGGGCGGGAGTCGTTCCAGGAATTCGACATCAATGCCTGGTTCGGCAGTACCGCCAAGAAGGTCGTGACGCTCGACGACGCCGCCTCCGCCGCCCGCGTGGTGGACGACGCCATCTTCACGGCCCTCAGCGGCCGGCCGGGCCCCGTGGTGATCGGTCTGCCCGAAGACGTGCTGGTCCACGCCATCGAATCGGCCACAGTGGAGCCCCGCACCATCGCCCGGACCGAACCTGCAGCGGCGGACCTCGCCAGCCTCGAGACGCGGCTGGCCGCGTCCAAGAAGCCCCTCATCGTGGTGGGCGGCGAAGGCTGGAACCAGGCGTCCTCCGACGCGCTGGCCGGCTGGGCCTCCCGCCACGGCATCCCCGTGCTCGCGGATTTCCGCGCCTACGACGCCGTCCCGCACAGCAGCGACTCCTACGCCGGCTACCTCGGCTACGCCCGCAGCGACGCCAACGCCCGCCGCCTCGATGAGGCCGATCTGCTGGTCTTCGTCGGCTGCGTCCGCGCTGACGTGCTCTCAGACGGCTACAAACGCGGACTGGATGCCGTCACGGTCGTCGTCCACCCCGGCGCCGATCTGCTGGGCCACTTCGGCCGGCTGGACCAACACATTCCGGCCCACGTCGCGTCCTTCGCCAACGCACTTGCCGGCACGGAATCCGCGGTGGAACCCGCGGCCGGCTGGCTGGCCGGTGCCCGTGCGGACTACGAGAAGTTCTCCACCGCGCAGCCGGACGGCGGCACCGGTGTTGACCTCGCCGTCGTGATGGAAATCCTCAAGCAGGAAATGGACGACGACGCCGTCATCACCTACGGCGCCGGGAACCACTCGTTGTGGCCGGCCCGCTATCTGAAGCACAATACGGCGAACTCGCTCGCCGCGCCCCGCAACGGTGCCATGGGCATGGGGATCCCGGCGGCGGTGGCTGCCTCCCTGGCCTACCCGGGACGGCAAGTGATCTCCGTGGCCGGCGACGGCTGTTTCATGATGAACGGCCAGGAAATGGCCACCGCCATGGGCCACGGCGGGAAGTTCATCGCCCTCGTGGTGGACAACGGCATCTTTGCCACGATCCGCGAACACCAGGAAGGCCACTACCCGGGCCGCCCCTCGGGCACCCACATGACCAACCCGGACTTCGCCGCGCTGGCCCGGTCCTACGGCGGCTACGGAGAACGCGTGGAGAAGGCAGAGGACTTCGGCGCCGCCTTCCGCCGCGCCGTCGAATCCGGGCTTCCCGCCGTCCTGCACCTCCCGCAGGACCCCACCACCCGCTCACCCAAAACTGCCAGCAACTGACCGGAGCCTGCAATGATCACCCTGCACAACATCATCGACGGTGAGATCGTCCAAGGCAGTGCCGCAGACGGCTCAGCCGCGGCCACCCTCCCGTTTTTCGACCCCGCCACCGGAGTCCAGCTCGGCACCGCCCCGGACAGCGACGACGCCACCGTGGACCGCGCTTTCCAGGCCGCCCACACCGCTTTCCAGAGCTACAAGCGGACCACCCCGGCCGAACGCCAGGCCATGATGCTCAAACTCGCTGACCTCATCGAGGCCAACGTCGACAGGCTCCTCGACGCTGAAGTGGCCTGCACCGGCAAGCCCCGTCAGGTCACCCGCGAGATCGAGATCCTCCGCGGCGCCGACCAGCTGCGCTTCTTTGCCGGCGCCTGCCGCGTAGTGTCCGGGACCGCGCAGACCGAATACGTCCGCGGCTTTTCCTCCACCGTCCGTCGGGAACCCCTCGGCGTGGTCGCCCAGATCACCCCGTGGAACTACCCGTTCATGATGGCCATCTGGAAGATCGGACCGGCGCTCGCCGCCGGCAACACGCTAGTCCTGAAACCGGCGGACACCACACCCTGGTCCACCCTGGTCCTGGGCGAGCTGGCGCAGGAGGCTTACCCGGCCGGCGTCGTGAACGTCATCTGCGGCGGCCGGGGGACCGGTGCCGCCATGGTGGATCACGAGATCCCGGAAATGGTGTCCATCACCGGCTCCACCCGGGCCGGGGCACAGGTGATGTCCGCGGCGTCGAAGACCCTCAAGGACGTCCACCTCGAACTCGGCGGCAAAGCGCCCGCGATCGTCTTCGTCGACACCGACATTGACCTGGCGGCCAAGGAGATCGCGCTCGGTGCGTTCTTCAACGCCGGGCAGGACTGCACCGCCGTGACCCGTGTGCTCGTGGAGGAATCCATCCACCAGGAGTTCGGCTCCGCGCTCGCCGCGGCGGCCGCGGCGCTGCAGGTCGGCGGCGACGCCGCGGACCTGGGTCCGCTGAACAGCGCCGCGCAGCTGGACCGGGTGGAGGGCTTCATGTCCCGGCTGCCCGCGAACGCCAGGGTCCTGGCCGGGGGCAAGCGGACGGGCGCCGGCTTCCACTTCGAGCCCACCGTGATCGACGGAGTGTTCCAGGCCGACGAGGTGGTCTGCGAGGAAATCTTCGGACCCGTGGTCACCATCCAGCCCTTCCGGGACGAGTCCGAGGCCGTGGAGCTCGCCAACGGCACGAAGTACGCGCTGGCCTCCAGCGTCTGGTCGAACAACCACGGCGTCGTCACCCGGGTATCCAACGAGCTGGACTTCGGCGCCGTATGGATCAACTGCCACCAGGTGATTCCGGCCGAGGCCCCGCACGGCGGGTTCAAGCACTCCGGCACCGGCAAGGACCTCTCCGTCTTTGGCCTGGAGGATTACACCCGCATCAAGTCAGTCACCACGTCCCACCGCTAAAAGAACCACGCTAGGTAATCCCATGAAACTCGACCTGCTGCTGCGCAACGCGGACATCCTCACCATGGATAACCGCCGCCCGCAGGCCACCTCGCTGGGGGTCTGGCAGGGCCGGATTGTGGGCCTCGACGGTGACCTGGACTCGATGGAGGCCGCCGAGGTCCTGGACCTCGGCGGCGCCACCGTGACTCCCGGCTTCATCGACGCCCACTGCCACACCACCTGGTTCGGGCTGGGCCTGGGCGAGCTGGACGTCTCCGCCGCGCGCGGACTGCACCAGCTCTACGCCCTGCTGGAGGCCGGTATGGCGGCAGACAGCGCCGCAGGGCCCGGGGCAGAGCACGGGTCCAGCCCGGCGTCGGGCTGGCTGCTGGCCACCGGCTTCAGCCAGCAGCAGCACGGCGGCGAGTTCCCGGACATCGCCGTCCTGGACCGGATCACGGGAAACCGGCCCCTGTTGATGCGGCACAACTCCGGCCACATGGCCGTAGTCAACACCGCCGCGCTCCGGCTGGCCGGCGCCGAACCGGCGTCGTTTCCGGACCCCGACGGCGGCGTGATTGTCCGCGACGGCGCCGGCCGTCCCACGGGGCTGGTTCAGGAAACCGCGCAGCAGCTGATCCAGCAGCTGATCCTGCCGTACTCGTCCGAGGCGATCGAAGCCGCACTGGACCGGGCCACCAGCCACTACGCCGCGGAGGGCATCACGAGCTTCACCGAGGCCGGGATCGGCGGCGGCTGGATCGGCCACAGCCCCGTGGAGCTGGCTGCCTACCAGCGGGCGGCGGCCGGAGGCAGACTCCACGCGCGGGCACAGCTGATGCCGGTCCTTGATGTGCTCCACCCGCTCGGCGGACAGGACCCGCAGGACCCGGCACCTGCCGGTCTGGACCTGGGCATCGCCAGCGGATTCGGCGGCGACTTCCTGTCCCTGGGCCCGGCGAAGGTGTTCCTGGACGGTTCGCTGCTCGGCGAAACGGCCGCGGTCAGCCAGGACTACTGCAGCCACGGCGGGACGGACAACACCGGCAACACCGGCTACTTCCAGGCGGAACCGGAGGCGCTCCGGGCAAAGATCGAGGCCGCCTACGCGGCGGGCTGGTCGATCGCGGCGCACGCGATCGGCGACAGCGCCGTTGACCTCGCGATCGAGATCATCACCGGCTGCGCCGCGAAATACGGCCCCCGGACCGTGCCCAACAGGATCGAACACGCCTCGATGACGCGGCCGGAACAGCTTCCACGGCTTGCCGCCGCCGACATCGCCGTCACCCCGCAGGCCAGCTTCTTTTTCGACGGCGGGGACGGTATGACGCTGTCCCTCGGGCCGGAACGGCTCGGCTGGGCCTACCGGGCCGCGTCGTTCCTTGCCGCGGGGGTGACTCTCGCCGGCAGCTCCGACCGCCCCGTGGCGGACGGCAACGTGCTCCGCGGCATGCAGGCCTTCGTGGACCGGCGCACCGCCTCGGGCGCCGTTTTCGGGAACCCGGACGAGCGGCTGAGCCCGCTCCAGGCCCTGGCGGCGTATACCACCGGAGCCGCAGCAGCCACCGGCACGTCCGGCATCAAAGGCTCACTGACCACCGGGAAGCTGGCCGACTTCACCGTCCTGTCCGGGTCCCCGCTCACCGCGGGCAGCATCGCCGAACTCCAGGTGCTGGCCACCGCCGTCGGGGGGACGTTTACGTTCCGGACGCCCGGCCTCTCGTCCCCGGTTGCGGTCGATTCGGCCGCAACCGGTCCATTCTTCAACCCAGCTACCAACCGTTCATAGGGGAACACCGTGACTACTCACACCATTTTCAGCACCCGCGACGCCGCGTTCGTGCGGGACTTCCACATCATGAGCGAATTCGGCGCGACCGAGAACGGCGGCGTGGACCGGCAGGCGGCCAGCGTGCCGGACGGCCAGCAGCGGCAGTGGCTCACGGGCCTGCTGGAGGCCAAGGGCTTCACCGTCCGGTTCGACCGGGCCGGCAACCAGTGGGGTCTGTACGAGGCCGTGCCGGGTGCGCCGTTCGTGGTGGTGGGCTCCCACATGGACTCCCAGCCGACGGCGGGACGCTACGACGGCGCGTACGGCGTCCTTGCCGCAGCCCACGCGGCGTTCCGGCTCGTGGAGCAGTGGGCCGCGGCCGGGGCCGCCGGGCAGCCCCGGTTCAACATCGCGGTGGTCAACTGGTTTAACGAGGAGGGCTCCCGCTTCAAGCCGTCCATGATGGGCTCCTCCGTCTACACCGGAAAGCTCGACCTCGAGACCGCGCTGGCCACCACGGACGCGGCCGGAGTCTCGGTCCGCGAGGCGCTGGACGCGATCGGCTGCCGGGGCAGCTACGAGGGCCCCGAAGCCGCCTACTGCGCCGAGATCCACATTGAGCAGGGCCGGAGCATGGAGCGCGAAGGCATCACCATCGGCCTGGTGAACTCCAACTGGGCGGCCAACAAATACGAGTTCGTGGTCCATGGCGAGCAGGCCCACACGGGCTCCACTGTGATTGCCGACCGGAAGGACGCGCTGCTGGGTGCCTCCATGATGGTGGTCGCCGCCCGGGAACTTGCCGACACCTTCCCCGGCGTGCTGCACACGTCCGTGGGGCAGCTGAACGTCTACCCCAACTCGCCCGTCGTGGTGCCGTCGCGGGTGAGCCTGCTGCTGGACCTGCGCAGCGCCGATGAAGCTGTCCTGGCCGAGGCGGACGCCTTGCTGGACGAGCGGATCGCCGGGATCGAGAGGCTGGCCAACGTCACGGTGGAGCGCAACCACGCCCACACCTGGCCCGTGACCCCCTACCAGCCAGAGGGCGTTGAACTCGCGGCCAAAGTGGCGGCCGACCTGGGTCTGGCGAACAAGCAGGTCATGACCCTGGCCGGGCATGATTCGACCAACATGAAGGACCTCGTCCCGACGGTGATGCTGTTCGTGCCCAGCGTGGACGGGATCTCACACAACGAGCACGAATACACCACGGACGAGGACATCGTGGCTGGCCTGACGATGCTCACCGAGGTAGTGAACCGGCTCTGCAACGGGGCGCTGGAGGACTGACCGCGGGCCCGGCTGTACCTCCGAGGGAATCTCAATGATGTTGTCAATGGATTCCTGAGGCCTATGGCTAGGGGCCGAGGCACTTGGCGGTCGTCGTTCCGGGATATGGTCTGCGGGTTTTGCTGTTGCCCATGGGCTGTTCCTTTCACGTGGGCGGGGAGGCACCTGTACCGGTGTCCCTTCTCCCCCACCAGCAGGGCGACTAAGAGAACGGCTCCCAGCGCCCGCGGCGGTTGGTACACACGATTTCGAAGAGCGCCCACTGACGGTCTAGCTCAGTCCCAGGCACCGTCCGGCGGTCTGCTCACGGGTCGGATTTGCGAGTAGATTGTTCACATCCGCTGAGGGCCCGCGTATCAGCGAAACGAGCACGTGGACAAGGATCCGGATGGGCCGGCCGTACCGCATTGACACTCACCAGCACATCGTTCCGCCTGGGTATGCGCGCTGGATGCTTGAAAAGGGCATCCGCCCCGGCGGCATTGGCCTGCCGTCGTGGTCCGAGCGCTCAGCGTTGAAGTTCATGGACAGGCACGACGTGCAGACCGGCATCTTGTCCCTGTCCACGCCCGGTGTGTACTTCGGGGACGCTGCGGAGGCACGGCGGCGGGCGCGGGAGATCAACGAATACAGTGCAGAGGTGGTCGCGGCCCGGCCTGAGCGGTTCGGGTTCTTCGCGACGCTCACGCTGCCGGACGTGCAAGGCGCCCTGGCGGAGGCCCAGTACGCCCTGGACACCCTGCTCGCGGACGGGATCGTATTGCTGGCCAACAACGCCGGCCGCTATCTGGGCGATCCTGGCTTTGAGCCTCTGCTGGAGTTCCTGCACCACCGCCGGGCCGTAGTGTTCATCCACCCCGCTGAGCTGCCCGCTCCGGCGGTGCCGGGCATACCCGCCTTTGCCGCAGATTTCTTGCTCGACACCACCCGCACCGCTATCAGCCTGATCCTGTCCGGTGCGATGGAAAAGTTCTCGGGAGTCAGGTTCATCCTGGCCCACGCGGGCGGCTTCGTGCCTTACATCGCCTACAGGATCCTGCTGACGATGCTCAACGATAAGGACCTGGCCCTCAGCGCGCTGGCGGCGCTGGGAGATAAGAAGCAGTCCATCTTGCGGCGGTTTTATTACGACGTGGCCCTATCTGCCAGCCCGGCGGCCCTGCCCAGCCTGCTCGAGGTAGCTGACCCGGGCCGCATCACATACGGAACTGACTTCCCGTTCGCACCCTCTGCGGCGATCGATTTCCTGAATATGGAGTATGAGAATTATCCGCTGGACCCCTCCGTGCGCGCGGCGATAGACCGCGGCAATTCCGAGGCGCTTTTTCCCCGGCTGAGGCCTGAGCAGACTTAGTTCTTATTGTGCGCGTTGCGCTCCCTGGCAGGCGGGGTTCCGGTGGAGATCTTCCTGTCTCTAGGGCTCGTCGCCGTTTTTCCCAGCGAGGACCTTTCCACCCGGTGCGTCGCTGCATGTTGGCTGGAAGGGTCTTGGCAGTCACACGTGGCGGGCAAGCTCACGGACAGGCGTGCTGTGAACCCGTCGGGTTCCTCATCGAAGGAGGTGGAGATGGAGCCGACGACGGTTCCGTCTTCGAGTGCGAGACGGGACCGGCGAAGGCCTGCCGTTTCAGTGGGAGCGGCAGGCTGGTGCTGCTCCGTGAGGACGCTTTGATCCCATTCGCGCATGAAGAGATGCCGTGCGCGCGGAGTGTCGTCGTGCCCCGGAGAGGTAGAAGACGCGCAGGAGCCGCTGGTCGTAGCGGCGGGGCCGGTACCGGGCATGCTCAGCAGCACCTGGGGTGGACGATCCGGCCCGGGATGTAGAGGATGTTCTGGCCGTGGGCGACGAGGATGGCGATCAGGAGCGCCGGGCCGCCGTGGTTCAGGTCGGTCGCCCAGACGACCTCGTCGCCGTCGCCGAGTTTCAGGACGGAGGCGATGAGTTCCAGCAGGGCCGGTTCGTCGTTAGGGATTTTCTGCGAGAGCAGCCGGTTTCCGTCGGCGTCGATCACGACGCAGTGATGATGGGCTTTGCCGGCGTCAATGCCGGCCCATAGATGCACCAAAACAGCCTCCAGTCTGTCGGATGGGTGGAACCCGGCAGATAACCGCGCCGTCGTGTCCCTATCCGGCGATCATGTCGCGTCTCTCAATCAGCGGTCGGGTCATCGCGGGGCGGCGGGCGGCCAATCCTTCGAAGCCGTCACGACACCAATCGTCCGGCCACAGCAACAAAGCCATACCCGCCTCCCCCGGGTAGCCACGACCCTACAACGGCCACGGAACCACCCGACAACACCATAAGGAACAGCCACAGGCGCACGGGAGGGACCGTCAGGCGCCTTCCGGCTTCGCCGAAATCCAGAGCATCGCCCCGTTGGGGTTCTCCGGCAGCTCGGTCGCATCGGGGTTGGCCACGTGCAGGGTCCGCCCGAACGCCTCTTCCGTCAGACTGACCGAGTGCCCCGCGGCCGCCAGGCGGTCCCGCAGGGCGGACAGGTCGCCTGTGTATTCAAAGCCCAGGCCGGACCGGGCGGTGCCGCCGGCGGGCCGGACCATCAGCACGCCGCCGTTCTTCGCCGTGAAATCCGCCGTTTCGTCATCGTCCGGTGCCGGGCGCAGCCTAGCGCCCATGTTCCGCAGGGTTTGCGCGGCGGCGGCCGCGTCCGGGGTGAACCAGACCTCGACGACGGCGAGGGCCGGATCGGCGTCCGCGCACTGGGCGCCGTGGGCGGCCTTGTCGGCGAAGAAGCCGAAGCCGTCCTCGCCCGTGATGCGGCACGTGTCGCCGTGGCGGGCGCTGACCAGCTCGGCCGGGGTGGTCCCGTCCTCCACACCCGCGGCGTTGGTGCGGCGCGCGAACTCCGCCAGATCCCCGACCTCGACGCCGAAGTCCGTCTTGCCATCCAGCACCATTCCGGCACCGGCGTCCCCGCCGGGATGGGCGCCGGCGGCGACGCGGTGCAGGGCGAGGCGGCCCGAACCGGCGTCGAACTCCTGCCAGTCGCCGTCGTCGACCGTCCGCACCATGCCGAGGGCGGACAGCAGACGCTCCCACTGGTCCATGCGGGAGGTGTAGTGGATCGGGCGGACGCGCAGCATGGGATCTCCTGGTGACGTACGGATGTGGCTCCACCTGCCATGGTGCCACCAAAGCACTCATCCGGTCAGCCCCACGGTGCACAATGGGGCCATGGCTGTTGAACTCGAGGAATTGCTGGTGAAGGACGCTGCCGAGTGGCGCGCCTGGCTGGAGCACCATCATGCGCAGAGCCCCGGCGTGTGGCTCGTGCTGCACAAGAAGGGCGGCTCGGTGACGGAGCTGGACTACGAGGCCGCGCTGCAGGAGGCGCTGTGCTTCGGCTGGATCGACGGGCAGGGCAAAAGACGGGACGAGGAAAGTTCCTTCCAGCGGATGACCCGGCGGGGACGCAAGAGCGTGTGGTCGGCCCGGAACGTGGAACGGATTGAACGCCTGGAGTCGGCGGGGCGGATGGCCCCGGCCGGCCGGGCCGCCGTCGAGTCCGCCAAGGCTGACGGGCGCTGGGAGGCCGCCTATTCGGGCTCAGCGACGGCGGAGGTTCCGGATGACCTCGCCGCGGCCATCGCGGCGGAGCCCCGGGCGCAGGCGATGTTCGAGGTCCTGACATCCGTGAACAGGTATGCCCTGATCTACCGCACCAACTCGGTCAAGCAGGCCTCCACCCGGGAGAAGAAGATCGCCGGGTTCGTGGAGATGCTCGCCCGGTTCGAAACGCCGTACCCGCAGACCAAGCGGCCCCGGGAACCCTAGCGGTCGCCCGCCGCGGACCCAGCCGCCGGGGGATCCCAGCGAATTCCCAGCGGCCGTCCGGGCTGCAGGTAGTTGCCACTGGCAGGATTGGTCGATGCTTCTTGCCCAGCGTGCCCCGCGACCCCCTGCCCGCCCGCCGCTGACGTCCCAGCGGCGGCTCTTCTTCGTGGCAGCGGGCATGCTGATCGCAGGGGAGACGATCTTCTGGACCGTGCTCGCCGCCGTGCAGTCGAACAGCGGCGTGGCCGCCCTGGACGCGCCCGTGCACGATCGACTCGTGGCGTCCCGGAACCCGCTCGCCACCGCTTTCCTGGCGGCCGTGACCACGGTGACGTCGCCGCTGTGGATGACGGTGATCGGCTGCGCGGTGGCGCTGGCCTGGGCGGTCTGGAAACGGGAAGTCTGGCGTCCCGCCCTGCTAATCGGCGCCATGGCGGCCACCTTCGCGGTGTCCACGCTGATCAAGCACGACGTCGGCCGGGGCAGACCCGCCGCCAGCGACTTTCTGCTGGGACCGGATGATGCCCTGTCATTTCCCTCCGGCCATACCTTCGGTGCCGGCGTCTTCCTGTGCGTCGTCAGCTACCTGCTGGTGGCGGCCCGCGGAACGCGGACGAGCAAACAGTCGACGTCGGTGCTCGCCTTCGCGGCCGCAGCCGCTGGGACGCTGGTGGTTGCCTTCAGCCGCCTGTACCTGGGCTATCACTGGCTGACGGACGTGCTCGCCGCCATGGGCCTGGCGCTCGCCGTTACCGGGATCGTGATCCTGGCCGACGCGCTCCGCGCCTCTATGGCACCGCGGCCGGTACCCCTGACACGGGCCGGGATCCTGAGGCGGCCTGTGCCGGAGGTTCGCCCGGCGGCGGTCCGCCTGTCAGAGCCAGGCCCGTCAGAGCCCGACGCCCATCGCCTGGGCGATCACCACCGCCGAGGCTGAGGACCACGCCTGCGGGTGGCACGACGCCGGATAGGGCACCGCGACGCCCGAGTCCTCGGCCCGCACCCCTGCGAACACCTCCGGCAGCCGGTGCCCGAAGGAGGCCGCCGCCGCGAGCAGGCCATCGGCGAGGATCCGGCCCTCGGCGATGAAACCGTCGGCCAGGAGGCCGCGGATCGCGATGGCGGTGTCGTGGCTCCAGACCGAGCCGCAGTGGTAGCTGAAGGGCCAAAACCCTGCGGCCCGCCGCGAAATCGTGTGCACGCCGTAGCCGGAGAACAACTCGGGGCTCACCAGCCGGTCCGCCACGATCCGGGCCTCGGCCGCGTCCAGGATGCCCGTGCCCAGAAGGTGTCCCATGTTTGAGCCGGGGATGTCCAGGGGAACCCCGTGTCCGTCCAGGGCCATGGCCGGGAACGGTCCGCAGTCGTCCTCAACCCAGAAGCGCTCCCGGAACCTGAGCCGGAGGGCAGCGGCGAAGTCGCGCAGTGCCTGGCCGCCGGGTTCGCCGAAGGCGTCGAACAGCTCCGCCGTTTCCATCGCTGCCTGGTACGCGTAGCCCTGCACCTCGGACAGGGCAATCGGCCCCTCGGCCTGGCGTCCGTCGCGGAACTGCATGGCGTCCCGGGAGTCTTTCCAGCCCTGGTTGCTCAGGCCGTGCCCGGACGCGTCACGGTAGCTGAGGAACCCGCCGTTGCCCGCCGTGCCGTCTGCTGCACCGTCCGTTCCGGTGGTGCCGGCAGCGAGCAGCCATTCCGCGGCGCGTGCCGCGTTCGGCAGCAGCGACCGTACGGCGTCGTCGTCCCGGCCGGCGCGCCAGAGTTCGCCGAGCAGGCAAAGCCACAGCAGGGTGGAATCCACGGCACCGAAGTACACCGGTGGCAGACGCAGGCCCTGGCTCTCCAGCACAAGCTCCTTGGACCGCAGCTCGTGCAGGATCTTGCCGGGTTCCTCGGCCGCCGCGGCGTCCGTGCGGGTGCCCTGGAAGGCTGCAAGTGCGCGCAGCGTGCCCGCCGCCAGACCGGTGTCCGGTCCGGTGTCCAGCGGCAGCAGCAGCCGCGCGGCCCACAGCGAATCCCGCCCGAACAGCGTGAAGTACCAGGGCGCCCCGGCGGCGATGAACGGAGCGTCCGGCAGCTGGCGGGTGGCCAGACGGAGCCCGGCCACTTCATCGAGGGAGTTATCCAGGAGCAGGCCCAAGGCTCCGGCCGGTCCGGTTCGCGGCGGCCGGGCTGCGGGCGGGCGGGCCGCCACCACGGCGGCGTCGTCGTCGGTGAGGACGGCCTGCCATTCGGCCTCGAACGGCCGGCCCCGGCCCAGGGTTCCGCGCCAGGTAAGGTGCCCTTCCGGGGTGACGGCGCCGGCGGCCGCAACCGTCAGGGTCTTGCCGCCCTGCCTCCAGCGCAGCGCGGACCTATCGGCGGAGACCGGCCCGGACGCGTCGCGGAAACGGCTGAGGCGGATCTGGGCCATGTCGGTGAAGTCGGCGGCAAGTTCAATGTCGATTTCGACGTCGAGGGACTCCAGTGAGGTGCGCAGCTGCAAGGTGTGCCGCACCACGCCCGGCGTCACGGTCCAGGTCTGGAAGAGCTCGACGGCGGGATCCTCAGTGGGTCCCGGGATGCCCCGGACCAGGCCCCGGACGCGCAGGACACCGCCGGGCTCGGTCTCGACGGCCGCCGGTTCGGGTTCCAGGCCGTTGACGCGCACGAGCGCCCGGCACAGCATCCGGGTGTCGCCGTGGAGCAGCCCGGTGAACCCGGCCGGATCAGCAGCCTCACCGGCTCCGGGCGGTTTGACCTCGCCGGCCAGGCGGCCGTCCGGATCGAGCCACAGCTGCGTGGGGGCTGCAACGGAGCAGTATTGGCGGTGCAGGCCAGGCTGAACAGTCATCCGCCCACCCTATCTGCAGAGCACGATTACGGAGACTGCTGCTCATCCACCGGGAAGGCCACGGCCTCGCCCACCACGCGAAGCCGAAGCTCCGTGCCGGGACGGGCGATCGAGGCGTTCCAGTGCCGGATGGTGATGATTTCCCCGCCGCCGGGGTAGCGGTGGTCCGGGACGGCGCCGGCGGCAAGGACCGGCGGAACCGGCAGCTGGAGCCGCACCGTGGTCTCGGGGCCGAAGTAGTCGGTGTCCACCACGGTGCCGCGGATGGGGCCGTCCTCGGAAATACGGATCTGCTCGGGCCGCAGCATCAGCTGGACCCGGCCCTGGGCCGGCGGGCGGCGCACGGGGATCCCGCCGAGCGAACACGTGGCCAGGGAGCCTTCCATCCAGGCATCCAGGATGACGGCGTCGCCCAGGAATTCGGCGGTGGCACGGTCCGCCGGGCGGGTGTAGACGACGAACGGGTTGCCGATCTGGGCCAGCCTGCCGCCGCGCATCACGGCCACCTGGTCGGCGAAGGACAGCGCCTCGGCCTGATCATGCGTGACCAGGATCGTGGTGACGCCTGCATCCTTCAGGACCTGGGCCACGGCGCGGCGGGTGGCCACCCGCAGGCCGGCGTCCAGGGCGGAGAACGGCTCGTCCAGCAGCATGAGCGCGGGCTTGCGGGCCAGCGCCCGGGCCAGGGCGACCCGCTGCTGCTGGCCGCCGGACAGCTGGTGCGGGCGGCGCTTGGCCATGGCCGGGTCCAGGGAGACCATTTCCAGCAGCTCGCCGACCCGCGCCTTGACGCCGCGGTGCCCGCCGGGGAGTTGCGCGGCGTCCAGGCCAAAGGAGATGTTCTGCCCGACGGTCAGGTGCGGGAACAAAGCGCCGTCCTGGGCCACGTAGCCGACGTGGCGCTTGTGGGCGGGGACCCAGGCGTTCTCGCCCGCCACCTTGCTCCCGCCCAGCGAGATGCTGCCGGTGTCCGGATGTTCGAAGCCGGCAATCAGGCGCAGGAGTGTGGTCTTGCCGGAGCCGGACGGCCCCACGATCGCCGTCGTTCCGCCCCTGGCGACGGAGAGGTTGACGCCCCTGAGGACGGCCTGGGGGCCAAAGTTCTTGGTGACCGCGTCGATTTCCAGGTGGCTGTTGGTGCTGGTGGCCACGGAGGCCGCGACTCGCGGCTCGGGCAGACGCGAGGGGGCCTCACGCGACGGGTAAACATCGGTCACTGTCCGGCTACTTTCTTGGACTGCTGGAAGAGGAGGTAGGTCATGGGCGCCGAGATCAGGATCATCAGCAGCGCATAGGGGGCGGCGCCAGCGTAATCGATCTCGCTGCTCTTGCTCCAGAACTCTGTGGCGAGGGTGCGCGTCCCGTTGGGCGAGAGCAGGAGGGTGGCGGTGAGTTCGTTGACGATCCCCAGGAACACCAGGGCGGCGCCGCCGGCCGCGGCGGGAGCCGTGAGGCGCAGCGTCACGCGCAGGAAGGCCAGCAGCGGCGGCTTCCCGAGCACCTGAGCGGCCTCGTCGAGTTCCTTCGGTGCCTGGGACAGCCCCGAGCGGATGTTCACCAGGGCCCGGGGGAGGAACAACAGCACATAGGCCGCGATGAGCAGCGCTGAGGTCTGGTACACGCTGGGCACCATCCGGATGCTCACGGTCACGAAGGCCAGGCCCACCACAATCCCGGGCATGGAGCTGGTGATGTAGTTGGACAGCTCCAGGGTCTTGCTGAACCAGCCGGGACGTCGCACGGCCAGATAGGCCATGGGGAACGCGACCACGGTGGTGACGACGGCCCCCGCAAGGCCGTAGGCCAGGGTCTGCAGGAGGGCCGGCATGAATTCCTCGGCTGCCCAGATTTCCGGGCCGCCGGCGACGATCCAGCGCAGCACAAACGTCAGCGGCAGGCCGAACGCCAGCCCGGTGAGGGCGATCAGGGACAGCTGGGCGGGGACCTGGTAGGCGTGCAGGGGCAGGCGTAAGGCGCGTGCCTGGGCGCCCGAGCCGATCCTGGCGTACCGGGCGCTGCCGCGGCTGCGGACCTCCACGAGCAGCAGGATCAGGCACAGGAACACCAGCACGCTGGCCAGCATGTTCCCCGCGGTCCCGTTGAAGGTGGACTGGTACTGCACCATGATCGCGGTGGTGAAGGTGTCGAAGCGGATCATCGCGAACGCCCCGTATTCGGCCAGCAGGTGCAGCGCGACCAGCAGCCCGCCGCCGGTCATGGCGATGCGCAGCTGCGGCAGCACCACGCGGAAGAACGCGCGCCAGGCGCCGAGCCCGAGGGAGGCGGCGGACTGTTCGATCGCCGGGTCCAGGCGGCTGAGCGTCGCGGCCGCCGGGATGTACACAAGCGGGAAATAGGACAGGGTGGCGATCAGGACCCCGGACCACAGCCCGCCGAGGGAGGGCACCGCGGAAACCCAGGCGTAGCTGTTGACGAAGGCGGGGATGGCCAGCGGCGCGGCGAGCAGCACGGCCCACCATTTCCGGCCCCTGAGGCTGGTGCGTTCGACCAGCCACGCGCCGCCGACGCCCAGGACCAGGCACAGCGGCACCGTCACCACGGTCAGCAGCACGGTGTTCAGCAGGAGTTCGCCCACGCGCGGGCGCAGGATCAGGGCGGCGGCGGTGTCCCAGCCAGTGGAGGCCGTCATGAAGACCACGTAGGCCAGGGGCACCAGGGAAAACAGGGCGATCAGGACCGCAATGATGGACACGACAGAGACGCCGAAAGGCGGGCGGGGACGTTTGCCCCTGCCCGCCGTCGTCGTGTTCCCAGATGGACCGGGGACCGCCAGCTTGCTAGTCACTGCTGCTACAGCAGTCCTGCCTGGGTCATCAGCTCGGTGACCTTGGCGGAATTGAGCTTGGCGGGATCCACTGTGGGTGCCTGCAGCTCCTTGAGCGGAACCAGCTTGTCGTTGGACGGGACGTCCGAGGCGACGGCGTACTCGAAGGAGGTGCCCTTCTGGAGCACTTCCTGGCCCTTCTTGCCGGTGATGAACTTCAGGAAGGACTGGGCCGCTGCGGCGTTCCTGGAGGACTTCAGCACGCCGCCGCCGGAGATGGAGACGAATGCGCCCGGGTCCTGGTTCTTGAAGTAGAACGGCGTGACGTTGTTGGAGTTCTCGCCGGTCTTGGCCTGGTCGCCGTAGTAGTAGTAGTGGTAGATCAGGGCGGCGTCCACTTCGCCGGCGTTGACGGCCTTCATGGCCGTGCTGTTGCCCTTGTACGCCTTGGAGTTCTCTTTCATGCCCTTGAGCCATGCCTGCGTGGCGGCTTCACCCTTGAGTTCCAGCAGGGCCGAGACGATCGCCTGGAAGTCGGCGCCGGACGGGGAAGCGGCCCATTTGCCCTTCCACTCGGGGTTGGCCAGATCCAGCATGGACTTAGGCAGCTTGTCGGCGCTGATCTTGTTCTTGTCATAAACCAGCACGGTGGAGCGGGCCGCGATGCCAGTCCACTTGTTGGTGGAAGGACGGAATTCGGCGGGGACCTGGTCCACGGTGGCCTTGTCCACGTCCGCGAAGAGGCCGGCGTTTTCCACCTGGGCCATGGCGGGGGAGTTCTCGGTGAGGAAGACGTCCGCCGGCGAGGCCTGGCCTTCCTGGACGATCTGGTTGGACATTTCGGTGTCGTCGCCCTGGCGCACGGTGACCTTGATGCCGGTTTCGGCGGTGAAGGCGTCGATCCACTCTTTGGTCAGGGATTCGTGCTGGGCGTTATAGACCGTGATCTCGCCGGCGGAGGAGCCACCGGCGGCTGCGCTGCTGCCGGCCGGGGAGGAGGAGCCGGAGCCGCAGGCGGCCAGGCCCAGGGCGGCAGTGGCGGCCAGGGCGATGCCCGCCAGCGCGTTGGTGCGGATCTTCATGGGGCTACTTTCTGCAAGGAAGTCGTCGTAGTGCCCTGCCCCCCGTGAGCGGGGAAGTTAGGGCATGCTCACTACGAAAGACTGTAGGTTAGCCAAACCTAAGCGACCAACCCGAATCCGCATTAAGTGATCAGTATCACATGAATTACGAAACTGTTGCGTGACCTAATTGGGCTGCGGTGCCGGCGCCGTCGCGATGGATGCGGCCGCCTCCAGCACCATCCAGGCCTGGAGCTGTGTGGACAGCTCGACGGCGGCGCCCTCCGGGTAGCTGCGGCGTGCCGGCAGTTCAGTGCGGTCGGAGAAGACCAGATGGCTGCCGGGGCGCGCGAGGCGGTCCTGCGCCGGGAGGATCCGACGGCCTTCCCAGAGGGCCTCGGCTGTATCGTTCACGAGTGCCGCCGCCGTGGCCCGGGTTTCGGCGGGCAGCCGTTCGTCGACGGCGGCAAGGGCCAGGTAGCGGACGAGGATCCCGGTGAAGAGTCCGCCGTCGCCCCTTCCCTCGCAGCGCAACACCGCAGCGGTGCGCCCCAGCAGCGGGGCCGGATGCGTGAGGCTGCGCGCCACGGCGGCCACCAGCGCGGCCGCACGCCCGAGGTTCGCCTCGCCCCCAAGTTCGAGCAAGGCCCCGAGGACGGGCCCCTGGTTGTAGGTGTAGATGGTCTCTTCCAGCACCACGTCACCCGTCCCGGAAATCCGCAGGCCGTCCCGGTAGAGGCCTTGCCCGGGTTCGTAGAGCTTGGCGTCCAGCCAGTCCAGCAGGGCCTGCGCCTTGGCCCGGTTGCCCGTCCGCGCGTAGTAGAGGGCCACCGGTGCGGTGGCGGGTGTGTTCTTGAAATCGCGCTTCGTGCTCCAGAAGGTGCCGCCGCCGAGGTCGTCGGTGGAGGCGGAGTCGAACTGCAGGGTCAGGCTCTGCAGGACCTTGGCGTTGCGCTGCCGGCCGGTGCGTTTGCGGCTGTCCTCGGCGAGCTTGTCCAGCCGGAGCGTGGCCAGGGCCAGCCAGGCCATGTCGTCGTAGTAGTTGTTGACCACCGTGAGCAAATTGCGCAGCCGGATGCCCGTGACGAGCCGCGATGCGAGGCGGCCGGCGCTGGGCCGGTTCTCGCCGTCGAACTTGGCCCCCCGACGCCCGGGCGAGCCCAGTTCCCGGCGGCCGGCGTCCACGAGGCAGTCCAGGTAGTGTGCCTGCCACCAGTAGTGCCAGGGCCG
Organism: Arthrobacter sp. Bi26; assembly: GCF_918697925.1. Classification (GTDB taxonomy): domain Bacteria; phylum Actinomycetota; class Actinomycetes; order Actinomycetales; family Micrococcaceae; genus Arthrobacter. The sequence continues at coordinate 24,268 of NZ_CAKKMF010000053.1, forward strand.
GGACAGGTTCTTCAGCCGGCCTGACGGCCGGAGGATCGCGGCGATGTGGGTTCCCGGCAGGAAGAAGAGCCGCTGCCCGAAAAGCCTGGTCACCGAGCGGGCTGCCTCGTCCGCGCGGAAGGACCAGTTGGGGGCGGAGGCGTCGGCTCGGGTCATGGCTCAAGCCTATTCGCGGGAGCCCGTCCGGACCTCGATCGTGACCGCGGCCCTGAGCGGGTGCGCCCAAAGGTGCGCAATGGCCGCATTCCAGTTAACATTCACTAACTAATGTTCCCCGCGGGCTGCTGCTTCAGGCGCCGCCCGCGTCAGAGGCTTCGCGGCCGGGGTTCGGTTCCACATCAAGGAGGATGGATGGACATCAAGGGTACTGTCGCGCTGATCACGGGCGGGGCCTCAGGTCTCGGAGCAGCCACGGCCAGGCGCCTGTTCGACGCCGGTGCGTCGGTGGTGCTCGTGGACCTGCCGGGTTCCGCCGGGGACGCCTTTGCCGCCGAACTGACCGCCTCCGCCGCTAGCGAGGCCGCCGCCGGTGCCGCCGCCGGTACGCCGGCCGGAACCGGCCGCACGGCCGTCTTCGTCCCCGCCGACGTCACGGACGAGGTGCAGGTGCAGGCCGCCGTCGATGCCGCCGCCGCCCTGGGCCCGCTGCGCATCGTGGTGAACTGCGCGGGAATCGCGACCCCCGGCAAGGTCCTGGGCCGCGAGGGCGTGCTCCCGCTGGAGGCCTTCAACCGCGTCATCCAGATCAACCTCGTGGGCACCTTCAACGTGATCCGCCTCGCCGCGGCCGCCATGGCCACCACCGAGCCCGCCGCCACCGAACTCGGCGGGCCCGAACGCGGCGTCATCATCAACACCGCCTCCGTTGCCGCGTTCGACGGCCAGATCGGCCAGCCCGCCTACGCCGCCTCCAAGGGCGCTGTCGCCGCCATGACCTTGCCGATCGCCCGCGAACTCGCGCGCTCGCTGATCCGGGTGGTCACCATCGCACCGGGCATCTTTGAGACTCCCATGATGGCCGGCCTGCCGCAGGAGGCGCAGGACTCCCTGGGCCAGCAGGTGCCGCACCCCTCGCGGCTGGGCCGCCCCGCCGAATACGCGAACCTCGCCGCGCACATTGTGGAGAACGCCATGCTCAACGGCGAGACGATCCGTCTCGACGGCGCCATCCGCATGGGCCCGAAATGACCGGCTCCGAAATGACCGGCTCCGAAATGACCGATTCCGAAATGACCGGGACAGGGCTGGCCGCCACCCCCGCGCCGTCAGTGGCGGGGCTGCCCACGGCGGACTTCTTCGATTACGAATCCCTGCTCAGCGCGGCGGAGCGGGCCAAACTGGCGCAGCTGCGGGAGTTCCTGGCCGCCGAGGTCGCCCCGTTCGCCACGGACTGGTGGAACAAGGCCGAATTCCCGGCCCACATCCTGCCCAAACTGGCCGCCCTGGAGCTCAGCGCCCCCGCCCAGCGCGGCTACAGCAACCTGTTCGCCGGGATCATCATTGCCGAGATGACCCGGGTGGACACCTCGCTCGCCACGTTCTTCCTGGTCCACCATGACCTTTTCGTGGAGTCGCTCTACGGCTTCGGCTCCGAGGAGCAGAAGGCGCGCCTGCTCGAGGACGCGGCGAACCTGCGCACCACCGGCGCCTTTGCCCTCACCGAACCGGACCACGGCTCGGACGTTGCCGGCGGCATGGAAACCCGGGCCCGGCGGGTCCCCGGCGGCGCGGCCGACGGCGGCGACGCCTGGGTGCTCAACGGCGCCAAGCGCTGGATCGGCAACGGGACGTTTTGCGACTACATGCTGGTCTGGGCCCGGGACGAGGCCGACGGCGGCATCCGCGGCTTCATCGTCGACGCCACCTTGCCGGGCGTGAGCCGGAGCCGGATCGAGAACAAGATTGCGCTGCGCACGGTGCAGAATGCGGACATCGTCTTCACCGACGTCCGGGTGGCCGAAACGGACCGCTTCGCGGGCATCAGCAGCTTCGAGGACACCAACGAGCTCCTGCGCGGTTCCCGGATCATGGTGGCCTGGCAGGGCGTGGGGCAGCAGCTCGCGGCCTTCGACGTCGCCCGGCAGTACGCCGTCGAACGCCAGCAGTTCGGCCGCCCGCTGGCGAAGTTCCAGCTGGTCCAGCAGCAACTGGTGACCATGCTCGGCAACGCCGTGGCCAGCATGGGCATGATGGTCCGGATCGCGCAGCTGCAGGACCAGGGCGCCGCGGACATGCCGCAGGTGGCCCTCGCGAAGTCCTATGTCAGCGCCAGGATGCGCGAAACCGTGGCGATGGGCCGGTCCCTGCTGGGCGGCAACGGGATCGTCATCGACTACCGGATGGCCAAGATCTTCTCCGACGCCGAGGCGATCTACACCTACGAGGGCTCGTTCGAGATCAACACCCTGATCACGGGGCGTGCCGTCACCGGCGTGTCCGCGATCGTCTAGAAGACCGTTCAGAAGAGGCCGGGTTCCTTCTCGCCGGCTGCGATGCGGTAGTCCAGGCTGTTGTTCTTCACCGGCATGGGGCAGGTGCCGTACGGGGTGAAGGCACTGGGGTAGTTGATGGCCCGGTTGAAATCCAAGATCACGGTCGCATTTCCGGATGAATCGACGCGGGGTTTTGCGGTGGAGACTTTCCGCCACTCGTCCGTCGATTCCCCATTGGTCTCGTCGTGGAACGTGACCGTCAACGCACCGAGCTTCTCCTCCTCGGCGTGCAGGTGGAACTCGTGGTCTGTGCCGGGCAGCCGGAAGACCAACTCGCCGACCGAGCGGTGGACCCCGTCCACGAGCGGGTTGGCGGTGCCGATCGGGACATCCACGGGCTCGGGATAGGGCATGAACCGGGCCTCGATGACCAGGTCCGGGCGGAAGTCGAAGGTGGGCACGCCGTCGAACTCCGTGAACGCCGGGGACTGGGAGTCGCGCGTGCGGATCGCGTACTTGTCCGCCCGCATGGCGAGCTCCACCACCACCTGGCGGCCGTCGTCGCCGCCGTACTGGACCCACATGAGTGATTCCTCGTCCGAGAGCACGGCGCTGATGGTCCCGTCCACGGGTTCGCCGGTTTCCACGAGGGTCAGACCGTCCGGCGCGGCGGCGGTGAGGAACGCCGTCGTGCCGTCAGTGGACCAGAGCCCGGGGGCGAGCTCGACGGCGGCCGGCCGGTCCTCGAGCCACTGGAACGAGGTCAGCGTCAGCCAGCCGTGGTCGCTGGCGAGGGCCGCGTTCCGGCTGTTCCGGAAGCGCTGCCAGCGGGCAAGCTGCGGGTCGACCGCGGGCTCAATGGTGGTCATGGGTTCCTCCAGGGTTTCCGTCGGGGCCGGTTCTCAGGCTGCGTCCGCCGGGGGAGCTGCCGAGGCTGGCAGCCACCAGTTGGGCTGCGGTGGTCCCGGCGGCGGTGGCCGCTTCCGGGTCGCCGTCGAGCACTCCGCTGGCCAGGCCGCCGTCGAGGAGCAGGGTCAGGCTGCGGGCAAGCTGGTCCGGGTCCTGGGCGCCGGCGCGGGCGGCCAGGTCCCGGATCCAGGCGCGGATCTGCTGCTTGTGGGCCACGGTCCGGTCGTGGACCCGGGTGCCGGCGGCCGACTCGGCAGCTGCGTTGATGAAGGCGCAGCCGCGGTAGCCGTCCCGCCGGCAGGCGGTTCTCAGGGCATCGAACAGGCCCACGAGCTGCGCGGCGGGGTCTTCGCCGGCGGCCTCGGCGGCGGCGTGCAGCTGCCCGGTCCAGATGCCGTCGACCTTCTCCAGATAAGCCAGGATGAGGTCGTCCTTGGCCGGAAAGTACTTATAGAACGTGGCTTTCGCGACGCCGGACTCGGCGATGATCGTATCGATGCCGGCAGCCCGGAATCCGTGCGCGTAGAAGAGCCGGAAGGCCGTGGCCAGGATTTTCTCTCTGGCCTGCCCGGCGGGGGTGCGGGCCGCCGGCGGGGCAGGGGCTGCTGACAGCGTCATGACACCATCGTACACAGACAAGTCTGTCTACGCCCTGGCTCGAATCACGCCCCGCAGGCCTGCCCCGGGCTCACGGCCGTACGGCCAGGCCCTGTACGAGCAGCCGCCAGACCTCCTGCAGCTGGGCCCCGATGGCCGGATCCGCCCATTCCGCCGCGTGCAGCGGGTGGTGGAACCGCGCGGTCGCGTGCAGGACCGCAAGGCCTGCCGTCGGCGGATCCGTGACAGCAAACTCGCCCCTGCTGACGCCGTCGGCAATGATTTCCGTGAGCTGCGCGGCCAGATGCCCAACGTGGACCGCCACGACATCCCGTGCCTCGGTGGTCAGCTGGCTGAAGGTGGCAAACAGCTCGGGATCGTTCAGCGCCATGCCCTGCTTGATGGCCGCGAGCCGTTCCAGCCAGCGGAGCAGACGTTCCGCAGCCGGGCCGTCCGTATCCCGGGCCGGATCCAGCGGATCTGCGAGGCGGTCCAGCCAGCGCCGGGCCACCGCGTCCCGCAGCGCGACCTTCGTGGGGAAGTGCCGGTACACGCTGCCGTGGCTGACGCCGAGGGCCTTTGCCACGTCCACCACCGTGGCCTTGGCCGGCCCGAAGCGCCGCAGCACGTCTTCCGCGGCGTCGAGGATGCGCTCTTCCGTCAGGACGACGGCGGCAGGGGTCACCGGCGTTCGCTGTCGAGCATGGCCATCTGGCCGGCGTCGTAACGCGTGCCCGCGGCGGCGTCGGCCGGGACGGCGTCCTCGATCTCCGCAAGGTCCTCGACGGAGAGGACCAGATCGGTTGCTCCCAGCGATTCGGTGAGCCGCTCGCGGCGGCGGGCGCCGATGAGGGGGACGATGTCCTCGCCGCGGGAGAGGACCCAGGCGATGGCGAGCTGGGCGACGGTCGCACCCTTACGGTCCGCGATGCCGCGCAGCCGTTCGACGAGTTCGAGGTTGCGCTGCAGGTTCTCGCCGGAGAAGCGGGGCAGGTGGGCCCGGAAGTCGCGTCGGTTCTCGGTTCCGGCCGCGGGCCAGTGGCCCGAGACCAGGCCGCGGGACAGCACGCCGTACGCGGTGACGCCGACGCCGAGTTCGCGGGCCGTGGGCAGGATGTCCTGCTCGATGCCTCGTGAGATGAGTGAGTACTCAATCTGGAGGTCGGAGACCGGGTGGACGGCGTTGGCGCGGCGCAGGGTATCGGCGCCAACCTCGGAGAGCCCGATGTGGCGGATGAGGCCCTGCTGCACGAGCTCGGCCAGTGCGCCCATGGTTTCCTCGACCGGCACGGTCGGATTCAGGCGGGCGGGCCGGTAGATGTCCACGTAGTCGGTGCCGAGGCGCCGCAGGGTATAGGCCAGAAAGTTCTTGACGGCGGCGGGCCGGGTGTCCACGCCGTTCCATCCGCCCCGGGCATCGCGCAGGACGCCGAATTTCACGCTGATCTGGGCGTTCTCGCGCCGGCGGCCGCGGATCGCGTCGCGCAGCAGCATTTCGTTGTGCCCCATGCCGTAAAAGTCCCCGGTGTCCAGCAGCGTCACGCCGGCGTCGAGGGCGGCCTGGATCGTGGCGACACTCTCGGCGTCGTCGGCGGGACCGTAAAGATCGGACATGCCCATCAGTCCGAGACCGATGGGGGCGGTGGTGGGGCCCGTGGAGCCCAGCGTGCGGGTGGCGCCGAGAGTAGAAGTTGTCATGGATCCAGCATACGACAATCAGATGACAGATTTCAAACTTTGTCAGTCGTTCTTTTGGTGTGCGGGATGCATTCCCTCCTTGCCGTAGACAGGTCTGTCTGATAGCGTCGTGCCGACACGTAGACGAACCTGTCTACTCCGCTGATTCAGAACGAGGATGCCATGAAGATTGCAGTACTGGGAACCGGCATGGTGGGGCGCACGATTTTCGGCGCACTCGCGGGCCTGGGGCACGACGTCGTGATGGGCACCCGCGACCCGCAGGCGACGCTCGCCCGGACCGAGCCGGACATGATGGGCACCGCGCCGTTCGCCCAGTGGCACGCCGCCAACACCGGAATCGCCCTCGCCGCCTTTGCCGACGCTGCGGCCGGCGCAGAGCTGGTCGTCAACGCGACGAACGGCGGCGGCTCCCTGGCGGCTCTGGCCGCCGCAGGCACGGGGAACCTCGCCGGCAAAGTCATCATGGACATCGCCAACCCGCTGGACTTTTCGCAGGGCATGCCGCCGTCGTTGAACCCGGTGAACACGGACAGCCTCGGCGAGCAGATCCAGCAGGCCTTCCCGGAGGCCAAGGTGGTCAAGACGCTGAACACCATGACGGCGTCCGTGATGGTGGATCCGGCGCGCGTTGCCGGCGGCGACCACTCGGTGTTCGTCTCCGGGGACGACGCCGAGGCCAAGGCCGCCGTAACGGAACTGCTCAAGGGCTTCGGCCACCGGGACGTGATTGACCTCGGGGACATCACGAGTGCCCGCGGCGCGGAAATGATCCTGCCGATCTGGCTGCGGCTCTGGGGCGCGCTGGGCACCGGGGAGTTCAATTTCAAGATCGCGCGCTAACGCGTTCACCCAACTAGCTCGCAGCTGTGGGCCGTTTTGGGGTCCAAAAGGGGTCACAACTGCGAGCTAGAGGGTGCCGGGGGCCAGGGGGACTGGGCGGCGCGGCAGGGCATGACACTATCTGAGACGGAATTCCAGCCGGGAGTGCCTGCGGGTAACATCCCATGGGAAGAAGTAATCGGGCTCACAGTATCCAGCGCAGTGTACGAGCCAAGTCGAACCCTCGAAAGATAGTTTCCATGGCTGACACTGCAATGCATTCCGACACCGATCTTGCCGCCGAACTCCGGGCTGATGTCCGCCGGGTCTCCACCCTGCTAGGCGAATCCCTGGTCCGCCAGCACGGACCGGAACTCCTGGACCTCGTGGAGCAGGTGCGCCTGCTGACCAAGGAATCGAAGGAGGCCGCCCGCGGCGGGGCCGACGCCACCGGGCCGTGGAGCTCGTACGACGTCGTCGCCCAGGTCCGCGAACTGCTCGGCTCCCTGCCGCTGGACCAGGCCACCGACCTGGTCCGCGCGTTCGCGTTCTACTTCCACCTGGCGAACGCCGCCGAGCAGGTCCACCGGGTCCGCGGGCTGCGCACCCGGCAGGAAAAGGACGGCTGGCTCGCCAAAGCCGTTGAGGAGATCGCGGACCAGGCCGGCAACTCCGTGCTGCAGGAAGTCGTCAACGAGCTCGACGTCCGTCCCATCTTCACCGCACACCCCACCGAGGCCTCCCGCCGTTCCGTGCTGGACAAAATCCGCCGGCTCTCGGACATCCTGTCCGAATCCACGGCGGAGGGCACGTCCGCGCGCCGCCGCCAGGACCGCCACCTGTCCGAAGTGATCGACCAGATGTGGCAGACGGACGAGCTCCGCCAGGTCCGGCCCACCCCGGTGGATGAGGCCCGGAACGCCATCTACTACCTCACCGGGATCCTCAGTGACGCCATGCCGGAAATGCTCTCGGACCTCTCCGAGCTGCTCGCCGAGCACGGCGTCACGCTGCCGCCGCAGAAGGCGCCGATCCGCTTCGGCTCCTGGATCGGAGGGGACCGGGACGGCAACCCCAACGTGACCGCCGCCGTCACCCGCGAAATCCTCCAGATCCAGAACCAGCACGCCGTACGGATCAGCATCGGCCTGATCGACGGGCTCATCTCCATCCTGTCCAATTCGACCGCGCTGGCCGGGGCCGACCAGGAACTCCTGGACTCGATCGACGTCGACCTGGGGAACCTGCCGGGCCTGGACCGCCGCGTCCTGGAGCTGAACGCGCAGGAGCCGTACCGGCTCAAACTCACCTGCATCAAGGCCAAACTGATCAACACCGGCCGGCGGGTCGCGGCCGGATCCGCGCACGAGCCCGGCCGCGACTACACCGCAACCGGGGAGCTCCTCGCCGAGCTCGGCCTGCTGGAACGGTCGCTGCGGAACCACCACGCCGCCCTGGCCGCCGACGGCGCCCTGTCCCGGGTCCGCCGCGCCATCGCCTCCTTCGGCCTGCACCTGGCCACCCTGGACATCCGCGAGCACGCCGACCACCACCACGACGCCGTCGGGCAGCTCATGGACCGCCTCGGCGGCCCCGGTGTCCGGTACGCCGAACTCAGCCGCGCCGAGCGGTTGGAGGTGCTGGGCTCCGAGCTCGCCTCCCGGCGTCCGCTCTCCGGCCACCCGATCAAGCTCGACGGCGTCGCTGACGGCACGTACGACGTCTTCCGGGAGATCCGGCGTGCCCTGCGCACCTACGGCCCCGACGTGATCGAGACCTACATCATCTCCATGACCCGCGGCGCGGACGACGTCCTGGCCGCGGCCGTGCTGGCCCGCGAGGCCGGCCTGGTCAGTCTCTTCGGCGAGGCGCCCTACGCCAAGATCGGGTTCGCGCCGCTGCTGGAAACCGTCGACGAGCTCCGCGCGTCGGCCGAGATCGTGGACCAGCTGCTCTCTGATTCGTCCTACCGCGAACTGGTCCGGCTCCGCGGCGACGTGCAGGAGATCATGCTCGGCTACTCGGACTCCAACAAGGAATCCGGCGTCATGACGAGCCAGTGGGAAATCTACAAGACCCAGCGCAAGCTGCGGGACGTGGCCGCGAAGCACGGCGTCCGCGTGCGCCTCTTCCATGGCCGCGGCGGCTCGGTGGGCCGCGGCGGCGGGCCGACCTACGATGCCATCATGGCCCAGCCCAACGGCGTGCTCGAGGGCGAGATCAAGTTCACCGAGCAGGGCGAGGTCATCTCGGACAAGTACTCCCTGCCGGAGCTGGCCCGCGAAAACCTCGAGCTCTCCCTTGCCGCGGTGCTGCAGGGCTCGGCACTGCACCGCGCGCCGCGCACCTCGGAGGACCAGCGCGTGCGCTACGGCCACGTCATGGAAACCGTCTCCGACGCCGCGTTCGCGCGCTACCGCACGCTGATCGAGGACCCCGACCTGCCCGCCTACTTCATGGCCTCCACCCCGGTGGAGCAGCTGGGATCCCTGAACATCGGATCCCGTCCGTCCAAGCGGCCCGATTCCGGCGCCGGACTGGAGGGGCTGCGGGCCATCCCGTGGGTGTTCGGCTGGACGCAGTCACGGCAGATCGTGCCGGGCTGGTTCGGCGTGGGCTCCGGCCTCAAGGCCGCGCGCGAGGCCGGAAACTCGGCCCAGCTCAAGGAGATGATCGAGGGCTGGCACTTCTTCCGATCGGTGCTTTCCAACGTGGAAATGACCCTGGCGAAGACGGACATGGACATTGCCGGCTACTACGTCTCCACCCTGGTCCCGGAGGAGCTGCACCACCTGTTCCGTGCCATTCGGGAAGAGTATGAGCTCACCGTCGAGGAAATCCAGAACCTCACGGGCGAGCACGTGATCCTCGATGCCCAGCCCACCCTGAAGCGCTCCCTCGAGATCCGGGACCAGTACCTCGACCCGATCAGCTACCTGCAGGTGGAGCTGCTGCGCCGCGTCAGGGCCGAGGCCGCAGCGGGCATGTCCGGTGCCGAGATCGACGAGCGCCTCCAGCGCGCCATGCTGATCACGGTCAACGGAGTCGCCGCCGGGCTGCGCAACACCGGGTAGCCCTCTCAGACCCTCCCGCACGCCCAGCCTCTGCCCACCCCCTGTTGCCCTATCACCTATGGCGGCTATTTCGACTTTCTGGCAGCCAAAAATGATAGCGCAACGGGAGTGTGTGGCGGTGCGGCTAGGGTTGTTCCATGCCGTCGTTCCAGACCAGACTGAAGATCACCGGCCTCAAGCCGGGCACCGCTCCGGAAGCGGTCATGGCCGCGGCCATCGAGGCCCTCGGGACGCGGCACCACGTCGAATCGCACCAGCTTGAGCTCGCCGGCGGCGTACCTCAGCTGAACCTGCGCTTCCTGGTCGATGCCACCGCGTACAGCGCAGAAAACAGCCAGGCGCTGGAGTCGGCAGCCATGATGCGCGACGCCGTCGAACGCGTTGCGCTCACCGGCGCGCTGACCGTGTTGCGCCGCAGCCGCGGCCGCTGGGCACCCGTCTAAAAGTCCAGTTCCTGGTCCGGGTCCACCGCTGCGGAATCCGCGGGGGAGGGGTTGCCCCGGCGTCGCGTCACGATCACGCCAACGACGGCGCCGATCACCAGCCCGACGCCGACGCCGATCAGCGAGCTCGCCCAAAACGGGAGTCCGGTGGCGGAGCCCGCGAAATAGCCCAGCGCCACGGACCAGCTTGCCCAGAGCAAGCCGCCGATGGCCGCGCAGAGGCTGAACCCGCGCGTCGAGACGTTGGCGATGCCGGCCGCGGCCGTCGCGGCCAGCCGCCCGCCAGGGATGAAGCGGATGCCGATAATCGCTCCGTACGTGGAGGAACGGCCCGCCTTCGCGATCGCCGCGTGCACGGCCGCGTGGAACCTTAGGCCCCATTTCCAGCGGTCGAGCACGTGGCTCAGCCGCCGTTTGAAGAGCTGGAAGACGAGAATGTCGCCCAGCCATGAGGACACCGTGGCCAGGAGCACCACGAGGAACGCGTTGATGTGGCCCTCCGCGGAGAGTGCACCGCCGGTGATGACCAGCATTTCCGAGGGCACAGGCGGAAAAATGGCATCGCCGATCACGAAGGGGAAGATCCAGAAATAGATCGCGGCGCCCCAGCTGTCCGCATTTCCGAAGTCCATGGGCACAAGGTACCGCACTTCCAGCCGCTACCGTGCTTCGCTGAGTTCCAGTCTGCTGCGGTATTCCACCGGGCTCCCCGAGATGGGGTCGACGAAGCGGATCCCGCGGGCCAGGAGCTGCAGCGGCTTGGCGTAGTTGTCCGGAGCCTTGTCCAGCAGCTCCGGGTAGAACGCATCGTTGACGATCCCCAGGCCCAGTGAGGCCATGTGCACGCGCAGTTGGTGGGTCTTACCCGAATGCGGCTCCAGCCGGTACAGCGCGCGGCGTTGGGGTCCGCCGTCGGGTGCGCGGTGGGGTCCGCCGGATGGTGTGCTTTCGGGCCTGCTGGCGGGACTGCTGGCCGCGTCAAACGTGTGCAGCCGCTCGATCCGGGTTTCCGCGTTTGGTTCGCCGTCAACCACCTCGGCCAGCAGATAGCTGCGGGACTTGGTCATCCGGTTCCGAACCACCACCGGGAAGTCCACGGCGGGGTGGCCCGGTGCCGGCTCCGCGGCGGATACACACTCGTATTCCTTCTGGACCTGGCGCTTTTCGAAGAGCACCTGGTACTTGCCGCGGGTCTCGGGGTTCGTGGAGAGCAGCAGGATGCCGGCGGTCATTCGGTCGAGGCGATGCATGGGGATCAGGTCCGGGAGCCCGAGCTGGTTCCGGAGCCGGACCAGGGCCGATTCCTGGATGTACGTCCCGCCGGGGGTGGTGGGCAGGAAGTGCGGCTTGTCCACGACCAGCAGATGATCGTCCTGGTGCAGGATGCTCAGCTCCACCGGGATCCGGGTCTCCGGAGGCAGGGAGCGGTAGTACCAGATGAACGTGTGGTCCTGCATCGGCGTGCTGCGGTCCAGGACTCTCCCGGCCTCGCCAACGATCTCGCCGGCGTCGAACCGGTCCTCTATGCCCTGGGGATCGATATGCCCCCACCGGTGCATCATGTAGTCCAGTGCGGTCTCCCAGGGCCCCTCGTCCGGCAGGCGCAGGCGCGTCGCGTTGACGCCGTCGCGCACGGGGAGGGGGGATTGCATCACCAGCCCATTCTACGTGTCCGGTCTCCCGCCTGTCTCTTA
>NZ_CAKKMF010000054.1 GCF_918697925.1 Arthrobacter sp. Bi26
CCTGTGGACATGTCCTCCCCTCGTTGCCGGCCGTGCACATTCCACCGTTATGCTCATCACCGCGGGCCAGCGAGGGACATGTCCAGTGGCGAATCGACAGAGCACGGGACATGTCCAGTGGTGGCTTCGTGCGGTGCAGAGTCAGTGGTGGCTGGGTGCAGAGCAGGGTCACAGCGCTGGGGTGAGGCGCAGAATCGCAGTGCAAGGGCGCAGGAAAAGGCGCACGAATTTGGAATTCGCGTCCGACTCTATGCGGCGGCGGACAGCCTGTTCAGCGCTTCCCGGACCATGGTAATGAAATCCTCAGGATGGTCCCTCACCAGCTGGTAGGTCACAATCAGTGTCGGTATTCCTCGGCGCGTCGTAACGTTCCAACGCCGCCGGTCTTCCTCGAAGCTCGTCCTATCCATGTGGAACCCGGCCCCGTCAGCCTCAATGCCAAGACGGCCATCGACCATCAGGTCCAGATGTCCCATGCCCGGAACGTTGACCTGCGATTCAACATGAAAGCCGGCACGCCGCAGAAGGAACCGGGCCAGGCATTCAATGACCGACTGTGACTGTGGGACGATCGCCGACACGATCCGGCGCTCCCGGGAGTCGTTCCGGCCATCGAGCCGCTGGCGCAACAAACCCAACGGGAGTCCCTTCAGCACGACGGCGGACTCGGCGATGATCAGCCCGTCAGGTTCAGGCAAGCAGCGCAGGCATTGGACGACTGTGTCCAGGAGCGTCGGCGGAACGGAAGCCCGGTGACAGATGAAGCCCTGGTAACTCCTGCTGTGGGTGAGGGCTATGTGCGGCTGGGCCGGGCCTTCGAGGACCCACAGCCCGCTGAAGTGGGCAGCGGTGATACAAGCAGGCTCCGCCGGCAGTGAGCGAATAGAGATCAGCTGTGCGTCCGCACCGGGCAAGGCATAGACACCGCGGGCTACACGGGACACCGATCCCGCGGCCATCGCCGACTTGAGCTGAAAATCGGAGACCCCCGCCGCGGCAATGTATTTGGCGCGGGCGACGCCGTCGTACTTCGAGAGCACCTCGATAATGTTGGCCATTCACCCATGGTGGAGCCGCACACTGCGCCCGTGCAGTCGGATCCCGCGCTATGTGGAAAACTGCGCGGGCGGGGCCAGGGCTGCGGCAACCCGGGCAGGAGCGAGGACTGGACATGTCCCGCGCACGGGCCCTGCGCCGGACGCGATGCCATTGTGCCCGCTCAAGCGAACAAAAAACGGGCATGTCCCCGAGCCGTGGGTGGGAGTGGACAGGCCCATAGATGAGCGCTGGACATGTCCCGCGGGCCGGCCCTGCGCCGGACATGATGCCATTGTGCCCAATTGAGCGAACGAAAAATGGGCATGTCCCGCGTAGGAGGCAGGGCGGGCCCGGTCCTAGCCGGGCGGGCGCCGGTACCGCCGGCACCAGGCGAGCATGGCCACGGTGATGCCTGCGATGCCGAAGACCCAGACATTGCCCGCGGTGTCGCCGATGACCAGGCGCTTGCCTGTTTCCAAGGTGGACCACCACCCTGTCAGCGCATAACAGATGACCCCGCATACTGCCGTCGGGACGACTGAACGGAACGCCGCCCCGAGCCACACCTGGACCGAGCCCAGCAGCACGAGCGCCGCGACGGCTCCCCACGGGACGTCCACGCCGTTCAGGACCAGATCGTGGCGGTGCAGGGCGGTTCCGGCCAGGGCAACAAAAAGAGCTGCCGGTACGGCGGCGGCAATGCCGCCTGCCGTACCGGCAGCTCTCTTAGTCACGTTGCAGCCGAAGCCCGGAGACCGGGATTAGACCTTGGCGCGGGCGCGGTTGGCCTTGGCACGCTCGTTGGTGTCCAGGATGACCTTGCGGATGCGGATTGAATCCGGGGTAACCTCAACGCATTCGTCTTCGCGGGCGAATTCGAGGGACTCTTCGAGGGTCAGGTCGCGCGGCGGCGTCAGGTTCTCGAAGGTGTCCGAGGAGGCTGCACGCATGTTGGTGAGCTTCTTTTCCTTCGTGATGTTGACGTCCATGTCGTCGGCGCGGGAGTTCTCGCCCACGATCATGCCTTCGTAGACCTCGGACGTGGGCTTGACGAAGAAGGAGCCACGTTCCTGCAGGTTGATCATGGCGAACGGGGTCACAACACCGGCGCGGTCGGCGATCATCGAACCGTTGGTGCGGTACTCGATCGGGCCGGCCCACGGCTCGTAGCCTTCGGAGATGGAGGCGGCGATGCCGGCGCCGCGGGTGTCCGTGAGGAACTTGGTGCGGAACCCGATCAGGCCACGGGCCGGAACGATGAACTCCATGCGGCACCAGCCGGTGCCGTGGTTGGCCATGTTGGTCATGCGGCCCTTGCGGGCAGCCATCAGCTGGGTGACGGCGCCGAGGTACTCTTCGGGCACGTCGATGGTCATGTGTTCCATCGGCTCGTGGACCTTGCCGTCGACGGTCCGGGTGACGACCTGCGGCTTGCCTACGGTCAGTTCGAAGCCTTCACGGCGCATCTGCTCGACCAGGATGGCCAGCGCGAGCTCTCCACGGCCCTGGACTTCCCAAGCGTCGGGACGCTCGGTGGGGAGAACCTTGATGGAGACGTTACCGATCAGTTCCTTGTCGAGGCGGTCCTTGACCTGGCGGGCCGTGACCTTGGCGCCCTTGACCTTGCCGGCCAGCGGCGAGGTGTTGATACCGATGGTCATGGAGATGGCCGGGTCGTCAACAGTGATCAGCGGCAGCGGCTGCGGGTTCTCGGCGTCGGTGAGGGTCTCGCCGATGGTGATTTCCTCGATGCCGGCAACAGCAACGATTTCGCCGGGGCCGGCGGATTCCGCGGGGACACGGTCGAGTGCCTTCGTGGCCAGCAGCTCGGTGATCTTGACGTTCTTCAGCTCACCGTTGGCACGTGCCCAGGCGACGGTCTGGCCCTTGCGCAGGGTGCCGTTGTAGATGCGAAGCAGCGCGAGGCGGCCGAGGAACGGGGAGGCATCCAAGTTGGTGACGTGCGCCTGCAGGACACCGTTCGGGTTGTAGGTCGGGGCCGGGATGTGCTCGATGATGGCCTGGAAGAGCGGCTCGAGGTCCTCGTTTTCCGGGGCTGAACCGTCTGCGGGCTGTTCGAGGGACGCGCGGCCGACCTTGGCTGCGGCGTAAACAACCGGAACATTGAGGATCTTGTCCAGGTCGAGGTCCGGAACTTCGTCGGCGAGGTCGGAGGCCAGGCCCAGGAGCAGGTCCATGGACTCATGGACAACTTCTTCGATCCGCGCGTCGGGGCGGTCGGTCTTGTTGACCAGGAGGATCACCGGCAGGTGCGCGGCGAGGGCCTTGCGCAGCACGAAGCGGGTCTGGGGCAGCGGGCCCTCAGAGGCATCGACGAGGAGGACGACGCCGTCGACCATCGACAGGCCGCGCTCGACCTCGCCACCGAAGTCGGCGTGGCCGGGGGTGTCGATGACGTTGATGGTGATGGTCTCGCCCTTGGAGGACGGACCGTTGTAGGCCACCGTGGTGTTCTTGGCCAGGATGGTGATGCCCTTTTCGCGTTCCAGGTCACCGGAGTCCATGACGCGGTCTTCGAGGTGGTTGTGCTCGGCAAAGGAGTTGGTCTGCTTGAGCATGGCGTCGACCAGCGTGGTCTTGCCGTGGTCAACGTGGGCCACGATCGCGACGTTGCGCAGGTCACTGCGCGATGCAGTGGCTACCGCGGTGTTGGTGGTGGTTTCAGACATGCGTTATTGCTCGATTCAGTGGTGAAGTCAGCTGTGGTATCGCGACATTTCCAACCGGAACGCACGACGGATAAGTCCCTTTGGCACAGGGCACCTACTACCATTCTAAACGCTAGGTCATTTATTGGCCTAAAATGCGAAGCGGCGGCCGGCCGCCGCACCGCCCCAGGAGCGGGACGGGCGCACGGAAGTGGTTTATTACCTGTGAGTAAAGTCACTGGATTTTCCGGCGCCCATGCACCATCATTGCTCTGATAGCAGCAAGCAAGCCCGGAGACATTCATGCGAAACGCCTCGGCCCTGTCCCGCTTTGTCGCAACGATGATCGCCGTAGGCGTAGTTCTTGGCGGCTGTGGGCAGGCCACTTTTTCACCTGCGTACGACGCAGGTTCTTCCGACGGCGGATCGTCCGACGGCGGATCTTCCGACGCGGGCTCTGCGGGCGTGCCACTGACCGCCAGCCAGGCCGGAACGGCTAACGGCGCCGGCGTGCCGGTCGCGGCAGGGGCCGCGGCGAAGACCCGCATCGGGTCCACTATCGACCCGGCCGATCTGCCGAGCGGCTCGACCTACCGCAACCCTGCCAACGGCCGCAACGAGATCATAGTCAAGGACACCAGCAATGTCGCCGTGCTTATTGGCGACTCACAATCGGAACCGTCCTACGGTTGGCCCAGGCAGGGTCTGGCAGCTGCCGGGTACAAGGTCTTCTTCTGCGGCCGGGGCGGCACCGGCTACGTGGCATCGAACGGCAAGACCGGCAACTACGTCGATGCGCTCCAGCGCGGCGATTGGAAACTCCCGTACGGCACCCCTCCCCTCGTAGTGATCGAAGGCGGCGGGAACGACGCCGCGCGCGGCGCCTCGAACGCGCAGATCGTCGCCAACGCCGAGCGGCTGATCGCCAGCATCCAGCAGCGCTATCCGGCGGCCCGGGTGCTCATGGTCGGCACGCTCGCCCGCGGCGTCCACTACGGCGGTGGACGCCGGTCCGAGGTGGACGCGCTTCTGGGGAGGGTGGCGGACCGGCACGGGCTGCCGTTCGTCAGCGCGGGCGACTGGCTCACCCGGTACAACCTCACGGGTTCAATGGCGGACGGGGTTCACCTGAACCGGCAGGGCCACGCGGCCCTGGGCGCCGTTTTCGGCCAGCGGCTGGAGTCCATGGGGTTCGACTACGCAGAGCCCGGCATGCTCGCCGGCTTGTCCCGCTAGCGCCGGACAGCACACCACAGCAACCCTGCACACCACAGCAAAAAGGAGCCGGTGCCCGCCCCAACGGGCGGACACCGGCTCCTGTGCTGCTACCGGCGGACTTGTTCAAGCCCTAGGTAAAGTGGCCGCTCAGGCCACTTCCACCTCCGGCGGCAGCATGAGGCCCGCGCCGGGGATGGCGTTGAGCAGCGCCCGGGTGTAGTCCTGCTGCGGCGACTCGAAGACGTCGTCCGTGGAGCCCGTCTCCACGAGCTTGCCCTTCTCCATGACGCACACGTGGTCCGCGATCTGCCGGACCACCGCGAGGTCGTGGGTGATGAACAGGTAGGTCAGGCCGAGCCTGGACTGCAGTTCGGCGAGCAGGTTCAGCACCTGCGCCTGCACCAGCACATCCAGTGCCGAGACGGCCTCGTCGCAGATGATCACTTCGGGGTCCAGGGCCAGGGCGCGGGCGATCGCGACACGCTGGCGCTGGCCGCCGGAGAGCTCATTCGGGTACCGCTGCATGGTGGACTGCGGCAGCGCCACCTGGTCCAGCAGCTCCCGGACCTTCTTCTCGCGGCTGGCCTTGTCCCCGATCTTGTGGGTCCGCAGCGGTTCCTCGATGGTCCGGAAGATGTTGTACATCGGGTCCAGTGAACCGTAGGGGTCCTGGAAGATCGGCTGCACCCGGCGCCTGAAGGCGAAGATCTCCTTGCTGTTCAGCGTGGAGGTGTCCACGCCGTCGAAGATGATCTTGCCGGAGGTCGGCGTGAGGAGGTTCAGGACCATCTGCGCCACCGTGGACTTGCCGGATCCCGACTCCCCCACGATCGCCGTCGTGGTTCCCCGCTTGACGCTGAAGGAGACGTCGTCGACGGCGGTGAAGTCCGTGGACTTGCCCAGGCCAGAACGCAGCTTGAAGACCTTCCTGAGGTTCTGGATCTGCAGGACGTCGTCGGACTTGGCCGGCTCAACCACGCCGGTCTCGCTCGGGGCGAGCATGTCGTCGGTCTCCACGCCGAGTTCCTTGGCGGCCTGGATGCGCCGGGACGCCAGCGACGGCGCCGAGGCGACCAGCCGCTGGGTGTACGGGTGCTGCGGGTTCTGCAGCAGCTCCAGCGAGGGTCCGGACTCGACAACCTGGCCGCGGTACATGACCACCACCTGGTCGGCGCGCTCGGCGGCGAGGCCGAGGTCGTGCGTGATCAGCAGCACCGCGGTGCCCAGTTCCGTGGTCATCTTGTCCAGGTGATCGAGGATCTGGCGCTGCACGGTGACGTCGAGCGCCGAGGTGGGCTCGTCCGCGATGAGCAGGCGCGGCTGGCAGGCGAGCCCGATCGCGATCAGTGCGCGCTGGCGCATGCCGCCGGAGAACTCGTGGGGGTACTGCTTGGCGCGGCTGCCGGCGTCGGGCAGCCCGGCCTGGGACAGGACCTTTGCGACGTCGTCCGGGCCGCTCGGGAGTCCGTTGGCCTTGAGCGTTTCGCGGACCTGGTCGCCGATCTTCCACACCGGGTTGAGGTTGGACATCGGGTCCTGCGGGACCATGCCGATGCTGTTGCCGCGAAGTTCGATCATCCGCTTTTCGCTGGCGTTGGAGATGTCTTCGCCATCGAACAGGATCTGGCCTGCAGCGACGCGCCCGTTGCCCGGGAGCAGGCCGATGGCGGCCAGCGCGGTGGTGGACTTGCCGGAGCCCGACTCGCCCACAATCGCGACGGTTTCGCCCGGCATGACGGTGAGGCGGGCGTTGCGGACGGCGTTGACCTCGCCGTTGCTGGTGGTGAACCCGATGGCCAGGTCCTTGATTTCAAGCAGCGGGCGCTCAGTGGCGTACTCAGCTTCCTGGAAGTCAACAGAAGTGCTCATGGTGTCCCCTTTCATCGCTTGCGGGCTTTGGGATCGAGCGCATCACGCAGGGCATCGCCCAGCATGATGAAGCTCAGGACGGTGATGGACAGCGCGATTGCCGGGTAGAGCAGCGGCATCGGGTTGGACCGGAGCGAGGCCTGCGCCGCCTGGATGTCGTTGCCCCAGGACATGACGCTGGGCGGCAGCCCGATGCCGAGGAAGGACAGCGTGGATTCGGCCACGATGAACGTGCCCAGGGAGATGGTGGCCACGACGATGATCGGGGCCAGCGAGTTCGGCATCACGTGGCGCATGAGGGCGCCGAACTTCGAGACGCCGAGCGACCGGGCGGCCGTGACGAAGTCGGCGTTGCGGACCTCGATCACCGCACCGCGGGTGATGCGCGCGATTTGCGGCCAGCCGAAGGCCACCAGGATGAGCACCAGCGTCCACACGGTCCGGTTCGTCCGGAACATCGGCAGCTGCATGAGCACGATCGCGCCCAGGATCAGGGGCAGGGCGAAGAAGATGTCATTGATGCGGGCCAGGACGGAGTCGATCCAGCCGCCGTAATAACCGGCCACGGCCCCCATGATGCCGCCGATCAGCAGCACCCCGATGGTGGTGAAGAGGCCCACGGTCACCGAGGACCGCGTGCCGAAGATGACGCGGGCGTAGACGTCGCAGCCCTGCTGGGTGAAGCCCAGGGGGTGGCCCGCGGCGGGGCCGGCGTCGGAGTTGGCCAGCTGGCACGCCTCCGAGCCCGGGTCGATCGGGGAGAAGAGTCCGGGGAAGAGGGAGACCGCCACGACCACCAGGATCAGGAGTGCGGAGATGAGGAAGAGCGGCTGCTTGCGCAGGTTCTTCCAGGCCTCGCCCCACAGGCTCAGCGGTGCGGCTTCGTCCTTGACCCGGTCCGTCACCTGGAGCGGGGTCTCGGAGACATCGGCCACGAAGTGCTCGGTCCGGCGGGCCGGGCGGAGGGAGGTGTGCCGTGCGGTGGTGGTGTTATCAGGAGTCATAACGGATCCTCGGGTCAAGCCAGCCGTAAAGCAGGTCAACGAGCAGGTTGGAGAGGCAGTAGATCAGCACCAGGACGGTGACGATCGAGACCACCGTGGGCCCTTCGCCGGACAGTACGGCCCGGTAGAGCCGGTTGCCGACGCCCGGAACGTTGAAGATGCCTTCCGTGACGATTGCGCCGCCCATCAGGGCACCGAGGTCGGCGCCCAGAAAGGTAATGACGGGAATCAGGGAGTTGCGCAGGATGTGGACGCGGACCACCTGGAACCGGGAGAGGCCCTTGGCCGTGGCGGTGCGCACATAGTCGGCGTTCATGTTTTCGATGACCGACGTGCGGGTCAGGCGCAGGACATAGGCGAAGGATCCCAGTCCCAGCACGATCGCCGGCAGGATGAGGTCCTGGACGGTCGCCGCGGAGCTGACGGTCGGCTTGGCCCAGCCCAGCTGGACGCCGATGGTGAACTGCAGCAGGAAGCCCAGGACGAAGATCGGGATGCCGATCACGATCAGGGACGCCACCAGGACAGTGGCGTCAAAGAACTTGCCTTTGCGCAGGCCGGCGATGAGGCCGAAGACGATGCCGAAAACTGCCTCGAAGATCAGCGCCATGATGGCCAGCCGGGCTGTGACGGGGAAGACCTCACCGAGCACGGCGGCGATGGGGCGTCCGGAGAAGTCCTGGCCGAGGTCGAACGTGAAGATGCTCTTGAGGTAAAGCAGGTATTGCATCCAGAACGGCTGGTCCAGGTGGTACTGCGCCCGCAGCTTGGCTGCCACGGCCTCGTTCACCGGCTTGTCGCCGAACAGTGCCACGATGGGATCGCCGGGCAGGCTGAAGACCAGGAAGTAGACCAGCAGTGTTGCGCCCAGGAAGACGGGAATCAGTTGCAGGAAACGCTTGAGGATGTATGTCGACATCAGCGAGTCACACCCTCGTTGGCAGGCATCCTGTCCAGGGATGCGGCGGAGTTGTTCATCAAAGAACCTTTTCACTATGGATGCAGGCCGGCGCCGGTTCATTCACGGCGGCAGGGCTGCGAAAAGTTCGCCCGAAGAGCCGGGCATCAAGAAAATAAATGGTGGGAAAACACGACGACGGCGGAGGCCCCAGTATGGGCGGCCCCCGCCGTCGTTTTGTTGTTACTTACCGGTTACGTTGTAGTACAGCGGGACGCCGTCCCAGCCGTAGTCGACGTTGGTGACCTTGTCGCTCCAGCCGCCCTGGGCAACCTGGTACCACAGGGGGATGGCCGGCAGGTCCGTCAGGAGGATCTCCTGGGCCTTGTTCATGGCCTTGTTGCCCTCGCCGACCGTCGCGGCGTTCAGGCCGTCGGAGATGGCCTTGTCGAACGTCGGGTTGGCGTAGTTAGCGTCGTTGGAGCCGGCACCGGTCTTGTAGATCGGGCCGAGGAAGTTGTACAGCGACGGGTAGTCTGCCTGCCAGCCGGCACGGATGGAGCCGGTGAGGGTCTTGGCGGTGGCGTCGTTGCGGGCTTCCTTGAAGGTGGCGTACGGCTTGCCTTCAACCTTGATGCCGAGCGTGTTCTTGAGCTGGTTGACTACTGCCTCAACCCAGGCCTTGTGTCCGCCCTTGTCGGCGTTGTAGGCAATGGTGAAGGTCGTGTTGGCGTCCCACTTCTGGATCGCGTCGGCCTTGGTCCAGGCCTCCTTGGCCTTGGCTGCGTCGAACTTGAGGTTGTCGGCACCGGCGATCGAATCGCTGTAGCCGTCAAGCACGGGGGCCGTGAAGTCCTTGGCAGGCTGGCGTGCGCCGTTGAAGATCACCTTGGTGATTTCCTCGCGGTTGATCGCCATGGAGATCGCCTGGCGACGAAGCTTGCCGGCCTCACCGCTCCACTCCGGCAGGTATTCCGGGATGGCGATGGTCTGGTTGCCTGCGTACGGCTTGTTGATGGTGCGCTCGCCAAGGTCAGACTTGAAGTTCTTCAGCGCGCTGGTCGGGATGGTCTGCAGGATGTCCAGGTCGTTGGACAGCAGGGCCTGGTAGGCGGAGTCGTCGTTCTGGTAGATCTTGAAGGTCACACCGGCGTTCTTGGCCTTGCGCGGGCCGCTGTAGTCCGGGTTCGGAACGAGCTGGATCTGCACATTGTGCTGCCAGCCGCCGTCCGCCAGCTTGTACGGGCCGTTGCCGACCGGCTTCTCGCCGAAGCCCTTCGGGTCCTTCAGGGCGCCGGAGGGAACCGGAACAAACGCGGTGTAGCCCAGGCGAAGCGGCCAGTCAGATTCCGGCTGCTTCAGTTCAACGGTGAACGTCTGGTCGTCAACGACCTTCAGGCCGGACATGGTCTCGACCGTGGAGCCTTCTGCGCTGGCTTCGTCGTAGCCCTTGATGCTTTCGAAGAAGCCGCCGCTGAGCTGGGCGTTCTTGGCTGCGGCGCCGAAGTTCCAGGAATCGACGAAGGACTTGGCCGTGATGGCCTCGCCGTTCGTGAACTTCTGGTCCTTCTTGACCTTGATGGTGAAGTGCTGGCCGTCCTTGCCCTCGATGGACTCGGCGAGTTCGTTGACCGGCTTGCCGCTGGGGTCGTAGCTGACCAGGCCCGCGAAGATCATGTCGATGACCTTGCCGCCGCCAACTTCGTTGGTGTCGGCCGGCATGAGGGGACGCTGGGGTTCGGAGCCGTCGGCGAAGATCACTTTGCTGGTGTCTCCGCCGGTACTGCCGCTACCGGTTGCAGAGCCGCTGGCACCGCATCCGGTCAGGGCGAGGGCGGCGATAGCCACCATGCCCAGTGCTTTGGAAGTGCGCGAAAAACGCATTCCGCCTCCTATGAGTTGTGGGAGTTCGTGAGGGAAAAACTTATGCTTCCCCGTAAGCAGGCACAGGGGTATCCCCTGTGACGTGGCCTACATATGGAAGTAGCCTAGCCCTTAAATGTCCAAATGTTGGAACTCCGTTGCCAAACCGTGATCCGACAATCTCATGACGGTTAACGTCAAGCGCGATGTATTTCAGGTCACACGCTACTGGCTGGTATTATTCGCCCGCTTTGTGACCCGGGTTACCCGCGATTAACTGGAATGCGGCGGCTTTTCGCCCCTGTTTGAACCCTCCGGTAAGCTTCAGCTGGCCCCTGAGAGCAGCTGCGCGCGCAGTTCGCGACGCTCGCGCTGCTTGTCCGGATCCGGCAGCGGAACCGCCGCCAGGAGCCGCTGCGTGTACGGCTCCTGGGGGTTGCGGAGGATCTGGTCCCGGGTCCCCTGCTCCACGATCCTGCCGCGCTGCATGACACAGATCCGGTCCGCGAGCACGTCCACCACCGCAAGGTCATGGGTGACGAACAGGCAGGCGAACCCCAGTTCCCTCTGCAGGTTCTGGAACAGATCGAGCACCTTGGCCTGGACAGAGACGTCGAGGGCGGAAGTGGGCTCGTCGGCGACCATCAGCTTCGGCTTGAGGGAGAGGGCACGCGCGATCCCCACGCGCTGCTTCTGCCCGCCGGAGAGCTCGTGCGGGTAGCGGTTGCGGTAGTCCCGAGGCAGCTCAACCTGGTCCAGGAGCGCCTCAATGCGCCGCTGCAGTTCGGCGCCCTTCGCGGTCCCCGACAGGAACATCGGCTCCCCGATGCTTTCCCCGATGGGCAGCCTGGGGTTCAGGGACGACGAGGGATCCTGGAACACCATGCCAACGTGCCGGCGCATCTCGCGGAGCTGGCGGCCGTTCTTCTTGGCAGCGGAAATGTCCTGCCCGACCACCCGCATGGTACCCGCCGCCACGGGCAGCAGGCCGACGGCGGCCCGGCCGATGGTGGTCTTGCCGGAACCCGACTCGCCGACGAGGCCGACCACCTGTCCGGGATAGATGACCAGGTTGGCCCCTTCCACGGCACGGAAGGCCGGCACCCGGCCCTGCTTCGGGTAATCGATGGCGACATCGCTGAGCTCCAGGACCGGTTCGCCCTTCGGCTTGGCCGCTTCTGCTGCGGCCAGGGCGGCGGCATTTTCGCGCTCCCGCCGGATCAGCTCCTCTTCCGGAATGGAAAGGATCTCGACGTGGGTCGCGGCGGCGAGAGCGGCGGTGACGTCTACGTCCGCCGCGGAATCCGCGCCACCCTGGCCCAGGTGCGGGACCGCAGCCAGCAGCGCCTTGGTGTACTCGTGCTGCGGGTTGTGGAAAATCTGCGCTGCCGTCCCCGTCTCCACGATGAGGCCCTTGCGCATGACGGCGATCCGGTCGGCGAGGTCGGCCACCACCCCCATGTCGTGAGTGATGAGCACAATGGCACTGTCCAGTTTGTTCCGCAGGTTGCGCATGAGGTCAAGGATTTCGGCCTGGACTGTCACGTCGAGGGCCGTGGTCGGCTCATCGGCAATGAGCAGCTTCGGGTCGCAGGAGAGCGACTGGGCGATCATGGCGCGCTGGCGCTGGCCGCCGGAAAGCTGGTGCGGGTAAGACCGGAAGGCCTTCTCCGGATCGGGCAGTTCGACAAGATCCAGCATGCGCAGGGCCCGGAGTCGGGCTTCTTCCGGCGAAACCTCATTGTGCAGGCGCACAGTTTCCACGATCTGCGACCCCACGGTGTAGACCGGGTTCAAGGCCGTCATCGGCTCCTGGAAGATCACCGCGACGTCCTTGCCGCGCACGGCACGGATATTGGTTTCATTGCTCCCCAGCAGTTCACGGCCGCCGAGCTTGACACTTCCAGTCACACGGCTGTTACTGGGCAGCAGGCCCAGCAGCGCCATTGAACTGGCGCTCTTTCCGGACCCGGACTCCCCCACGATGGCGAGAACTTCGCCGGCCCGGACCTCGTAGTTCAGGCCGATCGCGGCCGGGACCCATTTTTTGTCCACGCCGAAATCCACGCTGAGGTCCCGGACTTCCAGGACGGTTTCGCCTTTGCCAGGCACGGGTGAGGCCGGCGGATCGAGGGTGATGAAGTCAGTCATGATGGGCTATCCTTCCGCCCGGGCCGCCGGTGCACCGGGGATTAGTACTGCGGCTCGGAATACTGAATTATTGGGGGCATGAGCTCTGCGCCGCACGCCGGAAATGTTGAAGTCTTCAAACCACGAACCAACAAATGGTTCGCGTGGCTGTCCTGGGCGGTGGCCGCGTTCGGTGTCGTGGTCACGGTTGTCATGGCAGGGCCGGGGGCGCTGGGTGGCATCGCCCCGCTGGCCTTCATTGCCTTCATGGGCTGGCAACTGTTCTGGATGCCGTCCGTTGTAGTCCACGACGCCGGCGTCACCCTGGAGAATCCGTTCCGCTCCATTGAGGTCCCGTGGGCAGCGCTGGTGCACGTCGATACCCGCTTTGCTCTCACGCTGGTCACCGCCGAGAAGAGCTACACGTCCTGGGCCGCGCCCGCCCCCGGCATCTGGGGCGGGCGCCACGCCAGGCCGGAAGACCTCCACGGCCTGCCGGCAACCACTTACGGTCCCGGCAAGTCGGTCCGCCCGGGCGATCTGAAGACCACGGACTCCGGCCAGGCCGCCATGCTGGTGCGGGGCCGGTGGCATGAGCTGGTGGAAGGCGGGCAGCTCGCCGCCGGCGACGCCTCCACCACCGCCGTAACCGTCACCGTCCGCTGGGTGGCGATTGGCGCCGTCGTACTGCTCCTGGCGGCCAGCTACGTGGCTGTCACCGCCAGCTAGCCGGCACCTGCACGGGGCCGACATTACTGGTCCCGTGTCCCGTCGGATGGTCCGTCGTGCCACGGTCCGTCGTGTCCGGGTCCGTCGGGCCGGAATTCCTCGGGCTCAGGCCTGTCGAGGCCGGTGGCGGCGCTTGCCTGCACCGCGGGACCGCCGTGATCCTTGGCCTTCTTGGCATTGAACTTCTTCTGCCGCGGGTCAAAGGCGTCCCGCAGGCCGTCGCCGATGAAGTTGATGCTGAGGCAGATGAGCACGATGAACAGGCCCGGGAACCAGAAGAGCCAGGGCCTGGTGGCGAAGGCCTGCTGGTTCTGCGAGATGAGCAGGCCCAGGGACGTGTCCGGGGCCTTGACGCCGACTCCGAGGTAGCTCAGCGCCGTTTCCGTGAGGATCGCGGCGGACATTGTCAGGGTCACGTTCACGATCAGCACGCCGACGGCGTTGGGCAGGATGTGCTTGAAGATGATCCTGGCATTGCTGGCGCCGGAAATCCGGGCTGCATCGACGAACTCGCGTTCGCGCAGGGACAGGAATTCGCCGCGCATCAGGCGGGCCAGGGCGACCCAGCTGATCAGGCCCAGGAAGATTCCGAGGGCCAGCACGCCGTTGGTGCTGGCGAACGAAGCGAACCAGCTCCCCTGGTCCCGGCGGCCGGCGAGCTGCGCCATGACGGCCGCCAGCAGCAGGGCGGGAATGATGATGATGACGTCGGTCAGGCGCATCAGGATGGCCTCGGCCCAGCCGCGGAAGTACCCGGAGATGGCACCGACCACCACGCCGATCAGGCCGGCGATGAGGCCGATCACGATCATGATGGTGATGGACTGCTGCGCGCCGCGCATGGTCATGGCGAAGAGATCGCGGCCGATCCGGTCCTGGCCGAACGGATGTTCGCCCCACGCCAGCGGCCACAACGAGGAGGTGGGTTCGCCGCCGTTGACCAGGGGCGAGACTTGCGTGTGGGTGTACTTCCACCAGCCGGGGATTCCCAGGTAGCCCACGGAGGTGAAGGCCAGGACAAAGATGAAGGCGAAGACGATGAGGCCGATGATGGCGCCGGAATGTCCGAGGAACCGTTTCCGGACGATTTGGCCCTGGCTGAGGCCCTTGGCTTCGAGGACCGGCTCGATTCCGGCCGCGGCTGAGATCCGGGAGGCGTCTTCGGCCATGATTTCTTCCTGCTGGCTTGGCTGGCTCATGCTTTTACCCTTACGCGCGGATCCAGTGCGGAGTAGGCGAGGTCCGCGATGAGGTTGAAGACCATGGCCGTGATGGCCACGCAGATGAAGACGCCCATGACGGGGTTGGGATCGACGTGCGCGATCCCGTCCAGGAAGAGGAATCCCATGCCGCGGACCGAGAAGACGGTTTCGGTGATGACGGCGCCGCCGATCAGTGCCCCTATGTCGAACGCCACGATCGTGGCGATCGGGATCAGGGCGTTGCGGAACGCGTGGCGCATGATGACGGTCCGCTCGCTCAGGCCCTTGGCCCGCGCCGTGCGGATGTAGTCCATGTTCATGATTTCGAGCATCGAGGCCCGGGTGAACCGCGTGTAGCTGGCCAGCGAAATGAGGATCAGGGCCAGGGTGGGCAGGATCAGGTGGGTAAAGGAGTCGAGGCCCAGGACCCAGAAGTCGCCCTGGATGTTCGGCGTGCTGGCACCGATAGTCGCGATCGGCCGGCCGCGCACACGGCTGTTGTTGAAGTAGCTGGGCCATGCCTGCATGTAGCGGTCCAGCAGGATCAGGAAACCGACCAGGAACGAGGTGATGGCCGCGGCGCGCATGGACTGCCCGCGGTCATAGCCTCCCATCAGGTAGCCGATGCCCATGCCGATCAGGACAAAGGCGATCGCCAGCACCACGATCATCACGAACGTGGCCTCGTTGAGCAGCGGCTGAAGGAGGAAGTACAGCACGACGCCGACGCCGACGGCGATGAGGGCCGACTGAAGGGCCTTGCGGTTCTTCAGCCCGGCGGAGAGCAGGGTCACGGCGAAGGCGATGCCCGCACCGGCGATGGCGATGACCACGGGCCCCAGGCCCGGCGTCTTGAACCATTCGGTGGCGGAGAAGTAGATGAGCACCGCGGTGACGAAGGCGAAGGCGACGGCGCCGGCCAGCAGCCGGCGCCGCATGGGTCCGCCCGCCGCGACGGCTGTCACTGCGCCGACGACGACGCCGATGCCAAGCGCCGCTGGCAGCGGCACGTCGGGGTTTCTCAGGAAGTTGTTGAAGCCGATGGCGCCGAATTCCTTGAGCAGGACGGCCACCCAGAAGATCGGCAGGGAGAAGAAGAGGAAGGCCATGAACGTGACGCCGTAGTCCAAAGTGCTGTACTGCCGCAGGGCGGTGATGATGCCCAGGGTGATGCCGATCAGGATGGCGAGCACCGTCGCCGCGGTGACGAGGGTCAAGGTCTGGATGAGCGCATTGCCGAGGGCCTCGGTGATGGGCTGGCCGGCGATGTTTTTCCCGAGGTCACAGGAGTTGGCGAACGGAACGAGGCACTGGACTGCGCCGCCGAACCATTTGAAGTACCGCAGCGGTGCCGGGGTGTCCAGCTGCAGGAGCTCGGTCCTCGCGTCCATGAGCTGCTGCTTCTGCGGCGAGGGGTTGGCGCGGAATTCCTCCAGGGGATCACCGGACGCCGCTGTCAGGAGATACACGAAGTAGGACGCGCCGAGAAGAATGAGGGCGGCAGTCACGAGCCGCCGGAAGATGTAGGTCACCATTGGAATAGAACCTCGGAATTCGGGCCCAGGGATTGCCCGGACCGGTCGCGGAGTTTGGCCGGTTCCCGCCGATGTGGCGGCGGGACCACGGCATCGCCAGGATATCGCCAGAAAGGCGTCGGGACCGAAGAAGCTGTGGTCCCGACGCCTTTCCAGCAGTGTTACTTAGGGTCGCGGGCTACTTCTGTGCCCATTCCCAGAAGTTCCACCAAACGCCGGTCTGGTTCGGCATGTACTTCACACCGGTGATGCGGTCGCTGTATGCGTCCACGCCAACCGACTGGAAGAGCGGAAGGCCGTAGGCCGAATCCCAGATCATCTTGTCGATCTGCGCAACGAGGCCGTCCTGCTTGCTCTTGTCGGTGGTGACAATCAGTTCGTCCATCAGCTTGTCGGCTTCAGGGTTGCTGAACTGGTTGAAGTTGGAGTCGTTGCCGGACTTGAAGATCTGCGGAACGCCGGACACGCCGACACCCGAGTTGCTCCAGCCGAAGATGGTGGCGTCGTAGCTGCCGTCACCGAGGGCCTTGCCCCAGTCAGACTTGCCGAGACCGCCGTCGACGATCTTGAAGCCGGCCTTGGTGGCGGACTCGCTGATCAGGGAGTAGGCGTCAACACGGTTGGGGTTGTCCTTGTTGTACATGATGCGAACTTCGGGGGTGGCGCCGTTGAGCAGCTTCTTGGCACCCTCGATATCCACACCCTGGTAAGCGGAGGAGCCGTTGTTCTTGGCCGATTCGGCGTACGGGGCCTGGTCCGGAACGAAGAGCTGGGAGTCAAGCGGTGCAGCGTTCGGATCCAGCTTCTTGACGATCTTGTCGACGATGTCCGTACGCGGGACGGCCTTCATGAACGCCTCGCGGACGTTCTTCTCGGCAAACGGGCCCGAGTAGTTCAGGTCGATGTGGTCGTACGCGAGCTGGTTGCCGACGTCGACCTTCACGCCCTGGCTTTCGAGTGCCTTGAGCTGCTCCACGGTGTCCGCGGATGCCTGCGGGGCGATGATGTCTGCCTCGCCGTTCTTGAGTGCCTGGACCTGGGCGGGTGCCTCACCGATGTAGCGGACGGTGATTTCGTCCAGCTGGGCTTCCGGACCCCAGTTGTAGTCCTTGTTCTTGACCATGGTCAGGGACTGGTCCTGGTTGACGCTCTTGACGATGAACGGGCCGTTGGAGAGGTAGAGGCTCGGATCGGCCGGCAGGGTCTTGGTGTCAAAGCCGGTGTTCCACAGGTCCGACATGGCCTTGAGCTGCGCGTTCGCCGGCTTGGGGGCCTTGGAGTCGCCGCGGGGCATGCCCTTCAGCAAGTCAATGAACGCCTTGGTGTCAGCCAGGCCCGCCTTCTTGGCGAGGACGTGGGCCGGGATGTCGATGCCGGGGCCGCCGATGGCGATTTCCCAGTCGGCGAACGGCTTGGAGTACTTCAGCGTCATGCTGCGGCCGTCGTCACCGAGTTCCGGGAAATCGGTGAGGGCAATGCCGGTCGGGTCACCCGCGTAGGAGAAGTAGGACGTTCCGGTCTTCCCGTCCGCATCGGCGTCGTTGTAGTAACCGGAGAAAGCAGCCCACTGGAGCACAAGGTCGGCCGCGGTGACAGGCGTGCCGTCCGACCACTTCACGCCGTCGTTGATGGTGTACTTCACCGTCAACGGATCGTCGGAGACCTTTTCCATCTTGCCGAACTTCTCATTGCGAACAACGTTGAGCTTGTTGTCGATGTAGAAGAACCCTGAGTGCGTGGCGTAGCTGACCTTTGAGTTAATGTCAGTGTTTCCATCGGCCGTGTTCGGGTTGAACGTATTGAACGCGTTGACCTCTACTACGGTTGCCGATCCGCCTTGCTTGCTTGCTGCGGCCGCAGTGGTCGGGGTTGTCCCGCCGCTGTTGCCCGCGCAGGCGCTGAGGGCGATGGCAGCTGCTGCCGCCACGCCCACTGCTTTGGAAATACGACCCAAGCGCATTCCGCCTCCTTGTTTCTGTGGTGTGGGTGAGACCGGCGCCAAAAGCGCCAGACAGACGTCCACACTCCCCCAGCGGCAGTGTGGCCCGTCTCACATGGCATGAAGCGTAAACCCCAAAGCCCGCTCGGAGCCACCAAAGTTGACCGACTGTAAAGTTCGTTACCGAGCTGCAACATTGGACAGGTTCCGCAGGGCCAGCTTTCCACAGAAACGTTGACGGCGGCGTAACAAAAAGATAAAAGAGCCGCACACAGGAAAAGCCCCGATCCGAAAATCGAGGCTCCTCCAGTTAATCGTTAATTACTTGGCAGAATTACCGCGCTGCCGGGCGGCGGCCGTCAAACGTTGAAACGGAATTCGACCACGTCGCCGTCGGCCATGATGTATTCCTTGCCTTCGATCCGGACCTTGCCGCGGGCCTTCGCCTCGGCCATGGAGCCGGCCTCGATGAGGTCTTCGAAGGAGACGACCTCGGCCTTGATGAAGCCGCGCTGGAAATCGGAGTGGATCACACCGGCGGCCTGCGGGGCGGTGTCGCCCTGGCGGATGGTCCACGCGCGGGTTTCCTTGGGGCCGGCCGTGAGGTAGGTCTGCAGTCCGAGGGTGTGGAAGCCGACGCGGGCCAACTGGTCCAGCCCGGATTCATCCTGGCCGTTCATTTCCAGCATCTCGCGGGCTTCTGCCTCGTCGAGCTCCACCAGGTCGGACTCAAGCTTGGCGTCCAGGAAGATGGCGTCGGCCGGAGCCACCAGGGCACGCAGTTCCGCCTGCTTCTCCGGGCTGCCCAGGATGCCCTCGTCGGAGTTGAAGACGTAGATGAAGGGCTTGGCCGTCAGCAGGCCGAGTTCCTTGAGGTGCTCCATCTCCAGCTTGTCGCTCTTGATGGAGGAGAAGATGGTGTCGCCGCGCTCCAGCACCGCCTGCGCCGCCAGGATGGCTGCCAGCTCGGCCGCATCCCGCTTCTTGATCTTTACTTCTTTTTCGATCCGGGGGATGGCCTTTTCGATGGTCTGCAGATCGGCCAGGATCAGCTCGGTGTTGATCGTCTCCATGTCGGAGCTGGGATCGACCTTGCCGTCGACGTGGATGACGTCCGGGTCATCGAACACGCGGACAACCTGCGCGATGGCCTCGGCCTCGCGGATGTTGGCGAGGAACTGGTTACCGAGGCCCTCGCCCTCGGAGGCGCCCTTGACGATGCCGGCGATGTCCACGAAGGACACCGCGGCGGGCAGCAGGCGCGCGGAGCCGAAGATGCCGGCCAGCTTTTCAAGCCGGGAATCCGGCAGGTTCACGACGCCGATGTTGGGCTCGATCGTGGCGAACGGGTAGTTCGCCGCGAGGACCTGGTTGCGGGTCAGTGCGTTGAAAAGGGTTGATTTGCCGACGTTGGGCAGTCCGACGATGCCAATAGTAAGTGCCACGAGCATATATTCTACCCGCACGCGCCGGCGATCGTTGCGGCGGCCGGTGCTGGGGCCGTGTGGAGGCCGGCGCGGGGGCCCGCGCGGGGCTTGCTTCGGCGGCCCGTGCCAAGGCTTGGGCGGCGGCCCGCGCGGGGGTTCCGGCCGTAAGACCGGTGTAAATCCCCGGTGTTCCGGGCGTCGAAGCCAAAACTGTCACAGGGGCATGCCACAGTGAAGTCATGGATGCTTTTGCACTGATTCTTGCCCTGCTCATGCTGCTCACCGGTGCCGTCGCCGGCGCCGCCGTCGTCTATTTCCTGCTGCACCGGCGGTACCTTGCCGTGGAACAGGACTTCGACGGCGTATCGGCCCGGCTGTCCGACGTCAGCGCCCAGTTCGCCGCGGCCGACGCCGAGAGGCGCCTTCTCGCGGCCCAGAACCGGGAGCTGGGTGAGTCCCGGAACCAGGACGGCAGTGTTCTCCGTGCGCTGGCGCCGGTGGCGGAGAAGCTCACTGCCGTGCAGCAGCAGGTGTCCCTGCTCGAACGCGACCGGCTGGAGCAGTACGGCCAGCTTGCCCAGCAACTGCAGGAGGCCCGCCTGTCCGATGAGCAGCTGCTGCGCTCCACACATGCGCTCGAGTCTGCCCTGCGCTCCAACAGCGCCCGCGGCCAGTGGGGCGAGGTCCAGCTGCGCCGTGTGGTCGAGGCAGCAGGCATGCTGCGGCACGTGGATTTCCACGAACAGGTCCACAGCGGGCAGGCCCACGGCTCCGGCCCGGACGGCAGCCTCCGGCCCGACCTCGTGGTGCAACTGCCCGGCGCCAAGCAGCTCGTAGTCGACGCAAAGGTCCCGCTGGCGTCGTATCTCGCCGCCCAGGACCTCGGCGCCTCCCAGA
Source organism: Arthrobacter sp. Bi26 (assembly GCF_918697925.1). GTDB lineage: Bacteria > Actinomycetota > Actinomycetes > Actinomycetales > Micrococcaceae > Arthrobacter. The sequence goes on from NZ_CAKKMF010000054.1 coordinate 20,419, forward strand.
CAGGCCAGCAGTCCTCGCAGCTGCCCGGCAGCCAGCAGGCGCACCTCGCCGCCCATGCCAAGGCCCTCAAGGCCCACGTGGACGCGCTGGGCAGCAAGAAGTACTGGGACATCCCCGGCAACTCTCCGGAGCTGGTGGTGTGTTTCCTGCCGGCGGAGTCCATTCTGGCCGCCGCGCTCTCGGCGGACCCGGCCCTGCTGGACTATGCCCTGTCCAAGAACGTGGTCCTGGCCTCCCCCGGGACCTTGCTGGCGGTGCTGAAGTCGGTGGCGTTCACGTGGCGCCAGGACGTCTTGACGGACAGTGCCCGGGAACTCTTCGAGCTCGCGCGGCAGCTCTATGACCGGATGGGCACGCTGGGCGAGAACGTCACCAAGCTGGGGTCCTCGCTGAAGACCTCGGTGGAAAGGTACAACTCCATGGTCGGGACCCTTGAGGCCCGGGTCCTGCCCACCGCCAGGAAGCTGAACGCCCTGGAATCCGCCGGTCTGGCCACTCCGCCCGCCGTCGAGGTCGCGCCGCGCGCAGTCGCAGCCCCGGAACTGCAGCCCCGGGACGAGTCCGAAGAGTCCGCGGCCTAAGACGGGTCAGTTCCGACGGCTGAGTGCCCGGGACTGTCCAGTTCCTCGGACTGTGCGGCTCCTGGGACTATTCGGGGCGGGTGCCGCGGCCGCCGAGGGCGCGGGTGACGTCGCCGGCCTGCTTCAGCGTGGCCCGGAGCTCCTTGGGCAGGGAGAACAGGAGGTCTTCCTCGGCCGTGACGACTTCCTCGACCGATCCGTAGCCGTAGTCGGCCAGGAGCCGGAGCACGTCCTTGACGAGGACTTCAGGGACGGAGGCCCCCGATGTCACACCCACCGTGGCGACGCCCTCGAACCAGGTCTCGTCGACCTCGTTCGCGAAGTCGACCCGGTAGGAGGCCTTGGCGCCGTATTCCAATGCCACCTCCACGAGGCGGACGGAGTTCGAGGAGTTGGCGGAGCCCACCACGATCACGAGTTCCGCCTGGGGCGAGATCTTCTTGATGGCCACCTGGCGGTTGGTGGTGGCGTAGCAGATGTCGTCGCTGGGCGGATCCTGGAGAGTGGGGAACCGCTCCTTGAGCAGGCGCACAGTCTCCATGGTTTCGTCCACGCTGAGGGTGGTCTGCGAGAGCCAGATGACCTTCTCCGGGTCGCGGACCGTGACCTTGTCGACCTCGTGCGGGCCGTTGATGATCTGGATGTGCTCGGGAGCCTCGCCGGCGGTGCCTTCCACTTCCTCATGGCCGTCGTGGCCGATCAACAGGATGTCGAAGTCATCCTTGGCGAACCGGACGGCTTCGCGGTGCACCTTGGTGACCAGCGGGCAGGTCGCGTCAATGGTGCGCAGTCCGCGGTCCTCGGCGGACTGGACGACGGCGGGTGAAACTCCGTGCGCGGAAAAGATCACGAGGGCACCTTCCGGGACCTCGTCGGTCTCATCGACGAAGATGGCGCCCTTCTCCTCCAGGGAGCTGACCACGTGGACGTTGTGCACGATCTGCTTGCGGACGTAGACCGGCGGGCCGTAGTGCTCCAGGGCTTTTTCCACCGCGATGACCGCACGGTCAACGCCGGCGCAGTAGCCGCGCGGGGCTGCCAGCAGGACTTTTTTGGGACCGGCGACAGGGGCGGCCGCCAGAACGTCTTCCGGTGAACGCCGTCGGCGCGGAACAGATGGCATCGGAACGGAAACAGCGGTGGAGGTCATGCTCCCATGCTACCGGTGTTCAATCTTGCCCCGTTTGCGGCCCCCGGCGACGCGGACAGCCACGCCTGTGGCCAGCAGTGCTGCTCCCGCAACAGCGGCAGCGACGATCCACTGGCCGAAGCTGGCAGAGCACGCCGCGACGAACTCGTTCTTGAAGAGCTCCGCCACATCGTTGCCGCTCGAGGTCCCGGCGACGGCGGTGCTGGCGGCATCGCTGGCCAGCTTCCACACACCGGCGACCACCAGCGCGCCGACGCCCATGCCGACCAGGACGGTCCACCGGCGTCGGGCCGCAACGAACGCCAGCACGAAGGCGATGCCCGCGCCGACGGCAACGGCGTAGCCCATTGGGGCGTAGACGATGACGCGTTCGATCAGCTGGCGCTGGTTGGACTGCCCGATATGGATCAGCACCTGGCCGGGCGCCTCCACCGGAAGGGTGGTCGCCTCGGTTACCTGCTTGGCCACCAGCCCGGCAAGCGGTGCGACATCCAGGGTGAGCGACGAGGTGCCGTCAACCTCCGGCGGCAGCGTGCTGGGGTCGGCGAACGTGAGGCGGTGGCTCTTGCGAAGGGTTTCCGCCCAGGCCTCGGAGTAGCCGGGCAGCCCCGTGAGCGATTGTGCCGCGTTGTCCAGGACCGGCCGGGCAAGCTCCGTGAGGGCCGCAGGGATGCCGGCGCTGGAAGCCACGCCATCGACGGCGGCCGTGGCGAGCCGTTGCTGGAACGCCGGGTCCTTGCCCAGCGGTGCGGTCAGGGCTACGAAGCCGTCTTCCTGGACGATGTTGCGGTCAACCCACATGGCTGGAACGGCGACGGCTGCCATCAGAAGCCCGATAAGGACGGCGGCGGCGGAGACAAAAGTGCGCAAGGGATTCCTAGGAGGTTGATGGCGTCCCTCCCATCCTAGGGCGGGGCCGGGCGCGGCCATAAAGTCGGGCCCCGGTGGTAGAGCTATGGATAGAGTTGACAGAGACAACTTCCGGCTGCCGGCCGGCCCACCCGCCGGGGAGCGGGCCACCGGCAGTCCCCTCGGGCAAAAGGACACGCACGCATATGCACAAGGCACTCCACAGGGCACTCTCGGCCATGGAGCCCACGCATGCCTGAGGACGCGGCGGCGGCCACCACGCTACCGGCCACCGCGGCTCAAACCAGCCCGGACAACCCCTGGCCTCTGCAGTTGCTGTCCCAGAAGCTCAAGATGCACATCGACCGCGCGCCCTCGGCATGGGTTGAGGGGCAGGTGATCGAGCTCAACCGGCGTGGCAGCAACGCCTACTTGACGCTCCGGGACATCGACGCCGAAATCTCGCTGCCGGCGTCGGTCTGGACCACCGTGCTGGACCGCCAGGACGCTCCGCTGGAACGCGGCTCCCGGGTTGTTGCCCTGATCAAGGCCGAATTTTGGCTCAAGACGGGCCGGCTGAACATGTCCGTGAAGGACATCCGGCCCGTGGGGCTCGGCGACCTCCTCGCCAGGATTGAGCGGCTGCGCCACGCCCTCGCCGCCGAAGGGCTCTTTGCCGATTCCCGCAAAAAACGCCTCCCCCTGCTCCCGCACCGGATCGGCCTGATCACCGGCCGCGACTCTGACGCCAAGAAGGATGTGCTGCGCAACGCTGCCCTGCGCTGGCCGGCCGTCGAATTCGAGATCCGCGAAGTAGCGGTCCAGGGCAACACCGCCGTGGCCCAGATGATCGCGGCATTGCGGGAGCTCGACGCCCACCCCGGGGTCGACGTCATCGTCATCGCCCGCGGCGGAGGCGCCCTCGAGGACCTGTTGCCGTTCAGCAGCGAGGAGCTCATCCGGGCTGTCGCGGACGCGTCCACCCCCGTGGTGAGCGCGATCGGGCACGAAGCGGACCGGCCCATCCTCGACGACGTCGCAGACCTCAGGGCTTCAACGCCCACAGACGCGGCGAAGAGGATCGTTCCGGATGTCGCGGAAGAGCTCGTCCGGGTCCGGCAGGCACGGGACCAGCTCCGCCGGGGGGTCACCCGACTCGTAGAACGCGAGGGCGACCGGCTGGCGGCCCTGCGCTCCCGCCCCGTGCTGCTCTCCCCCGACGTCATGATCACCCAGCGCCACGACGACGTCGAACGGCTCAAAGTCCGCTCGCACTCGGCCATCAGCGCCGCCGTCGTCCGGGCAGCGGACCAGCTGGTCCACCTCAAGGCGCAGGTGCGCGCGCTCTCACCGCAAAAGACGCTGGACCGCGGCTACGCGGTGGTCCAGCTCGCCGGCTCCGGAGCGTCCGCCGCGACGCACCGGGACGTGGTTCGGCACCCCACGCAGGCGCCCGCCGGCACGGACCTTACGGTACGGGTGGCCGGCGGCCGGTTCACCGCCCAGTCCACCGGCGGCCAGGAGCCGGCCGAGGAATAACTGCCCGGACCAAACCCGGGCCCGCAACGCTTGATCCGGCGTCATCCCAGGAACCACCAGCCGCACGGCAACACGGCAATCCGTCGGCAACACCACAGCACCACTGAACATCACCAGACGGCACGCAACAGACACCGCGGACGCAGTAACCGCATCAACCAAGGAGCATCCACATGGCAGCAGAATCCAGCCCGAACGCCGACATCGAGGCCCTCAGCTACGAGGACGCCCGCGAGCAGCTGGTCGCGGTGGTGGGCAAGCTGGAGGCCGGCGGCGCCAGCCTGGAAGAATCACTCGCGCTGTGGGAGCGCGGCGAGGCACTGGCCAAGCGCTGCGAACAGTGGCTGGAAGGCGCCCGCAAGCGGCTCGCCGCCGCCCGGGACCAGGCTGCGGACAAGAACTAAACACCTGCTTTTCAAAGACCGCCGGTCAGGACCGCTGCACCAGTTCGCGTTCCATGTCCATGTCCAAGTCCGGAACCGGCCATTTGAGATTCAGGCCTTCGAGGGCCTCCAGTAGGAGCTGCTGCACCACGATGCGGGCGTACCACTTCTTGTTGGCCGGCACGACATGCCACGGCGCCAGCTCCGTGCTGGTCTTGTCCAGGGCCGTCTGGTAAGCGTCCATATAGTCGGCCCAGAAGGCCCGTTCCTTAAGGTCCCCACTGCTGTACTTCCATTGTTTGGCGGGGTCCTCCAGACGGGCCAGCAGCCGGTTCTTTTGCTCATCGCGGCTGATGTGCAGCATGACCTTGACGATCTTCGTTCCGGCGGCCGCCTGCCGGGCCTCGAATTCATTGATGGCCCGGTAGCGGCGCTCCAGTTCCTCGGCGTCCGCCCAGTGGTGCACCCGGTGGATCAGGACGTCCTCATAGTGGGAACGGTCGAAGACCCCAACCATGCCGGCCGCTGGCACTTCCTTTTCGATCCGCCATAGGAAGTCGTAGGACTGTTCCTCGGGCGTGGGCGCCTTGAACGACTTCAGCTGCACGCCCTGCGGATTCATCTGGCCCATCACGTGGTTGACGATGCCGCCCTTGCCCGCAGTGTCCATGGCCTGCAGGACCAGCAGCACGCGTTTCTTGCCGCCGGTCCTGGACTCGGCGAACAGCTGCTCCTGCAGCTGCGTGAGCTTGCCGTCGAGTTCGCCGAGCAGCTGCTCGCCGTCGGCCTTGCCGCCGTCGTAGCCCGGCGTCGAGCCCGGGTCCAGCGATTCCAGGCTGAAGCCCTTCCCTACCTTGAGGAGTTTCGAGGGTTGGTCATCGAACGTCGCAGAGTCTGCCATCAATGCCTCTTTCCGGTTGACGCAGCCGCAGTAGGCGGAGCAGGAGCCCCGTTGCGCTGCTGACCGAAGCCTAGTTCCCCTTGTACCGGCTCAGGAAGTCCGCCATGCGGTTGATCGCTTCCTCGAGGTCCTTGACGTTTGGCAGCGTCACCATCCGGAAGTGGTCCGGCCGGACCCAGTTGAACGCCCTGCCGTGGGACAGGAGGATCTTCTGCTCGCGGAGCAGGTCCAGGACGAATTTCTCGTCGTCGCGGATGTGATAAACCTCGGGGTCCAGCTTCGGGAACAGATACATCGCCCCGCGGGCCTGCTGCGTGCTGACGCCCGGGATGGCGTTGAGCATGTCGTAGGCCTTGTTCCGCTGCTCCAGGAGACGTCCCCCGGGCAGGATCAGGTCGTTGATGCTCTGGTAGCCGCCGAGGGCAGTCTGGATGGCGTGCTGGGCAGGAACATTGGCGCAGAGGCGCATGTTGGCGAGCAGGTTGATGCCCTCGAGGTAGTCCGCGGCGTCTTTTTTCGGCCCGGAGATGGCCATCCAGCCGGCCCGAAAACCGCAGACCCGGTAGGCCTTGGAGAGCCCGCTGAAGGTCAGGCACAGGACGTCGTCGCCGGTGAGCGAGGCGAGGTTTACGTGCACCGCATCTTCGTAGAGGATCTTCTCGTAGATTTCGTCGGCGAAGAGCACGAGGCCGTGCTTCTCGGCGAGGGCGACGATCTTTTTCAGCGTCGCTTTGGGGTACACCGCACCCGTGGGGTTGTTCGGGTTGATGACCACGATCCCCTTGGTGCGCGGAGTGATCTTCGCTTCCATGTCCTCGAGGTCGGGCTGCCAGCCGGTTTCCTCATCGCAGAGGTAGTGCACGGGCTTCCCGCCGGCCAGGGCAACCGAGGCGGTCCACAGGGGGTAGTCCGGGGTGGGGATGAGGACCTCGTCGCCGTCGTCGAGCAGGGCCATGAGCGACATCGTGATCAGCTCGCTGACGCCGTTGCCGAGATAGATGTCATCCACGTGGATGTTCTGGATCCCGCGGGTCTGGTAGTACTGCGAGACGGCGGTGCGGGCCGAGAAAATGCCGCGCGAGTCGCTGTAGCCCTGGGCATGCGGCAGGTGGCGGATCATGTCCACCAGGATCGCGTCCGGCGCTTCAAACCCGAACGGGGCCGGGTTTCCGATGTTCAGTTTGAGGATGCGATGACCCTCCGCCTCCATCTGCTGGGCGGCCTGAAGAATCGGTCCACGGATGTCGTAAAGGACATTATGAAGCTTGGTGGACTGCTTGAATTCTGCCATTCATCAAATATGCCATATGGAGGATGTACTTCCGCTGAGACATGACTCACACGCGGACGCGGCAGTAACAACAACGACGCCGGTGCCCGGGCTGCAAGCCCGGGCACCGGCGTCGACGGCAGGTCAGCCGTGGTCACTGGCCGGCGGGGTTCGCCGCGGCATGTAGCCGCCGCGCTCCCCCGCCCTGCCGGTTACTGCTTGACGATGCCCTTTTCCTTCAGCCACGCGTCCGCGGCGTCCTTCGGGTTCTGCTTCTGGCTGCCGCTGACGGCACGGTTGAGGTTGATGAGGTCTTCGGTGGTGAGGACCTTGGACACGGAGTTGAGGGCTTCCTTCGCCTTGTCCGTCATCTTGGCCGAGTTGTACAGCGGCAGCACCTGCTGGGCGATGAAGTTGTTCTTCGGATCCTCCAGCACCACGAGGTCGTTGTCCGGGATGGACGGGGTGGTGGTGTAGATGTCCGCGACCTGGACCTGGTCCGAGAGCAGTGCCTTGAGCGTGACGGCGCCGCCGCCGTCGCTGAACGGCTCCAGCTTTTTGGGCACGCAGTTGTAGTTCTTCGCCAGGCCGGGCAGGCCGTACGCGCGTTCGGCGAAGGTCGCCGGGGCGCCGATTACAAGCTCGCTGCAGACCTTCGCCATGTCTTCGATGGACTTCAGCTGGTGCTTCTCGGCAGTGGCCTTGGTGACCACCATGGCGTCCTTGTTCTCGGCCTTGGAGGCATCCAGCACGGCCAGGCCCTGCGGGAGCTTGGTCGGGAGCGCCTTCGCGATGTCATCGGCCGAGACCTCGGTGGCGTCCTTGTTTACGTACAGCAGCAGGTTGCCGCTGTAGTCGGGAACGACGTCCACCGAGCCGTCCTGGACGGCTTTGAAGTAGACCTCGCGCGAGCCGATGTTCGGCTTGGTGCTGGCCGTAACGCCCGCGGCGTTCAGGGCGCCGGCATAGACCTCGGCCAGGATCTGGCTCTCGGGGAAATCAGCGGAGCCGATCACCAGGGCGCCGCCGGAACCGGAGGCGCCGCCGCTGCTGGCCGGTGCCGAGCTCAGCGGGTTGGATGAGCCTCCACAGGCGGACAGTGCCAGGGCCAGGCCCACGCCGGCGGCCAGGCCGCCGAATGCGCGCCTGCCGAGCGCTCGTTGGCGGGATTCGTTCATGACGTACCTCCTTGAACAGCAGTCTCCGTGTATACGGAGTCTGTGAGATCAACCGCAGCCTTCTGGCTGCGGTTCGGCTGGAACGAGGCACCCCGTGACAGGAACAGCCTCTGAATAAGGGCCAGGACAAGGTCGACGCTGATCGCGAGGCCCGCGATCAGCAGCGAACCGCCCAGCATCTGCGGGAAATCGGAAAGCACCAGCCCGTCGAACAGGTAGCGGCCCAGACCGCCCAGGTTGATGTACGCGACCACCGAGACGGTGGCGATCACCTGCAGCACCCCGGTCCGGAACCCGCCGTACATGACGTGCAGTCCGTTGGGGAATTCCGCCCGGAACAGGACCTGCCACTCGGTCATGCCCATGGCGCGGGCGGCGTCCACCACGTTGCGGTCAACGCTGGAGATCCCGGCGTAGGTGCCGGCCAGCAGGGGCGGGACGGTCAGGATCACGAGCGCCCAGATCGGCGGCATCAGCCCGATGCCGGCGATCAGGACGAACAGGGTCAGCAGGCCGAGGGTGGGCAGGGCCCGCAGGGCGCCGGCGAGTGCCACGACGGCAACCCGCCCGCGGCCGGTGTGGCCCACATACAGTCCCACCGGAATGGCGATGGCCATGGCGATCAGCATGACGAGCCCGGTGTAGGCCAGGTGCTCGAGAAGCCGCACCGGGATTCCGCTGCTGCCGCTCCAGTTCGCCGGATCGGTGAGCCAGTCGGCGGTGTCCGTGACGACGTTGCTCATGCGTTTCCCCCTCCGGTCTTGGGACGCGAAAGCCGCATCGCCGCGGCAGCGGGGCCGGTCTTGTCCGGGCCGGCGCCTGAATCGGTGCTGCCGCCCGTGGCCGCCGAGGCGCGGGTCCAAGGGGTCAGCAGCCGTTCCATCAGCACCAGGACGGCGTCCATGAAGAGCGCGAGGATCAGGATCGCGATGATGCCCACCACGACCTCGGTGACGAAGTCCCGCTGCAGTCCCGAGGTGAACAGCATCCCGAGGTTGCCGATCCCGAGCAGGGCCGCGACGCTGACCAGCGAGATGTTGCTGACGGAGACCACGCGCAGCCCGGCGAACATCACCGGCAGGGAAAGCGGCAGGTCAATCTGGAGGAACCTGGCAAATGGTTTGAAGCCCATGGCGACGGCGGCCTGGCGGAGGTCCTCGTCCACCGAATCGAAGGCATCCAGGGCGGCGCGGACCAGCAGTGCCACCGCGTAAATGGTCAGGGCGACCACCACGTTGACGGGATCCAGGATCCGGGTACCGAGGACGGTCGGCAGAATGATGAAGAGCGCCAGCGAGGGGATCGTGTACAGCAGCGAGGACCCGGTGAGCACCACGGAGCGCCGGGCACGGCTCTGCCGGGCAACTTGGGCCAGCGGGATGGCGATCAGCAGGCCTAAGATCATCGGCAGGACGGCGAGGACAAGATGCTGGCCGGCGAGCGTGAAGACCTGCTCCTTGTTGGCCAGGAACCACTCCATTAGAGGACCCCGTGACGGACGTTGCGGTCCGATTCGATCACTTCGAGAACCTCGGCGGCGACAATGACCCCCGCTGCCCGGCCGTCGTCGTCCACGGTGACGCCAAGCCCTGACGGCGAGGACAGGGCCGCGTCCAGTGCCCGGCGGAGGGTGTCCCCCTTGCGGAAGAGGGAGCCTCCGGGAACCATTTCCGCGCCGGCTCCGCTGGCGCTGCCGGGCCCGGCCCAGCCCAGCGGACGCAGCGCGCCGTCGACCACCAGCTGCCAGTCGTCGGAGCTGCCCTCCGCCTGGAGCTGTTCGAGCGTGATGGTGGGGACGGGGTGGATGGTGACGCCGTCGGAGGGGCTGAACGCAAGGTGCCGGAACCCGCGGTCGCGGCCCACGAAGGACGCCACGAACTCGTTGGCCGGGGCCCGCAGGATCTCGGCAGGGGCGGCGTACTGCGCCAGTTTGCCGCCGATGCCGAACACGGCCACTTTGTCGCCCAGGACAGTGGCCTCATCGATGTCATGGGTGACGAAGACGATCGTCTTGGCCAGGTCTCGCTGGAGCCGCAGCAACTCCCTCTGGAGTTCATCGCGGACCACGGGGTCCACGGCACTGAAGGGCTCGTCCATGAGCAGCACGGGCGGATCGGCCGCGAGCGCCCGGGCCACGCCGACGCGCTGCTGCTGGCCGCCCGAAAGCTGGGAGGGGTAACGCTTGCCGAGGGAGGAGGCCAGCCCGACGACGTCGAGCAGTTCCTGCGCGCGCTTGCGGGCGTCCCCTTTGGACACCCCATTAAGCCGGGGAACGGTGGCGATGTTGTCCAGCACGGAGCGGTGCGGCATCAAACCGGAGGACTGCATGACGTAGCCCATGGACCGGCGCAGCTGCGCGGCGGGCACTGACGTGACGTCGGCCCCGCCGACGGTGATGATGCCGGACGTGGGTTCCACCATGCGGTTGATCATCCGCAGGGAGGTGGTCTTTCCGCAGCCGGAAGGTCCGACGAAGACCGTGATGGCGCCTTTGTCGATGGACATGGTCAGTCCGTCAACGGCGGGCTGGCCACCCTGGTACTGCTTCGTGACGTTCTGGAACTCGATCATGGCTTCGGCCATTTCCGGGCTTACCTAACTGTTGGCGGCAACATCGACAGGGACCAGCCAACTGCTCATCAGTGTACTGGCCATAAAGCAGTTAGCTCATAGACTAACCAGCGCCCCGGCCTATGTCAGCGGCGCGCGGCTCCCGTAAGGCTTCGGAAGCACAACGATTTTGGATGGGTGGCGCGCCGGAAGAGCTCCCGGCGCGCCACCGGGACCGTTGAGTCACCGCGCGGTGCGCCTCAGCGGGGCCGCCGCCGGCCGCCCTTGGCGCCGCCGGCTTTGCCGCCCCGGTCGCGCGCGTTCTCATGGTTGTCGCGTTCGGCCGACCGCTGGCTCTTGCCCGCCACCGCGATCTTCTGGTGCCATTCGCGCTGGTAGGCCCGCCGCGCGGCCGCGTCGTGGCGGCGGGCCAGGGCGGCGAGTTCGCGCTGCAGCTTCAGGTAACTGGCCCAGCGGCGGTCGTCGAGTCCGCCGTCGGCGAGCGCGGCCTGCACGGCGCAGCCGGGCTCCCGGCCATGCGCGCAGTCCGAGAAGCGGCAGTGCTCGAAGAGCTCTTCTAGGTCGCCGAACATCTCCTCCATTCCTTCGTCGGCGTCGAAGATCCCGAAGCCGCGCACCCCGGGCGTGTCCATCAGGACGGCGCCGCCGGGCAGGGGAACGAGCGCGCGGGACGTGGTGGTGTGCCTGCCCTTCCCGTCACCGGCGCGAACGGTCCCGATCTCCTGGGCCGCGACGCCGGCGAGGGCATTGATGAGCGTGGATTTGCCGGCGCCCGAGGGCCCCAGCAGCACCAGCGTGCCGCCGGGTGGCAGATGGCCCAGCAGTTCGTCGAGGCCGTCGCCGTTCTCGGCAGAGGTGGTGACGACGTCGACGCCGGCCGATTGGCGCACGACCGTCCCCACGACGTCGTCCGCGAGATCCGCGATGTCCGCCTTCGTGATGATCACGAGCGGAGTGGCGCCGGAGTCCCAAGCCGCGACCAGCGTCCGTTCGAGCCGGTTGTGCGTGAGCGGGCGGTCCACCGGAACGACGATTCCCACGACGTCCATGTTGGCGCCAAGGACCTGTGCTTCAGAGGAGGCTTCGAAGGCACGCTTGCGGCTCAGCTCCGAGTGGCGCGGCAGTATGCCCGCGATGGCGGGCTCCCCCGCCGCGTTCGAGCCCAGCCAGACCCAGTCCCCGGTGACGGGAAGCTCCCCGCCGCGGGGGTAGGGCAGGTGGGCGGCCCCGTCGCCGTCGGCCACCAGGACGAGGTTGCGGTCCACCCGGATAACTCGGCCCCGGCGGTGGCCTCCTGGCACGGGATGTGCCGCGAAACGCTCCGCGATGCCCGCCGTGTAACCGTAGTGGACCGGCCCCTCGGGGCCAGCCGCATTGGAGTGCAGGGCTGAATTAGTGGTGGCTGAATTAGTGGTGGCTGAATTGGGGATGGCTGCAGTAGGGACGGATGAACTGGCAACAGATGAATCGGTGAAGAGGGCGCCACGGGCGCCGGGCGATGCAGCATGAGTGGTCAACGAAAACCCTTTGATGGGGCCCGTGGTGCGGTGCAGGTGCGCTGCGGCGGCAAGGGACGCCGCGCGCGTGGAGACTAGCGCTGGATGGCTAGGCTGCGCCGTGGGACGGGGCAGGAGTAATGATTTGGCTTGTATCGGTGCGCTGCGCGCTCAGAAATATCGCATTCATTGCTTCCACCTCCCCATCGTCGGCCGGCTTGCTGCGGCCGGCTCCTGGCTGATCCCGTCTACTGCGCTGTGTCGTCTACTTGCGCTGCGGTTTCTACAGAATAGCCATGGCGCCTGCGCCTGGCTAGCGATTTAGCCGGAAAGTTTTCCGTTCAGCGGCCTCTCGCGGTACAGGCGCAGTCCGGCGTCCACCAGCGAGACCCGGTTCAGCTCCGCCACCGCATGCAGCGGAATCCAGGCCGCGTGGGTGGTGCTCCCGTTCACTTCGTGGCGCAGGTCCCCGCCCGTGATCGCCGCCTCGTAGACCAGCCGGAGCGACTGGAAGTCCCGCTCGCCGCCGTCGAGCCGGACTTCGGACGGCCAGTGCCCGACGTCGATCCCCAGCATGGCGCCAACCTCGGCGTCGTAGCCGGTTTCCTCGTGGATTTCGCGGCGGCAACCGTCAACAGGGTGTTCGGCGAGGTCCAGGCCGCCGCCGGGCAGCGTCCATCCCTCGCGGCCGTCCTGCTTCCAGTACGCCAGGAGGATCTCGGCGTCGCGGATGATGACGGCGTAGGCGGCGGGCCGGGTGTCGAATTGCATGCTCATGCCTCCAGCGTAGTGGCCGGAGGATTGCCCCCCGCTAGTCCTGTTCCGCCACCAGCTGGAGCACCCCGAAGACGGGCTCCTGCGCCAGGACCCGGACATCGGTGATCCCCGCGACGGCCAGTGCCGCGCGGAAGGACTCCTGCAACCGCGGCACGTTCATGCCCAGACCGCTGCCCAGGATGACGGGACCCTCGATGCCGAGCTGCCTGACGGACTGCGCGGCCAGGTCGGCGAGGTCGCGCCCGGCCTGATCAATGAGGGCCTGGCTCGGCGCGTGGCCGGCGTCTGCGGCTTCCACCACGAGCCGGGCCTGCTGGGCCCAGAAGCGGCGTCCGGTCGCGGGCGAGTGGAACATGGCGATCAGCTTGTTCGGGTCATCCGCCCCGCAGGAGGCCAGCAGGGCCCGGGTGAGTTCGTCCGGTTCCAGCCCCTGGTTCATCCGCCGCAGGCTGTGGCGGACGGCCTCCCGGCCCAGCCAGTAGCCGCTGCCCTCGTCGCCGAGCAAGTAGCCCCAGCCCCCGGCCCGGGCTTCCTCACCACGGCCGTTCCTGCCCCACGCGGCCGAGCCAGTGCCGGCGATCACGGCGACGCCGGTGCTGGCGCCGCCTGCGGCGAGCAGCAGCCGGGAGTCATGGACCACTGTGATCCGTGCGCCGGGTACGTGGGGGGCGATCAGTGCCGCGAGCGCCGCGGCGTCGTCGTCGGTGTCGATGCCGCCGGCCCCCGCGTAGACCTGGGCCACTTCTCCCCCGCCGATCCTGCCGAAGAGTTCCGCCAGGTTGCGGGCGGCTTCCTCAGGGCTGACGTTCTGGACGTTGGAGCTGCCCACCGATTCGTCGGCCACGGGCGTGCCTCCTTCGAACCGGACGCCCCTGGTTTTGGTGCCGCCGATGTCCAGGCCGATCACAGCGCCCGTCGTCGCCGCCGGGGTGGATGGCGTGGTGGAAGATGGAACGGAGTCCGCCGCCGGCGGGAAGTCAGTGTTAGTCACTGGAACAGGTTACTGAACCCCTGCAAGGAGCCCGCAATGCCCCAGGATCTTTTCGGCACACCCGTCATCGCGGCGCCCATGGCCGGAGGAACCTCAACGCCGGCCTTCGTCGAGGCCGTGCACCGCGCCGGCGGGCTTGGCTTCCTGGCCGCCGGGTACAAGAGCGTGGCGGCCATGCAGGCGGAAGTCCGCACCATCCGGGAGTCCGGCGCCCGCTTCGGCATGAATGTGTTCGTCCCGGATCCGGCCCAACTGCCGCCGTCCGCGGCGGTGTTGGCGGAGCTCGAGGACTACCGGCTGCAGTTGCGGGCCGATGCCCGGCGATACGGCGTGGAGCTCCCGCAGTTGCGGCTGGATGACGACGACGAGTGGCAGGCAAAGATCGATGCCCTGCTGGCGGACCCCGTGGAGCTGGTCAGTTTCGCCTTCGGGCTACCCGGCCTCGACGTCGTCCGCGCTCTGCAGCGGGCGGGATCGGCGGTGCTTGCCACTGTCACCACCGCGGCCGAGGCCGTTCAGGCGGCAGAGCAGGGCGTGGATGCCCTGGTGGTGCAGCACACGAGCGCCGGCGGACACAGCGCGGCGTTCCTTCCGGCACCGGGGGCAGTGCCGGGCGGGGCAGAGCCGGGCGGCACGACGGCGGAGCTGCTCGCGGAGGTGCGGTCCTTCGTCGGCCTCCCGCTGGTGGCCGCGGGGGGCATCATGGATGCGGCCGGGCTCGACGCCGTGCTGCGCGCCGGGGCTGTTGCTGCCCAGCTGGGCACCGCGTTTCTCCGTACGGACCAAAGCGGCGCCAGGCAGCTGCACAAGGATGCCCTGGCGGATCCGCATTTCACGCGTACCCGGCTGACGCGCGCCTTCACCGGCCGGCAGGCCCGGGCCTTGGAGAACGAATTTGTCCGCGACCACCCCGAGGCACCTGAGGCCTACCCGGCGGTCCACCACCTGACGGCTCCCCTCCGGGCCGCGGCGGCCGCAGCCGGCGACGCGGAGCGCCTGAACCTGTGGGCGGGCACGGGTTGGCGCCAAGCGCAGGCCGGACCCGTCGCCGACGTCGTGCACGGGCTGCTCGCCGGCCGCTGACCGCCGCAGGCCACCAGAACCTCGCGGGCCCCTGAACCCCGAGATCGCCGGAAACGTGCGAAACCGCGGTCCTCTCCCTGTGTGTCAGGCTGTTGTGTGACAGGTTTTCTGTTGCTGGAGCCGGTGCTCAGAGCGGGGGAAGGTCCATCATGGACTTCGTTATGCCTGTTCGTGTTTCGAACCGGAAGCACTTCACTACC
>NZ_CAKKMF010000055.1 GCF_918697925.1 Arthrobacter sp. Bi26
TCCCGGTCACCCCGTCCTCGGTGGTGATCCGCAGGGTCACGAAATTCCGGGAGGGGCTGGTCACGAAGACTTCAGCGGCAATGATTTTCACAACAGGTCCTTTTCTGGTCTAACGGGGGTGTCTTAGCCGGTGAATGGCAGGCGGCCCGGATGGGCGCCCGGGGTGGGCTCAGCGCTGCGTGGTTCCGCCCGGTGTGCTCCCGAGCAGTGCAAGTTCCGCGCGGCCCGGCAGGCCTTCCCAGTCCCCGGCGGTGCTGACGGCAAAGGCTCCCGCCAGGACGCCGCGCTCCAGGCGGCCGGCGACGTCGGTGCCGTCGAGCAGCGCCGAAAGGTAGCCGGCGGTAAAGGCGTCCCCGGCCCCCACGGTATCGATGCTGGTCACGGGGACGGCGGGTGCCTCCCAGCGCCCGTCGGCGGTGTGGACGCCGGCGCCGGCGGCGCCGCGTTTGACCACTACTTCCCGGACCCCGCGGTCCAGCAGTTGGGTGGCCATCGCCGTTTCGACGGCGTCCGCGTCGGCGTCGGCGTCGGCGTCGGCGTCGGCGTCGGCGTCGGCGTCGGCGTCCCATGTTCCAGCTTGGCCTGCCCCGGGAGCAGCAGCGACCAGCCCGAGTTCGTCGTCGGAGGCGATCACGATGCTGGCATACCCGGCGAGCGGCGTGAGCACAGCGCAGGCCTCCTCCCGGGTCCAGAGCTTGCTGCGGTAATTGACATCGAGGGAGACCTCCATGCCGTCGGCGGCAGCGCGCTCGGCCGCGTATTCCACGGCCTTCCGGGCGTCGGGACTGAGGGCGGCAGTGATGCCGGTCAGATGCAGGATCCGGGCACCGTCCGTCAAGGCACGGTCCAGGTCGTCCCGTCCGAGGGTGGACCCGGCGGAACCGGCGCGGTAGTAGAAGGCCCGGGTGACATCGGCTGTGCGTTGTTCGAGGAACATCACGCCGGTGTTCCGCGCGGCGTCAATCCGGTGCCGCAGCCCGATCCCCTCGGCGCGCAGCTGCCGCAGGATGTACTCGCCATGCGGGTCGGCGCCGACCACCCCGGCCCAGGTGACGCTGTGCCCGAGCCGGGCGACCCCGACGGCCACGTTCGATTCGGCCCCGGCCACGTGCATGCCCAGGCTGCCGCCGGCGGACAGCGGGCCGGTGGACCGCAGCGAGACCATGGACTCGCCAAAGGTCAGAAGGTCAACGGCCTGCGGGGAGGGAGCGTTGTGGGCGGCGGCCATCACCGCAGGCTCTCCGCGCGCGGGCGGCCGAATTCGGCGGCCAGGGCCACGAAACCGCGGGCCCGTTCCCGCATCGGGGCGAGGTCGCCGCCGGAGCCGGCGTCGCCGAACAGCGGTCCGCCGAGTCCCACGGCGATGGCGCCGGCTTCCCAGTAGCCCGCGGCCTCGCCCAGCCCGACGCCGCCGACGGCGATGAACGGGATTCCGGGGAAGGGATCGCGGAGCGCCTTGAGGTAGCCCGGTCCGCCGATCGAGGCGGGGAACAGCTTGACCGCGGTGGCGCCCCGGTTCATGGCTTCGTAGGCCTCACTGGGAGTCAGCGCACCGGCCAGCACCGGCAGTCCCAGCCGGGCCGATTCGGCGATCGACTCTGCCAGCGACGGCGTCACCATGAACTGGCCACCCGCCTCGGCGACCCGGTCAACGTCCTGGGCCGTCAGCACTGTTCCGGCGCCGACGAAGCAGTCCGCCGGGGCGGCCGCGCGGACCTCGCGGATCGCCTCGAGCGCCCCCGGTGTGGTGAGCGCAATTTCGACGTATCGGAAGCCCTCCTCCATCGCCGCGAGAGCTGCCTGGGCGGCGGCTGCCCCGTCCGTGCCGCGCACAATTGCCACCAGCCGGGTTTCCCGGATGCCGGCCAGCAGCAGTTCGGGCGTCAGGTTGTTCTCCATGTCAGGCTTCTCCTTAGTCGGGGCGTTCAGGGCAGTGTTACCGTTCCGGTGTTCACCGTTCCGGTGTTTACCGTTCCGGCGTTCACCACTCGGCGAAGGCACCGTCGGGGTGCCGCCAGACGGGACCGCGCCAGGCATGCCCGCGCTTGTCCGCGGCACGGACCACGGCTTCGTCGATTTCGATGCCCAGGCCGGGGCCGGTGAGCCGCTCGATGTGCCCGTCCACGAACTTCAGCGGGGACTTGTCCACCACGTAGTCCAGGACTTCGGCACCCTGGTTGTAGTGGATGCCGATGCTTTGCTCCTGGATCAGGAAGTTGGGTGTCGCGAAACCCACCTGCAGGCAGGCGGCCAGTGCCAGCGGGCCCAGCGGGCAGTGCGGGGCAAGCTGGACTTCGTAGATTTCGGCGAGCGAGGCGATCTTTCGGACCTCGGTGATGCCGCCGGCATGGGAGAGATCCGGCTGGGCCACGGCGATGCCGGCCTGCAGCGCGGGCAGGAATTCCTGCCGGCTGTAGAGCCGCTCGCCGGTGGAGACCGGCGTCGTCGTCGAAGAGGTGAACTCGCGCAGCAGGTGCGTGTTTTCCGGGACCACCGGTTCTTCGAGGAAGAAGGGCCGGTACGGTTCCAGCAGCGGCGCCACCCGGCGGGCGTTGGCCAGGCTGAAGCGGCCGTGGAAGTCCACGGCCACGTCGCGGTGGTCGCCGAGGACCTCGCGGGCCGCGGCCACCCGGCGGACGACGCCGTCGAGCTCGGCCACCGAGGCGATGGGGCTCATCCGGCCGCTGGCGTTCATCTTGACGGCCGTGAGCCCGACCGCCAGCTGCGCGCTGATCTGGTCGGCCACCTCGTTGGGCTCGTCCCCGCCCACCCAGCCGTACATCCGGATCCGGTCCCGGACGTGGCCGCCGAGGAGCTGGTGCACGGGCGTGTTGAAGTGCTTGCCCGCGATGTCCCAAAGGGCCTGGTCCAGGCCGGACACGGCGCTGGCCAGGATGGGCCCGCCGCGGTAGAAGGACCCCTTGGTCATCACCTGCCAGTGGTCCTCGATCCGCAGGGCATCGTTGCCGATGAGCAGCTCCGAGAGCTGGTCGACGGCGGTGCGCACGGTTTCGCTGCGGCCTTCGCAGCTCGCCTCGCCCCACCCGACGATCCCGCTGTCCGTCTCGATCCGGACGAAGAGCCAGCGCGGCGCGACGAGGAACGTTTCAATCCTGCTGATGAGTGTCATGTGCTGCCTAGCCCTTGGTCGCGCCGGCGGTGAGGCCGGAAACGATGTACTTCTGCGTGAAGAGCGCAATGATCATGATCGGGATGGTGACCACGGTGGCGGCCGCCATCAGTCCGCCCCAGTCGATGCTGGCGTAGGAGACGAAGTCGAAGATCGCGACCGGGAGGGTCTTGGTCTTGGAGCCGGAGAGCACCAGGGCGAACATGAAGTTGTTCCACGAGAAGATGAAGGACAGGATGCCGGCGGTGGCGATGCCGGAGACGGAGAGCGGCAAGGTGATGCGGCGGAAGGCGCCGATCGGGGTCAGGCCGTCCACCTGGGCCGATTCCTCCAGTTCCAGCGGCAGGGAATCAAAGTAGCTCATCATGATGTACACGATCAGCGGCAGCGAGACGAACATGTGGCTGAGGATCAGCACCTCGAACCCGCCCACCATTTTCAGGTTGGAGAAGACGTAGTACCAGGGCACCAGCAGCGAGACGCCGGGGATGACGCGGGCCATCAGGACCACGAGCGCCGAGCGGTGCATGGTGAAGCGGCTCATGGCGTAGGCGGCCGGCACGCCCAGGACCAGCGACAGCGCCGTGGAAACGAAGGCCACCCAGAAGCTGTTGAAGATGAAGACGAAGTAGTTGTTCCGCTGCAGCACGTTGGCGTAGTTCTCGCCCGTAGGGGTGAAGAAGAACGACTTGCCGGTGTCGTAGATGTCCACGTTGGTCTTGAACGAGGCCAGAAGCATCCAGAACAGCGGGGCCACCAGGAACAGCACCACGGCCACCAGCGCGGCTACGCGGAACACCTTGTACGCGCGGGTGCCCACGGGCTTCCGCCGGCGCGGCTCCGTCGTGGCCGGCACGGCGGGGGCGGTTTGGGGTTCGGTGTTTTCTTTCAGTACGGTCATTTGCTTACCGCTTTCTTGCGCATGGTCAGCAGCCACATGGAGCCGATGATGATCATGAAGAACAGGATCAGCACCGCGGAGGAGAGACCGTACTGGTTGTAGTCGAAGCTCAGCCCGTAGGCGTAGACGTTGAGCGTTTCCACTTCGTGGAAGGACCCGCCGCCCTTGCCCTTGGTGGCGTAGAGGATGTCGAAGGTCTTCAGGGCGTCGATGCCCCGGAGCAGGATGGCGACGATCACGGTCGGCATCATGAGGGGCAGGGTAATGAAGAAGAAGCGCTGGAAGGCGTTGGCGCCGTCCATCCGGGCCGCCTCGTCAGGCTCCTCGGAGAGGGAGGTCAGCCCTGCCAGCAGGATCAGGACCACCATGGGGGTCCACTGCCACACGTCCATGAAGATGGTGGTGCCGAGCGCCGTGTCCTGGCCGGAGAGCCAGGGCTGGGCGGGGATGCCGACCATGCCGAGCAGCTGGTTGACGAAGCCGATGTTGGGATCGAAGATCAGCCGCCACATCATGCCGACCGCCACGGGGGTGGCGACGAGCGGGAGCAGGATGGCCACGCGGACCCACTTTTCGCCGCGGAACGGGCGCCACAGCAGCAGCGCGATGCACATGCCGAGCACCACCTCGCAGACGAGGGCAACGCCGGTGAAGCTCAGCGTGCGGCCGACGGCGGGCCAGAAGCGCTCGACGTCGGACAGGACCGTGAGGTAGTTCTGGAGGCCGACAAACTCGGAGGCAGCCCGGACCGAGCCCTGCGAATCGGTCAGGCTCAGGTACAGGGTCCAGGCCAGGGGGAAGACGATCAGGACGCCGACGAAGATCATGGCGGGCGCGGCGAAGAGCCACTTGCGGTGCCGGTTGGCCCAGCCCGAGAAGTTCTCGCGTGCACTGGGTGTGCGGGCGGCCTTCCGGGATGGCGCGCTGCGGGGAGGGGTCAATACAGACATGGTTCACCTAAGGAGTTGGGGGTGAAGTGAAGAGCTGGCCGCGGCGGGACGGCAGCGGACTGCCGCCCCGCCGGGCTGGATGGTGCGTCAGGCGGGTAGCGGGTCAGGCGCGTGGCGCGCCGGCCGCACTACTTCTTTTCGCTGTCCAGGAACTTCTGGAAGGCATCGTGCGCCGTGTCGGCTGCGCCGGAAGCGTCAGAGCCGGTGATGGTCGCGACGATCGGGCCGCCCACGATTTCGCGGGCCTTGCCTACGGTGACAACCTCGGGACGGTCGTGCCCGACGCCGTTCTTGGCGCTGGCGGAGATGGCCTCGGCGAGGTCCTTCGGGTAGGTGGAGGTTCCGGCCTGGTCAGCCCAGACCGAGGCGCGCGGTCCGGGGACGCCGGCCTTCTGCGCTTCGAGGGTGCGTTCCTTGCTGGTGGCCCACTGGATGAACTTCCAGGCGTTGTCCTGGTTGCTTGATGCCTGGTTGATGGCAAGGCCCCAGGACGGGATGTTGTACGGCTTCGAACCTGCGGGGCCGGCGGGCAGCGCGGCGAACCCGACAGTGTCGGCGACCTTGGACTTGGCCGGGTCGGTGGCGTTCTTGTAGAGCGAGTCGGCCTCCGTGTAGAAGGCAGCCTTGCCCTGGGTGAAGATTGCCATCGCCTCGGGCCAGCTCATGTCGGTGCTGACATTGGCGGGGCCGTAGTTCTTGATCAGGCCGCCGTAGAACGCATAGGCCTTCTTCGCGGCGTCGGAGTTGACGGCGGATTTGCCGCCGGCGTCGGTGAAGTCGCCGCCGAAGCTGTACAGGAAGCTGGAGAACTGCGTGACGGCGGCGGACTTGCCCGTGCGTGCCACGAAGCCGGCCGTGTCCGGAGAGGAAGCCTTGATGGCCTTGGCCGCGGCTTCGAGCTCGTCCATGGTCTTGGGAACCTCCAGGCCGGCGGCCTTCAGCAGGTCCTTGCGGTAGTAGAGGACTTCGCGCTCGGTGATGATCGGGACGCCGACCACCTTGCCGTCAGCGGTGGTGGCCTTGACCGGGCCCTCCTGGTAGTCCTTCCAGTCCCACGTGGCGTCCGAGGAGACCTTGGACGTCAGGTCCGCGAGGTAGCCGTTCTTCGCGAACGCCTTGCCTTCCTGGAGCGGGCGGTACATCATCACGTCGATCTCGTCGCTGCCGGCGTTGAGCTTGACGTTGTACTGGTCCGAGAGCTGGTCTTCGCCCAGTTGGGTCAGTTCGACCTTGAGTCCGCTGGACTTCTCGAATTCCGGAATGGCCGCCTTGATGCCTTCGGTCCAGACGTGGTTCGCGAGGGTGACCCGCACGGTGCCGGCGGTCTTGGCGTCGGTGCTGCCACTGGCACCGCCGCAGGCAGTCAGCCCCAGGGACAGGACCGCGGCGACAGCCGCGTACTTCGCAATCGAACGTCGCTTCATTACGACTTCCTTTGGTTTTCAGGGCTGGGCGTCTCTGTCCAGCCGGCTGCAAATGCATCTTTACATCTGCTCTGGAAGCGATCTTAGGTAAATAAAGCAGACTTAAACAACCCCTTGCGCCACACCCGTATGATTTATTTATGAAAACTCCAAAGGCGGAGCCAACAGCAGACCTGCATTCGGTGCTGGTCCAGAACCTGGGGCTTGCCATCGCCGAAGGGACGCTGGCGCCGCACTCGATCCTGCGTCTGGACGAGCTTGAGGCCGAGCACAAGGTCTCCCGGTCCGTGGTGCGGGAAGCCACCCGCGTGCTGTCCTCCAAGGGAATGCTGGAGTCGCGGCGGCGGCTGGGGACGGTGGTGCAGCCGGAGGAATCGTGGAACGCGTACGATCCCCAAGTGATCCGCTGGCGGCTCGCATCCTCAAGGCGGCTGGAGCAATTGCAGGCCCTGAACGAGCTCCGCGGGGCAATCGAACCGCAGGCTGCCCGCCTTGCTGCCGAGAGGGCATCCTGGGATGCCGGGAGCGACCTCGTGTCCCTGGCCGCAAAGCTGTGGGCGTCCGGCCAGCGCGGGGACCGGGACGAGTTCCTCCGGCTCGACATCGACTTCCACGCGGCGGTGCTCCGGGCCTCCGGCAACGCCATGTTTTCCCAGCTGCACAACCTGGTCACCGAGGTGCTGACTGGGCGCACCGAGCACGGCCTCATGCCGCAGTTGCCACACCACGAGGCCCTGCAGCTGCATGTGGATGTGGCCAGCGCCATTCAGCGCGGCGAGGCGGACGCGGCGCACGCCGCCATGAGCAGGATCGTGGAGCAGTCCACCGAGGAAATGGGCGACATCTGGTCCAGCTATCACGCCGGCGGCCCCGCCTCCCCAGCCACCTAAAGCGGGGTCACTTCCAGCCCATCCACAACGTTCTTTAGCGGCCGTCCTCGAGCTTCCGGCTGCGCTGCTCCTGGGCCATGGGCCCGTACGGATAGACGCCGACGCGCGGCCGGCTGACCTCGGTCAGCCGCTCCGTCTCGCCCGGGGTGAGCCGGAGATCCGCCGCCGCGAGATTGTCCGCCAACTGCGCGGTGGTGCGGGCGCCCAGGATCACCGAGGTGACCGCCGGCCGGTCCGCCAGCCAGGCCAGCGCCACTTGGGACGCGCTCACGCCATGGCGCCCGGCGGTTTCCTCCACCTCGGCAATCACGTCCCAGGTGCGCTGATCGGCGTTGCGGGCCTCCCAGGCCTCCATCCCACGCTTCGGATTTTCGCCGAGACGGGTGGCCCCGGCGGGCGCCTGATCGCGCTTGTACTTGCCGGAGAGCCACCCGCCACCCAGCGGCGACCAGGGCAGCAGCCCGATCCCTGCGTCCAGCGAGGCCGGCACAACTTCCGACTCGATCTCGCGGACCAGCAAGCTGTACTGCGGCTGCAGCGTCACCGGGGCACTCCAGCCGTGGGCCTTCGCCACATGCACGGCCTTGGTCAGCTGCCAGCCCAGGAAGTTGGAAAAGCCGTAGTAGGCGATCTTGCCGCTGGTGACGGCGTCGTGCAGGAACCGGAGGGTCTCCTCGAGGGGCGTCACCGGATCCCATGCGTGCAGCTGGTAGAGATCGATCTGCTCCACGCCCAGCCGGCGCAGCGAGTCATCCAGTGCCCGGACCAGATGCCGGCGGGAAGTCCCGACGTCGTTGGGGGCCTGGCCCATCGGGAAGCGGCCCTTTGTGGCCACGACCGCCCGGTCCCGGACATCCGGCCGGTCCGCCAGCCACCGGCCGATGATTTCCTCCGACGCCCCGGAGCTGTAGACGTCCGCCGTGTCGATGAAGTTGCCGCCCGCCGCGAAGTAGTCGTCCAGGATGGTGCGGGACTGCTCCTCGGTGGCCTCGGCGCCAAAGGTCATGGTGCCCAGCGCGTAGTTGGAGACGACGGCGCCGCTGTTGCCCAGGGTGCGGTATTGCATGGAACTCCTCGAGTTTGGGGTCAGTCTTCCGTGGGGGTGGTGCGCAGCGAGTGGTACGTCCGCCAGGTGTGCTCGGGCGCGTAGCCCAGCAGCCGCTTGGCCTTGTCGATCGAAAGCATGGTCTCGTGCTCCCCCAGGTCCTTGACCACCTTGACGCCGGGGAACACCTCGGCCGCGAGGCTGGCGCTGGAGCGGCTCATCACGGTGTCCTCGTTGGCGATGATGAACGCCTCGAAACCGGGTTTGCCGTGCTCCAGGGCGCGGGCCACGGCCTGCGCGCCGTCCCGGCCGTCAATGTAGCCCCAGAGATTCCACTTGCGCAGCCCCGCGTCGTGGTCGAAGGAGGGGAACTCCTCATAGTCCTCCGGGTCCATCACGTTGGAGAACCGCAGGCCGGTGATGCTCAGGTCCGGGTCCCAGCGGGTCAGCTGGATGGCCATCTGCTCCTCAAGGTGTTTGACCAGCGAGTACGTGCTTTCCGGCCGGGCAGGGTAGTCCTCGTCCACCGGGATGTAGGGAGGGTCGACGTCGAACGGCAGCCCCAGCACGGTCTCACTGGACGCGTAGACGATTTTCTTGATCCCGGCCCGGCGGGCGGCCTGGAACACGTTGTAGGTGGACTGCATGTTGTTCTCGAATGTGGCGGCATCAGGGGCATGGCCCGGTGCAGGAATCGCGGCCAGATGCACCACCGCGTCGAAGCCGGCGTGGCGGTCCTCCAGGCCAAGGAACACATCCACCACCTGGCCGTAGTTGCGCAGGTCCACCTCCGTGAACCCGCGGCTGCGCGCGCCCGTCCGGTCCAGGTTGGTCACCTCGTGCCCGTCATCGCTCAGCCGCCGAACGACGCTTCGGCCCAGCTTTCCGCTTCCTCCGGTAACAGCAACTCTCATCAGGAACTCCTCGGGTGGCAGGCTCGGCTGACCGTCATGGTCAGGCTCATGGTCCGGCATCCGGTCCGGTGCCGACAGTCACCGTTCCACCCTAAGGTGAGCCGGGCGCGGTGCCCAGCCCCGCTCCGTCCCCGCGTGACTTTCGACCCTAGGCAGGCCCGGGAGCACAGGGAAGGCTGGGGACCATGAACGGTGATCAGCGCATTGTCGTGGGCGTGGACGGTTCCGAATTTTCGACGACGGCGCTCCGCCTCGCCGGGCGCATGTCCACGAGTCTCAACGTCCCGATTGAGGTCATTACGTGCCTGGGGACGTCCGATTTCTTCCTTGCATCCCACCTGCCGGAGGACAGGACGCCCACCCTTGAGCAGCTGGAGGAGACCGCCAAAGATCTCGTGGACCAAGCCTTGGAGCGTGCCTTCGGCGACTCGCGTCCGGAAGGCCTCACCCGCTCGGTCAAGTTCGGGGCTCCGGCCAAGGTCCTTATCGAGGAAAGCCAGAACGCCCAGTTGCTCGTGGTGGGCAGGCGCGGGAAGGGCGGCTTCCTCCATCAGGTCATGGGCTCGGTGAGCGGGGCCTGTGCGGCCCATGCCCATTGTCCGGTGATGGTGGTCGGCCAGGGAGCGGACGACCGTCCGGACCACCGGACCAGCGGATGAGGTCCCTCGCGTGAGCGGCCCGCACGTTCCCGGCCGGATGCGCGGACCGCTCGCGGCGCTCGCGGCGGCCGGGGCCGGCGCCGCTTACGTCTTGGCTGTCCGGCCGCGGCTCCTGCTCTGGGGATCCACCACCCAGGAGGCCGCCGGGCCGCTCGCCGGGGACGAGATCGTGCCCGCCCCGCGCATGCAAAGCACCCGTGCGGTCACTATTGCGGCCCCGGTCACAGACGTCTGGCCCTGGCTTGTCCAGTTGGGCGCCGGGCGTGGCGGTTTTTACTCCTACGACTGGCTCGAAAAAACCACGGGTCTGGGCATCCGGAGTGCAGACAGGATTGTCCCGGAACTGCAGCGCCTGGAGGTCGGCGACATCGTCCGGTTGTCCCCCGACGGCGGCCTGCCGGTCAGGCGTCTCGAGTCCGGGGCTGTGCTGGCGCTGGGCGGATCCATCGACTTGCGCACGGGCAAGATGTCGCCCGCCGGCGTCCGTCCTACCGGGCGCCGGCTCGACATCGGCTGGACGTTCGTGTTGCGGCCTGCGGGCCCCCAGGCCACCAGGCTCCTGTCCCGCACCCGGTACGACTATTCGCCCCTGGCCGAGGGGCTGGCCCTGCGCGCGTTGCTGGAACCGGTGCAGTTCCTGATGGAGCGGCGGATGCTCCTGGGCATCCGTGACAGAGCTGAAGGCCGCAAGGCGCACGGCGCCTGACGGTTCAGACGCCCGTGGCCCGCGCGCTGGCACCGTCCGGCGGCAGCATGTAGTCGACAAACCAGTCCCGTGCAAGGATGGCCGCGGCCGCGAGCGTGCCAGGTTCTTCAAACAAGTGCGTCGCGCCCTGCACGACAGCGAGCTGGCTGGGGCAGCGCATCATCGCCTTCGCCCGGCGGTTGAGCTCCAGGACCTCGTGGTCCAAGCTGCCCACAATCAGGAGCGTGGGCGCTGTCACGGCAGACAGCCGCGGGCCGGCGAGATCGGGGCGGCCCCCGCGGGAGACGACAGCCGCGATTCGCGCCGACGGCTCCGACGCCGCCCACAACGCGGCCCCGGCGCCCGTGCTCGCCCCGAAGTAGCCCACGGCGCAGGAGGCCGTGTCTGCCCGGGTGGAAAGCCAGTCCGTTGCTGAGGACAGCCTGCGGGCCAGGAGTTCGATGTCAAAGACGTTGGCGCGGCTGCGCTCCTCCGCGGTGGTCAGCAGGTCCAGCAGCAGCGTACCGAGTCCAGCCTGCTGCAGCAGACCGGCCACATAGCGGTTCCGGGGGCTGTGGCGGCTGCTGCCGCTGCCATGGGCGAACAGCACCACGGCCCGGGCCGGGACCGGAAGATGGAGCTGTGCCTGGATCCGCACCGCCCGGGACGGGATCTCTACTTCCTCGTCGACGTCGGCGGCCCTGTCGGCGCGGGCCGCCGCCGAGGCCCAGAAGGGCGGCGGCGAGGTCTCGACGCGTTTGGCCGCAAGGTCGAGCAGGCGCAGCACCTCGTCGTCGTCCGTCGGGGAGAAGTCCCGGTAGTGGTAACCGACGGCGGTGAACTGGCGCGGCGTCGCCAGGCAGACCACTTCGTCCGGTTCTGTCAGGTTGGCGAGGGTCTCCGCGGGGGCAACCGGAACCGCCAGGATCACGCGTGCCGCGCCCTGTTTCCGGGCGACCCGGCAGGCCACCCGGGCAGTGGAGCCGGTGGCGATCCCGTCGTCGACGATCACCGCGATGCGTCCGGTCAGGTCGTGCCGGGTCCGGCCCTTCCGGAACAGGACGAGCCGGTTTTCCAAGGCGGCGCGCTCGTGCTCCTCAACGGCCTGCAGTTCGTCACTGCTGACCCGTGAATGGGCCAGGACCTGCTCGTCCAGGACCTTGGCACCGCCTTCACCGATCGCCCCCATGGCGAGCTCGGGCTGGTAGGGAAGCCCGAGTTTCCGCACCACAATCACGTCCAGGGGAGCGTCCAGGGCGGCGGCGACTTCGAAGGCTACAGGCACGCCGCCGCGCGGCAGGCCCAGGACCACAATGTCCTGGCCACGCAGTTCCGCCAGACGACGGCCGAGCTGCCTGCCGGCGTCGACCCTGTCTTCAAAAATGCTCATGGGATATGGCTTTCAAGTCGAAACGTGGGCCATCGGCCATCAGTCGTGTGCTGCTGAAACTGGTGCGCTCCTGCGGGTTCCCCAAACCCGAAATGGAGCCGGTGGCCGCTGCCTCCAACTATCCGCCCGCGGCCGAAGCCCTGTGAGGGCCTTTATGCCCGATTTTGGGCCTGCGTGCCGGACCTGCCGCGGCTGACGGGCAGCGGTTCGGATGTATATACTCTCTCGGTACGGTTTTGCAGCGAGCCGTTGGATTGTTCTTCGATCCGGCCGCTGCCGTATCCGCCATTTGCCGCGGTGGGAGCGCCGCCGGGTCGTCTTGACCTGAGTGAAACGGCACAACAGACAAGTGGTCAGCGAGTCAACCGCAAATTCAATAAACCAGCAGCTGCAGGAACTGGTGCTCCGCAGCTCCGACGTCGAGGACTTCCTCTGCGAGCTCGCTCGGGTGTCCGCGCGCAGCCTGTCCGAGCCCGGGGACGAGATCCTGTGCGGCATCACGCTCCTGCGGCAAAGGAAGGCGGCCACCGTCGCCAGCAGCAGCCCCGCCGCGCAGGCCATGGACGAAATCCAGTACACCTTCGGGGACGGCCCCTGCATGACGGCCTCCCGGGAACAGGAAACCGTCCACGTTGAGGACCTTGATCTCGATGGTCGCTGGCCGCAGTACGCCGCGACGGTGCGCGGACATGGCTTCCGGTCCATTCTGGCGCTGCCGTTCCTGCTCGAAGGCGAAACCCAGGCCGCCTTGAACCTGTATTCGCACCGTCCGGGCCGGTTCGATGACCGTGCCACGGAACTGGCCCGTGACTTCGTCCACCAGACATCCATGGCCCTGCGGCTCGCGGTCCGGTTCGCGCACAGCAGCGAGACGGCCGCCGACCTCAAGGCCAGCCTGGAAACGCGGACCGCTATCGACGTTGCCGTCGGCATCATCATGGCGCAGAACCGTTGCAGCCAGGATGAAGCGTTCGAGCTCCTGAAGTCGGCGTCCAGCGCCCGGAACATCAAGCTCCACGTCGTCGCGGCCGGGGTGGTCGAGGCACTAGGCCAGGGTCCCACCCGGACCCACTTCGAGGTCTAGCCCGGACCGGGACCAGCCTGTGCGGTCAGGCCCGTTTCCCGGCCAGGAGCTGGTGCAGCCGGCGCAGGGAGCGGTGTGGCGCGCCGATTCCATTGATGAGCACGACGGCGGGAGCGGACCCGCCGGCCGTTTCGCGCGAGGCGAAGACGTGGCCGGCGTGGCCCGCCGCCGGCGGCTCAGGTGTCCGGCTTGTCCCGCTTGTCCCGCTCCTCGAACTCCTCGTCGAGGTCATAGTGCCGGAATTCCGTCTCCGGATTCGGCTCCCCCTCCACCACGTACTCGTAGTCCAGCTGGCGCTCGACTTGGCTGTCGAGGACCTGAAGATCCTTGTCCGCGACCTTGCTGAGGTCTTCCGGGAATTCATCTTCCGGGCTGAGGTGCAGCTTCTCGGTCATTGCATGCCTCTCTGGGCCAGGGAATGGACTCGTGCCCGCACTGTCCTGGCTGCATTCAGGATAGTCCCAACGAGCCAGGGGCGCGCCGGTGTCAGCCCTTCCTAGGCGGGCTCGGAACCGACGTTCACCAGCCAGTCCACGCCGAACCTGTCCTTGCACATCCCGAAGATATCGCCCCAGGGTGCCTTTTCGAGCGGCATCGCGATGGCGCCGCCCTCGGCCAGCTTGTCGAAGTAGCCACGGAGCTCGGCTTCGTCGGAGCCGCTAAGGGACACGGAAATGTTGGTGCCGGGGGTGTAGTCCATGCTGTTGGGCGTGTCGGCTCCCATGAGCACCATGCCGCCGTCCGTCCGGAGCTGGGCATGCATGATCTTTTCCTGCTCTGCCGGGTCCTCGCTGGCGTGGTACTCGGCGAACGTACTCATGGTCAGTTCCCCGCCGAATACCGACTGGTAGAAGGTCATGGCGTCCTTCGCGCTGTCGCGGAAGCCGAGGTAGGGATTGAGCGTAGTCATGTCCGAAACTCCTTGCTGCTTGGGGGCGCCGGCCGGTGCGGCAACGACGACGGTGCACGTTACAGGGCATATCCTGCCGCAAAACCGGCAGCATGGGTAGGTGCCCGGCAGGGGAACAAGGCGAGAGGATGCGGCGGCGTTTGCGCACCGCCGTCGGCCGCTGTGACGAGCGGATAGTGGCTATGGTGCCTGGCCGGCGTGTTCGCCTTCGGCGATTTCCTCAAGGAGCTTGGCGTTGAAGGCCGTGAGGTCACGCGGGCTGCGGCTGGTCACCAGGCCCTGGTCCACCACGACTTGCTCGTCGGTCCAGTTCGCGCCGGCGTTCTTGAGGTCCGTCTGGAGCGTGTGATACGAGGTCACGTTCCGGCCGCTGACCACGCCTGCGTCGATGAGCAGCCACGGGCCGTGGCAGATGGAGGCGACGGGCTTGTGCTGTTCGAAGAAGGACCGGGTGAACGCCTGGGCGTCCTTGTCGACGCGGAGGTGATCGGCGTTGACTACGCCGCCGGGGATGACGAGGGCGTGGAAATCGGCGGCGTCGGCCCGCGCCACGGCGAGGTCGACGGCGAAGGTCTGGCCCTTTTCGGTGCCGTTGTAGCCTTGCAGCTTTCCGCTCTTCGGCGAGACCAGGGTTGGCACGCCGCCGGCTTCCTTCACGGCATCCCACGGGCTGGTCAGTTCCACCTGCTCCACACCATCTGTGAGCAGGAACGCGACCTTCTTGCCCGAAATATTGTGCTCTGACATGTGTCCTCCTCGTTCCGGGGCGCGGTCCGGGCAACAATCGGCAGTGCCCGGCGCCAGCGCAGAGTCTCACTTGGCTTGCAGTTCAACTCTAGGAACCCGCCAAGTCATAAGCAAGCTGATGATGCGCTGCGGGGACCCGCCGGCACCGGGCGTGAAGCTGAGAGAATGGGCCAATGGAAGTTGCTCTCGGGCTGCTGGCCCTCGTCGCCATTGTCTGCGCCTGCAGCGCGCTGGGGCACAAGATCAACGTCTCCGCCCCGCTCTTACTGGTGCTGGCCGGTGTTGTGTGTTCCTTCCTCCCGTTTGTCCCGACCATCGAACTGAACCCCGAACTGGTTATGGTCGGGCTGTTGCCGCCGCTGCTCTACGCAGCCGCGCTGCAGACCTCGCTGTTCGATTTCGGTTCCAACCGCCGCTCCATCGGCCTGCTGTCGGTGGGCTACGTCATCTTCGGTACCATCGGCATCGGGCTGGTGGTCGCCTGGCTGTTTCCCGAGATCCCGCTGGCGGCTGCCATTGCCCTGGGTGCCGTCGTCGCACCGCCGGACGCCGTGGCCGCGACCGCCATTGCGCGAAAGGTGGGCATGCCCCGCAGGATTGTCACCATCTTGGAGGGCGAATCGCTGGTCAACGACGCCACGGCGCTTATCTGCCTGCGCGCCGCCATCGCTGCCATCGCCGGAACCGTTTCCGCGGCGGAGGTCGCCGGCGGTTTCCTCCTAGCGGCCGGCGGGGGCCTGGTGGTGGGTGTAGCCGCCGCCTTCGTGCTCACGGCACTCCGCAAGCGGATCCGCAACGTGGCCATCAACACTTCCACGTCGCTGATCGCCCCGCTCGTGGCCTACCTCCCGGCGGAAGCGATCCACGCCTCCGGCGTGCTGGCCGTCGTCGTCACCGGGCTGATCATGGGGACCAAGGCGCCGTCCATGCCGAACGGGGCCGCCCGGCTGAGCCAGCGCAGCAATTGGCACACTGTCCAGTTCCTGCTGGAAAATTCTGTCTTCCTCCTGATCGGGCTGCAGGTCCGGACCATCATCGAGGGCGTTCGGGATGACTCGCTGGGGCCCGAACGGATCTGGCTCGGCTGTGCCGTGGTGCTGCTGGCTGTGCTGATCCTGCGCCCGGTCTGGGTCTTCCCGGCAACCTACCTGCCACGGCTCATCCCCGCGGTCCGGCGCAAGGATCCCGCGCCGCCCTGGCAATATGCGGCGATCGTCTCCTGGGCCGGCATGCGCGGCGTGGTGACGCTGGCCGCCGTCCTGGTCCTGCCGGCAGGT
Organism: Arthrobacter sp. Bi26; assembly: GCF_918697925.1. Lineage (GTDB taxonomy): Bacteria > Actinomycetota > Actinomycetes > Actinomycetales > Micrococcaceae > Arthrobacter. The sequence goes on from NZ_CAKKMF010000055.1 coordinate 16,007, forward strand.
CTGGAACACCGGTCCGTCCTGATCCTAATGGCCCTCGTGGTGGTGGCCGGCACGCTGACCCTGCAGGGCTTCACGCTCCCGGCCCTCGTCCGGTGGCTGCATGTCAAGGGTCCGGACCCGCGCGAGGACGCGCTCAACGAGGCGTCGCTGATGCAGATGGCGACGGCGGCGGGCGTGCAGCGGCTCCGGGAACTGCGCTCGGACGCCGACCCGCCGGAAGTCGTGGCGATGCTGAAGCGGCGTACCCAGGAGCGCGGGCTGGCCGCATGGGAGCGGCTGGGACGGCCGTCCGCGGAAGCCGCCACCCCCAGCCAGCGCTACGCCCAACTCCGGCTGGCCATGCTGGACGCCGAGCGCGCCAAGGTGCTCGAGCTGCGGCGCGACGGCGGATACGCGCACGAGGTCCTGGTCAACGTCCTGGACCGCCTCGATGTCGAAGAGTCCATGCTGGACGCCGCACTGGAAGAACCGGACACGGACGGCGGCCGCGGAGGCGAGGGGATCGCCCGGCCCCTAGGAGTGTGCCCCCACCTGGAGTCCGCCCCGGATCCGGCGGTCCCGCCAGGACCCTTGTGCGCCGCGTGCATACGCGAAGGAACGACGACCGTACACCTGCGGATGTGCCTGGAGTGCGGCAACGTGGCCTGCTGCGATTCCTCGCCGGGAACCCATGCCTACAAACACTTCCAGCTCAGCGGCCACCCCGTCATGCGCAGCGTCGAGCCGGGCGAGGACTGGCGCTGGTGCTACCCGGACGAACTCCTTGGCTAGGGCCAGGGCTCCGGACGCCGGCGCCGTGCCGCGTGCTGTAAGTCCGCGCCGAGCCCTGTTCACGGCTCCATCGCCTCCGTAGGCTGGAAGGGACCTGCTGGAAAGGGACCCTGCGAAGAGAAGGGGACCCGCCGCGGTCGGACGAAGAGAGGACACCGTGGACAACCAAGACATCCTGGAGCGCATCAAGGCCCTGGTGGAGGAAGAACACGGCCTCCGCGAAGGCTCGCAAGCCGCCGGGACCGGAGCGCCGGACATCCTCAGGCTGCAGCAAGTGGAAGAACAGCTCGATCAGTGCTGGGACCTGCTCCGCCAGCGGCGCGCCAAAAAGGACTACGGCGAGAACCCCGACGAGGCGGAGGTGCGGCCGGTCAGCGAGGTCGAGGGCTACCAGAGCTAGCCCTCGACCATGACCTGACGGGCCGGCTGGCCATGCAAATTGCGTTGCTGGGAGACGTCATGCTGGGCCGTCTGGTGAACCGGCACCTGGCAACGGCCAGGCCTGCCTATCCGTGGGGCGACACGCTGGAGCTCCTGAGGCAGGCGGACGTTCGCATTGCCAACCTGGAGTGCGTCCTGGCGTCCGGCGGCGGCCCCGAGCCTGGCAAGATCTTCCACTTCCGCTCGGACCCGAAGAACGTGGCCAGTCTCCTCGCCGCCGGGATCGACGTCGTCTCGCTCGCCAACAACCACGTCCTGGATTTCGGCCCGGACGCGTTCCGGGAAATGCTGCCGGTCCTCGACAGCCGCGGAATCCTGCATGCCGGCGCCGGCCCGGACCTGGACGCCGCCCGCCGCCCGGCGGTGCGGCGCGTAGGCGCTGTCGCCGTCGGATTCATTGCCTTCACGGACAACCAGCCCGACTGGGAGGCCGGCACCGCTACCCCCGGGGTCTACTACGTTCCGGTGGAGGATGCCGCCGTCGGCGGCGGCGCCCGGCGCGGCGGGGCACGATTGGACGGGCTTTTGGACCTGGTCAGGCGGACCAAGGCCCGCGTCCAGTTCCTCATCGTGTCGGCCCATTGGGGCGGCAACTGGGGCTACGACGTCCCGCCCCGGCACCAGGACCTCGCCCGGGACCTCATCGAGGCCGGAGCCGACCTCGTCTTCGGCCACTCGCCCCATATTTTCCGCGGCGTCGGGATCCACCGGAACCGTCCCATTATTTACAGCGCCGGCGACTTCGTTGACGACTATGCTGTGGACCCCGCCGAGCGCAATGACCAGTCATTCGTGTTCATGCTTGACACCGACGGCGGTGCACCGCGCACGCTTCGGCTCTATCCCACGGTCATCGCCGGATTCCAGGCCCGGCTGGCCCGGGGATCGGCGCCCGATATCGCCGCCCGGATGCAGCGGCTGAGCGGCCACCTGGGCACGCTGGGCAGCTGGAACCCGTCCGGCCGCTGCCTGGAGATTCCGCTGGACCAGAACTGAACCGGCGTAGTGGGCCAGCCGACGGACTGTTTGTCAGGCTGGTTGCTTGTCAGGCTGGTTGTTTGTCGGTCCGGCTGCTTGCCGGGCCGGCGGAGACCTCCCGGTTGACGGCGGGCATGATCTCCGTGGCCAGCATTCAATCGACCGGGCCGTCTCGGCAAACGGTAGGCCGCCCAGGCCGATCTGGGCCAGGTATCGCGTGTTCCCCAGCGTCTGGTGGATCTCCAGGAGCTTCTCGGTGATCTGTTGCGGGCTCCCGACCAGCAACCCGCCGCCCGGTTCGGTCCAGGAATCGAAGGTGGAACGGGGGAAGTGGTCTACGGGGCGTGGCATGTTTTGTTCGAAGTAGGCCCGGTAGTGGGGGTAAAACGTGTCGCGCGCCTGCTGGGACGTCGGCGCCGCGTAGAAGTGGCCGCCGGCCCCCACCGGCAGAGCGCCGGCGTCGTGACCGGCCTCGGCAGCGCTTTCGCGGTAGAGCTCAACTAGGCGGCGGAAACGGGCCGGCCCTGACAGCAGGGCGATAAACAGAGGAAGCCCCAGCCTGCCCGCCCGGGAAAAGCTCGCCGGCGTGCCGCCGACGCCCACCCAGACCGGCAGCTTCGCCTGCACCGGGCGCGGGGCGATGTCCATGCCCGGGATGCTCTGAGTCAGTCTTCCCGACCACTGCACTGTGGCGTTGTCCCGGGCGTTGTCCCGCAGTTCCAGCAGCAGGCGCAGCTTCTCATCGAACAGGGCGTCGTAGTCCTCGAGCTTGTGGCCGAACAGCGGATAGGACTCCACGAACGCGCCGCGGCCTGCAATGATCTCGGCCCGGCCGTCGGAGATCAGGTCCAGCGTGGCGAACTGCTCAAAGAGCCGCACGGGGTCCTGGGTGGAGAGCACCGTCACGGCCGTGCCCAGCCGGATATTGGATGTTTCCCGGGCGATCGCGGCCAGGACGATTTCCGGGGCCGAGAGGGCGAAGTCGCGCCGATGATGCTCCCCCAACCCCAGGAACCCGAGGCCCGCCTGATCTGCCAGCTTGGCGAGATCGATGATCTCTTTCAGCCGCTGCTGCGGGGACAGCGCCATGCCGGTGCTGCTGTTGCGGGAGAGCTCACCAAAAGTGAAGATACCAAAGTCCATATTTATTGAACATTCAATCATTTGAATTCATTCCTGGCCCCAGCCGGCGGCCGTGGCGGACCTCCCGGCGAGGCAAAACGGCACCTGAGACCCGCCGCGCCGGTGCCTCACGGCCGGGGGCGCAGGAATAATCGATGGCCCGCGCCGTTCCGCTCCGTCGGCGCCGACGTCCCGCACCAAACCGGCGGGGGCATGAGGCCCCGTTTACATTCCTGAAACATGCCGGTCACGCGAACTTCACGCCCTCGCGATTCCCGTAACGTGCCCGCAACTTTTCGCCCCACTGCCGGAAACATGGCTCCGCGACGATTGAATCCGGACCGGGGGGCCGGCGGCGACGTGTCCCGGTACGGAAGACTGACGAGAAGGGACCCCGGTGGAACTCACTGCTGGAAGTGTCTGGATGATTGTTTCGGCGGCGCTCGTTCTGCTGATGACCCCCGCACTGGGCCTCTTTTACGGCGGCATGACCAGGGCCAAGGCCTCGCTCAACATGATGATGATGAGCTTCGTCTCGATCGGGATAGTCGGCGTGGTGTGGGTCCTCTGGGGCTACTCGATGAGCACCGGGCAGGGTGTCCTCGGGGTGTTCGGCAACCCGTTCGCCAGCTTCGGCCTGAGCGGCCTCATCGGTTCGCCCGACTTGATCAAGGCCGGCTACAGCGCCACGTTTGCCATCCTCACCGTGGCCCTCATCAGCGGCGCCATCGCCGACCGCGCGAAATTCACCTCCTGGGCCCTGTTCGTTCCCATCTGGATCACCCTCGTGTACTGCCCCTTGGCCTTCATGGTCTGGGGCGGCGGCCTCATGAGTGCCGGCGGTGCCGTGAGCGCCGTCTTCGGCCAGGTCATCGACTTCGCCGGCGGCACCGTGGTGGAAATCGCGTCCGGAACCGCGGCCCTGGTTTTGGTCCTGATCCTGGGCAACCGGCATGGCTTCGGCAAGGACCCAGGCCACCGCCCCCACAACATTCCCTTCATCATGCTCGGCGCAGGCATCCTGTGGTTCGGCTGGTTCGGCTTCAACGCCGGCGCCGCCACCACCGTGGAGCAGGCCGGCTTGATCTGGGTGAACACCCTGGCCGCCCCCGCCGCGGCCATGATCAGCTGGCTGGTCGTCGAGAAGGTCCGCCACGGCCACCCCACCTCCCTGGGCGCCGCGTCCGGCGCCGTTGCCGGCCTGGTGGCGATCACGCCGTCGTGCGCCAACATCAGCCCCCTCGCCGCGCTGGGCCTGGGCTTCGTGGCCGGAGCGGCCTGTGCGGTGTTCGTGGACCTGAAGTTCAAGTTCGGCTTCGATGACTCGCTCGACGTCGTCGGCGTCCACCTCGGCGGCGGCCTGATCGGCACGCTCGCCCTGGGTTTCATTGCCCTCCCGGTGGACGGTGCAGGCGGCGGGCTGTTCTACGGCGGCGGGCTGCACCAGCTCATCGCGCAGACCGTGGCCGTCCTCATCACAGTGGCGGTGTCCGGCCTCGGGACGGCCGTGATCGGACTCGCCATCCACAAGACGCTCGGGTTCCGGGTCAGCCGCGAGGACGAGCTCGCCGGAGTCGACCGGTCCGAGCACGCCGAGACCGCGTACGCGTTTGCCGAACTCGGTTTCAGCCGGTTCAACCCGTTCGGCCACCACGTCCGCGCGGCGCACGCCGTCCACGCCGCGACGGCCGCCCACGCCGCCGACAGGGCGCCGGAGAACGTGCCCGCGCCGGCAAAGGAAGGCAGCCTCGTCTGAGGCAGCGGACCAACGGCGGCACAAGATTTCCCAAAGGTCCCGTGTGTAAGACCCGGCCGGAGGCTTAAGATATGGGCGGGGGGCACTCGAATTAGCGAACTCGCTTAATGGGAGGCCACGATGTTCAGCCAAGCCAGCCGCAAGGCGTCAGACCCGCAGCTAACATCGGTGGCGCGGGCCCCGCGCAGACACCGGGGCAGCGCCCTTCCCAGACCGGACCGACTCCGGTACCGGCGCGCACTGGCCTCGCTGACAGTCATTGCGCTGGTCTCCTGCTTCGGTCTGGCGGCGGCTGCCCCATCCTCCGCGGCTGAAACGGCGCAAAACTACATTGTGGTGCTCAAGGACGGCGTCGTGGACGCCGGAGCCACGGCTACGGCCCAGCAAAGAGCCTACGGATTCACGGCGTCGAAGGTCTATCGCAACGCTGTGAACGGCTATTCCGCCGTCCTGACCGCGTCCCAGGTGCAACGCCTCAAGGCCGACCCCAATGTCGACTTCGTCACTGTCGGCCGAACATTCCAGCAACCGCGGGATCTTGGGACCGCGGCCACCCAGGAGACACCGTTTTGGCGGAAGCGGATCGCCGGAACTAGCTCCGACGTCCGGAAGGCCCTCGACAAAGGTCCTTCGCGGATCAATGTCAACGTCGCAGTGATCGACAGCGGCATCGATGCGACCCACCCGGACCTGAACGTCAAGGGCGGCGTTGACTGCCAGTCCGGCTCCCCCGTGGACGTGAATCCTGTTGTTGATGTTTTGGGGCACGGGACATTTGTTGCGGGCGTCATCGGCGCCCGGAACAACCGCCTGGGCGTCATCGGGACCGCTCCGGGCACCCCGCTGTGGTCCGTCCGGGTGGTTGACGACGCCGGCCTGATCTCCGAGCAGAGCCTGATCTGCGCGATCGACTGGGTGACCTCGACGCAGAAGGACGATGACCCGGACAACGACATCGCCGTGGCCAACATCAGCATCGCCGGCGGCGCCCCGGACACACCCAACTGCGGCAAGGGCACGGACGCGATGCACTACGCCATCTGCCGTTCTGTCCGGGCCGGCGTCACGTACGCCGTCGCGGCCGGCAACGCCGGTGAGGACTTCGCCAACACCGTTCCGGCCACCTACGACCAGGTCCTGACCGCCACCGCCATGGGCGACTTCGACGGAAAGGCCGGTGGCGACGCCGCCCCGAACTGCGGTCCCGACGACTTTGGGAAGTACGGGCAAAAGGATGACCAGTCGGCATTCTTCTCCAACTTCGCCACCACAAGCAAGGACAAGGCCCACACAGTCTCCGGCCCCGGAGTGTGCATGCTCTCCACCTGGCCCGGCGGCTACAGCATAAGCAACGGCACCAGCTTCGCCAGCCCGGCCGTGGCCGGGTCCGTGGCCCTGTGCATCAGCCAGAAGGCCTGCACGGGTTCAGCCGAGCACGTCATGGAGCAGTACCTGGACCTGACGAAGTCATACTCGAAGCGGCACCACGACTATGGCTTCGACGGCGATCCCATCCACCCGGTCGGGTCGCGGTACTACGGCTATCTGACGCAGACGACGAGCTTCTGACGGAACGGGCTTGAGGCCGCTGGCCGCGGGTCTGGCAGGTCTCAGGCGCGGGTCTCGGCCGCCGGTTCGAGGTTTCAGCGGCGGGTCTCAGCCGCGGGTTTCAGCGGCGGGTTTCAGCCTAGGAGCCGGCGCTGATAGGCGAAGGCCACCAGCTGAAGCCGCGTCCCGAGCCCCAGCTTGCCCAGCACGCTCCTGAGGTGTGTCTTGACGGTCGCCTCGGAAACGAACAGGCTTCCGGCTATCTCACCGTTGGCCAGCCCCTTGGCCGCGAGCAGGAAGACGTCCCGTTCCCGGGCCGAGAGCACTTCCAGCACGGACAGGTCCGGGCCCCCGGCCGGCACGGTCCGGGCCGCATGCTGGAACAGATCCTGGACTGATCCCGGCGCAATCACGGAGTAGCCCGAGTACACGGTCCGGATCGCGGCGAGCAGGAACTCGGGTTCCGCGCTCTTGAGCAGGTAGCCGCTGGCCCCGGCGTGCACGGCGTCGACCACCGCCTGGTCCCGGTTGAAGGTGGTCAAGGCGATGATCTTCGGCGCTCCGGTGCCCGCGGCTTCCGCCTGCTGCACGATCCGCCGCGTGGCGCCGATGCCGTCCAGGACCGGCATGCGCAGGTCCATGAGCATCACATCGGGGCACCGTTCGACGGCGAATGCCGCCGCCTGCGCGCCGTCGCCGGCTTCCCAGGACATCGCCATGTCCGGCTGGCTTTCCACCAGCATCCGGATTCCCGCACGGAACAGCGCCTGGTCATCGACGATCGCCACAGTGATGGCCGCCCCGGCATCAGCCACGGTCGCCGGCCTCCCCAAGCGACACGTCCGGGCGTGCTGCAGGACTTCCCGCGGGAACCAGGACTGGCTCCGCGCCGGTGACGGCGCCAGCGTCGGCAATCATCCTGCCATCAATCATGGTGCCGTAGGGGATAAAGACGGTCACCCGGTACTGCTCGCCGTCGGGGCCGGCCGTCATCCAGCCCCCTGCGAGGTGGGCGCGTTCCCGCATCCCCGCGAGGCCGCGGCCCACCCGCGTTTCAGCGGCGCGGTCCGGGTTGTCCGCCGCGGCCGGGATCCCCGATGCCACATGCAGCGTCAGCCCGGGGCCGCTCCAGTCCAGGTGCAGCCGCACTGCGGTCCCCCGGCCGCCGTGCTTCAGGGCGTTGGTCAGGCATTCCTGGATGATCCGGAAGACCGCGAGCTGCTGCCCGGCGGAGAGCCCCGCGGGTGCACCGGACTCGCTCTGTTCGATTGCGAGGCTGTCCTGCATGCGCGCGACCAGCGGCCCGACGTCGCTGAGCTGGGGCTGGGGCGTGACCACGCCGTCGTCGTGCACTCCCTCGATGACGCGCTGCGCGTCCACCAGAGCGCTCCGGGCCGACGTCGCGATGTTTTCCAGGGCGTTCAACACGGCCCTCGGCTGGTCCTTGCTCAGGTAGCGGGTGCCATCCGCCTGTGCCGCGATCACGGCGAGGGAATGGGCCAGGACATCGTGCAGGTCCCGGCCGATCCGCGTCCGCTCCTGCTCCACGATCAGTTCCACCTCGGCTTCGCGGAGGCTGGTCTGGGCCATGGTCCGGGCCCGGAAGAGGCTGCCGCGCTCCTCGAAGAGGGCCAGCGCCAGCCCGACGGCGGCGCATGCGGCCGCGATCAGCAGCAGCAGCGAAAAGAGCTGCCAGCCGAAGGCCCGAAACGTCCACCGGTCGCCCATGTACAGCGGCGGAAACCAACCCACGCCGGCGCTGTAACGCCACGACAGCATCAGGAATGTCATGGCGCCGGCGAACACCACAGTGGCGCCGGCCGCGATGAAGCGTGTCCTGCGCCCGGCCGTCCACTGGATGAAAGCCAGTGCCACAAACGACCCGAGGTAGATGGCCCAGTGGTTGGCGTGCATCGCGGGAATGGCGTTCCCGAGCTGGCCCGCGAGCAGCCCTGCCGTGAATCCGAGCGACACATAGGGCTTCCAGGCGGCGAGGGCGATGGCCGCCGTCATGAGGATCAGCGGCCACGTCCCCTCCCATGTGTGGAGGCCTGGCCCCATTCTGCCGGCCTCGGCCACGCACCACAGCGTGAAAAAGAGAACGGCCGCCGCGGGGGCGCCCCAATGCCGCATGACTTTCAGTAGTGCTTCCATGCCTGTCACCCTATCCACGGGTGTGGGCACCAGACGGTCAAATCCGGCCGCGCTCAGCCTTTGAGCCAGAAGTTTCATCTTTCGAGCCAGCCGCCGCTGGTGCGCGTAGTATGACCGCCATGACCAAGGCAGCGGTTGAGGTCTCGGCCCCCGCCGAGGCGGTGCCGTATTCAGCGCTGGACACCGTATTCTTCGTGGTGGGCGGCATCTCGGCTGTGTGGCTGACCTCCCTGCTGGTTCAGCTGAGCTTCCAATGGGGCTGGGCCCAGGTCTGGTTCCTCTTCATCTTCTGGGGTCTGCTCGCCTATCTGGTGCTCCCCCGTCTCCACCGGATCCTGACCCGGCTCTACGTTCCGGACTACTTCATCGGCCGGGCGCGCACCAGCGACGGGCTGCTCGGCGATCCCGTGAACGTCGCCCTGCTGGGAACAGAACCGCAGATTCACGCCGTGATGCACTCCGCGGGCTGGACGCTTGCCGACGACGTGACGCTGGCCAGCAGCAGGCGAATCGTCTCCTCCACCCTCCTGCGCCGCAGCTACCTTCAGGCCCCTGTGAGTCCGCTGTTCCTGTTCGGCCGCCAGCAGGATTTTGCCTACCAGCAGGAAGTCGACGGCACCCCGGGCAAACGCCACCACGTCCGTTTCTGGCGCTGCCCGCCCGGCTGGCTGCTGCCCGGCGGGCTGACAGTCGACTGGCTGGCCGCCGGTACGTACGACCGCAGCGTCGGGCTTTCCCTGTTTACGCTCCAGATCACCCACAAGATCGACGAGCACACCGACGCCGAACGCGACCACGTCGTCGGAGCCATCACCGGGGCGGACCCCGCGGCCGGGCTCCGGGTGATTCGCGACTTTTCGACCGGCTATCACGCGCGCAACGGCGGCGGCGACACCATCATTACCGACGGCGATCTGCCGATCGTTGATCTCCGGCGGACCGCCGAGCGGGCCGCGGCGGTCCGGCCTCCGGGCGACAGGCCCCCGAGCGACAGCCGCAACAGGCGCCCGGCGACCACGATTGTCGGGGCGGTCTTCGTCGGTGCCCGTGCCGCGGCGGCTGCCCTGCTGGCCATGTCCATGGTGCTCTTCCGGGACGCGCACGTGAGCTCCCTGGTGCAGCCCGCAGCCGGCCCGGGCATCACGGAGGCGCAGGCGGAAATGGCCGTCACCGGCGCAACGGCGGTTGTCCTGGTCCTTGCCTTCGGCTATGTCCTGTTGGCCTGGTTTGTGTTCCTAGGCCAGAACTGGGCCCGAACCGTGGTCATGGCGTTCAGCACGGTGGCCATCGGCCTTCAGGCGTTCGATGTCTTCCATGGCGGTCCCGACATCACGCTGCAGTCCAATCTGCCTGGCCTGGCCCTGGACATCCTGCTGCTTCTGGCGCTCTCGAGTAAACGGTCCCGCGACTATGCCCTGCGCCCCCGCAAGGAACCCAAGCGGGATTCCAGCCGTCCCGGCGGCCAGGCACCGTTCTGAATCCCCACGCATCGGGGAGGTCTTGACAGCCCTCTTGTTACGGGAGCTAGATGTTCAAAAGCCGACAACCACCGCAGGATTCCCAGCAGAGGAGCGGACATGAGCGAAGACTCACAGACGCCGGAGCGCGCCCATAGCGAGACCCCCGCCGAGGGTGATGCAACGGCTGAACCCTTTGACGACCGGGCCCATTCCCAAGACGCGGCAGAAGGCCCGGACATCGACGACGAACCGGGCACGACGCCCTAGTACATCGCCCATAGCTTCGCCGACGCACGGGCGGGACAGGGCCGTAGCTTCGCCGACGCACGAGTTCGCCGGAAACGTGCGAGCTCGCCGGAACTTCCCGGCGATTGGGCAGGTTTCCGGCGATTTCGGCTGGCCGGGTGCGGCCAGTGCCCTGACGGTCCCGGGCGCACACAGACGGTGACGGGCGAAATATCTCCGCCTGCCTGCGTGTTGGCCCCGACATGACAACAATCGGAATCATCGGCGCAGGACACATTGGCGGCCAGCTCGCCCGCAAGGCCGTGGAGTTCGGCTACGACGTCGTGATCAGCAACTCGCGGGGGCCGGGAACCCTGGTGGACCTCGTCGCCGAACTGGGGCCCAAAGCCCGGGCCGCAACGCCGCCCGAAGCGGCAGCTGCCGGCGACTTCGCCGTCGTCAGCGTGCCGCTTAGGAGCATCCAGGACGTGCCCGTGGAGCCGCTGGCGGGCAAGGTCGTCCTCGACACCAACAACTACTACTGGGAAAGGGACGGGCATTTTCCCGCCCTGGATGCCGGCGAGGCCACCACCTCCGGCCTGCTGCAGGAGCACCTGCCCCAGTCCAAAGTGGCCAAGGCCTTCAACCACATCAGGTCCTCCCAGATCACCACGGACGGCGCACCGGCCGGCACACCCAACCGCCGGGCCCTTGCCACGGCGAGCGATTTCCCGGAAGCGGCTGAGCTTGTGACCAGGCTCTATGACGAATTCGGCTTCGACACCGTCAATATGGGCCCGCTGTCCGAAAGCTGGCGCACGGAACGGGACCGCCCTGCCTACGTGATCCGGCAGAACGCGGCCCAGCTGGCCGAGAACCTGGCCAGGGCCCCGCGCACCATCTGATTCTTCCTCCCGACGCCGGCCCAGCCGCCACGCCCTGCCGATCCCAGCCCCGCCCCGCCCACCGCCCGAACTCGCCGGAAACCTGCGAACTCGCCGCAAGTTTCCGGCGAACGGGCAAGTTTCCGGCGAACGGGTTTCCGGCGAATTCGGCCGGGCTTGGGCCGGCGGCATAGTCCGCTAGGTCAGCTCTGGACGGCGGGCTCGAGCTTGAGCATCTTGGCGATGACGTAGTCGAGCTCGGAGTCGTCGAAGATCTTCTTCCAGTCGTCCTTGATGATGGTGTCCTTGCCGTACTGGATGGCGATCTCGCAGGCCTCGGAGAACGGGTTGGAGCCGCGCAGGGCGTTGGTCAGGGCGATCTGGACGTGCCCGAACAGCATGGCCTTGGCAGCCTCTTCCGGGACGCCGGCCGTGTGCACGGTCTCGTGCAGGGCTTCCTTGAGCAGGGTGCCGATCATGCAGGCGACCGTCTCCACCAGGGTGGGCTCAAGGATGGCGAGCTGCTTGACGGTGACCCAGTGGACGTCGATCACCGGGGCGTAGATGACCTTGATGGTGGCCTCGGCGGCGGCGCGGGCGGCCTCGGTGGCGTCCTCGTCGATCGCGGCGACCACGTTCTGCGGGGCGCCCTGGCCGCCGAAGGTGTCGGCCCATTCTTCCTTGGTGGTGCGCTCGAGGAACACCGAGGGGTGGCACGGGTGGGCCACGGCCTGGACGACGTCGTCGCGCTTGGCGAGCAGGCCGGCGTAGGCGGCCGCCGGGTCGAGGGTGAGCAGGATGGCGCCGGACTTCATCTGGGGAACTACGCCGTGGGACACGACACCCAGGACGGTGTCCGGGACGGCGAGGATCACGACGTCGGCGTCCTTGATGGCGTCCTCGGTGGTGCTGATGTCCCGGCCTTCGGCGCGGACGCGGTCCTGGCCGGCCGGCGAGTTTTCGCTGTAGAAGACGGTGTGGGCGCTCTTCTGGAGGTTGGCTGAAACACGCAGCCCCATTTTGCCTCCGGCTCCGATGACGGCGACGGTCAATTGTTCTGCTGACATTTCAGTTACTCCTTAGGAAATCGAGGCTTTGCTGGGTCCACTGCTTTTCGAGGCGGATGGTCTCTTCTTCGGAGGCCTGCCACGGCAGCCAGTGCTCGATGATCTGGTTGATATTTCTTTCTTTGGGCTGCAGCTTCCGGGCCATGTAGGCATAGTCCAGGAGGCCTTCGCCGAGGGGAGCGCCGGAATAGGTAAACCCGACCCACCCCTCCTTGCGGCTGAACGCAAAGTCTTTGATGTGCATGTTCAGGACATACGGCGCGACGGCGTCAATCACCTCGCGAGGGGATTCCAGCGCCGCCACGGTGTTGGCGGGATCGCTGCAGATGCCCAGGGACGGGCTGCCCACCCGGGCGATGACGTCCAGGACGCGGGAGGTGGGGACCTGTTCGTAGGTTTCCACGGCGATCTTCACCCCGGCGGCCTCGAACTCGGGCAGGACGTCGGTGAAGACGGCCGCGGCCTCGTCCGCGTCCGGGGTGTGGCCCGGGACGTTGAACATGGTCCGCAGCAGTGGCGCACCCAGGATCCCGGCGATCCGCAGGAACTTCCGCAGATGCTCCGGCCGGATGCCCTTGGTGCCGAGCTCCAGGGACATCCCCAGGGCATCGGCCGTGGCCCGCACGGCTTCCAGTTCCGCGTCCGTCATGGTTTCCAGCGGGGCATAGTCGCAGATCTGGAAGAGGTCCACGCCCAGGGCTGCGGTCTCGGCCAGTGCCTCATGGAGAGTCAGGGGTGCGGCGACCCGGTCCGAGAGCTGCCAGAAGAAGGCGTAGCTGCTGAGCCCGATTCTTGAACGGATTCCTGAATCCTGGCCGATGCTCGAGCCCTCGCCAATGCTGGAACTGAGCCTTGTGGTGGAGCTCATGGCCGGCCTCCCGCCGTCAGCAGAAGTCCCAGGCGTGCGGCGGTTTCGTCCAGGATGGTCCTGAGCGCCTGCGGGTCGTGGGCGAAGCGGCCCAGGAACAGCCCGGCGACGGACATGTCCAGCCGGCTGATCAGGCCGGGTCCGGCGCTGCCGCCGTAAATGACCCTGCTCTCGGTCTGGCCCGGCAGGGCGCGCAGGTGCGCGTCCAGTCCGGCGATGACGGCGCTGATGTACTCCGGCGTGGCGGGCTCCGGGGCCCCGATGGCCCATTGCGGTTCGTAGGCCACGATGGTCCGGGTTGCCGGTCCCAGGGACCGTGCCCGGTTGAGCGCGGCGTCTATGTCCGCCATGCAGTGCCGGATGGCTTCCTCCACCGAGCCGGGCTGCAGCTCCCCGACGCAGAGTACCGGGGTGAGTCTGTTGCGGTAAGCGGCGGCGGTCTTGAGGCCGATCGTCCTGTCATCCTCGCCGAAGATCCGGCGCCGCTCGGCATGGCCAACTTCGGCGTAGCGTCCGCCGAGTTCGGCGACCGTCCGGCCGGAAACCTCGCCGGTGTAGGCGCCTTCGTCTTCCCAGAAAATGTCCTGCGCGCCGGCGCCGGCCCCGGCCACGCCGAGGATCCGGGCTGCATCCGGCAGTGCCGGCAGTGCGGGCAGGACAAACAGTTCGATCTCGCCGCTCTGCACGGCAGGGTGTGACAGGGCGACGGCGGCGACCTCGCGGCAGTAGTCCAGCGTGCGCTGGTAGCCGAAGTACATTTTCAGGCTGACGCCGATGACGGCCCTGGGCCGTGTGTCGGCGGCACGGCCGGCGGCTGTGTCTGTCCCGCGTGCGGCGGGGTTAGCAGGAAGTGACACCCTCGTAGTCCTTAATCAGTGTGACTTTCTCGGCCGAGGCCGAGGTTTCGTCGAAGGTGTAAGTGAGCCACTCGCGGGCGAGCCTGCGGGCGAGTTCCAGGCCGACGACGCGCTGGCCGAAGGTGAGGACCTGGGCATTGTTGCTCAGGACGGAGCGTTCCACCGAGAAGCTGTCGTGGGCTGTGACGGCGCGGATGCCCGGGACCTTGTTCGCCGCGATGGCCACGCCCAGGCCGGTGCCGCAGACCAGGAGGGCGCGGTCCGCCTCGCCGGAGGCGATGAGTTCGGCGGCGGCGATGGCCACGGAGGGGTAGGGGGTGTGGCTGGTGGCATCCACTCCGACGTCGGTAACGGAGTCGACCAGCCCGTTGGCCTCCAGGTCCGCCTTGAGGGCTTCCTTGTATTCGAATCCGGCGTCGTCAGACCCGATGACCAGGCGCAGCTTGGCGCTCATGCGTTCTCCTTGACAGATTTTTCCTCGACGAGGGTGTTGTGAATTGCTCGGACGATCAGTGCCATGGACACCGCTCCCGCGTCCGGCGTGCCGAGGCTCTTCTCGGCGTGCGGGCGGGCGCGTCCCATGAGGGGCAGAAGCTGGGCGGTGTCTTCCGCGGCCTGCTGCGCAACGGTGGCGGCGGCGCCCCAGGAGTCAGCAAGGGACTGCCCGGCGTCCACGCCGCCGGCGAGGGCGTCGCGGAACGGGACCAGGACATCCACCAGGGTCTTGTCGCCCGGTGTGGCTTTGCCGAAGTCCATGATTGCGGCCGCGGCGCCTGCGACTCCGGCGGCGACAGCGCCGGCGTCGGGGGCGTTGGTGTTTCCGAGCGCATCCCCGACCGCCCGCAAGGCCATGCCCCACAGCGCACCGGAGGTGCCGCCGGCCTTATCTGCCCAGGCATCTCCGGCGAGGTGAAGGGTGGTCGCGGCTCCCGCGCCGCGGGCGACGGCGGCCGCAGCGGCGTCGACGGCGGCACGGACGCCGCGTTCCATGCCGATGCCGTGGTCGCCGTCGCCGGCGACGGCGTCGATCCGGCCGAGTTCCTCGGCGTTGGCGTCCACGACGTTCTTCGCGGCGCCCAGCGCGGCCAGAACCCGGATGGCGCCGGCGCGGGATTCGTCGGAGGCATCCGGGATGGACGCTTCGATCTCGGCCGGGTCGGTGAAGTCGGCGGGCTCGAGGGCGTCCGCGGTGACGGCGCCGCGGCGGAAGGCCGGGGCGTCGGCGGGGGCGTGCCAGAGGGTTTCGAGTTCCTCGTCGAGCCAGAAGAGGGTGAGGGAGGTGCCGGCCATGTCGAAGCTCGTGACGAGTTCGCCCACCTGCGGGTCCACGGCTTCCAGTCCGGCTTCGGCCAGGAGCTGGGCGACGCGGCGGTAGACGACGAAGAGTTCCTCGTATTTGACGCTGCCGAGGCCGTTGAGGATGGGGACCACGCGGGACCGGGCAGCAGCGCCTGCGGCTTCGCCGGGCTGGCGCTCGGGGATTTCGGTGAGGAGCTTGGCGACCAGGAGCTCGGCGAGCTCGTCCGCCGTCGGGATGTCTGTCTCCCCGATACCGGGTTCGCCGTGGATGCCCATCCCGACGGCCATCCGGCCCTCGGGGACGGAGAAGAGCGGGTGGTCCGCCCCGGGCAGGGTGCAACCGGTGAAAGCCACGCCGAAGGAGCGGGTCCGGTGGTTGGCGCGCTCGGCGATCTCGATGGTCCGGTCCATGCTGTAGCCGGCCTCGGCAGCGGCGGCGGCCACCTTGAAGACCGTAAGGTCGCCGGCGATCCCGCGGCGCTTGGCATGCTCGGCCGGCGGGGCGGAGGAGACGTCGTCTGTGACGGCGATGCTGCGGCAGTCGATGCCTTCGGCGCGGAGCCGGGCCTGGGCCTGGTTGAAGTGCAGGACATCGCCTGCGTAGTTGCCGTAGCCCAGAAGGACGCCGCCGCCGTTGTTGGCGGCCTTCGCCACGTTGTAGATCTGCTGCGCGGACGGGGAGGCGAAGAGATTGCCCATGGCGGCGCCGTGGGCCAGGCCCTGGCCGACGAGTCCGGCGAATGCGGGGTAGTGGCCGGAGCCGCCGCCAATCACGAGCGCCACGGTGCTGGGGGTGCTTTGGGTGTTGCGGACGACGCCGCCGGAAACGCGCCTGACCCAGCGGCTGTGGGAGGCGACGAAGCCCTCGATCATTTCGTCAGCGAAGGCTGCGGGGTCATTGAACAGGCGGGTCATGGGGTACTCCTGGAAGAGGGAAAGCTGCTTGGTGGGTGCCCGCCGCGGCTGTGTGGCACGCGGCGGGCACCGGATTGTTGGGAGCGCGAGGGGTCCGTTAGAGGGCTGGTCCGTTAGCGGGCGGCAGCCGACTCCGCGGCCTCGGACTCCCCGGCCTCGGACTCCCCGGCCTCAGGGGCGACGTCGACGGCCGTTCCATTGGCAGCACCGCTGCGGGCAAGCACCACCATGAGGATGGCCGAAAGGATCATGAAGCCACCCACCACGAGCATGGGCACGTTGTAGCTGCCGGTCCAGTCCTTGAGCCAGCCGGTGATGTAGCCGGCGCTGAAGCCTGCCAGGTTGCCCACGGTGTTGATCAGGGCGATGCCGGCGGCGGCCGCGGCGCCGGTGAGGAACTGGGTGGGGACCGTCCAGAAGTTCGGCAGGGCCGCGAAGATGGACATCGCAGTGAGGGTGATGATCGCGATCGTCGCCGCCGGCGATCCCGCGAAGAGTGCCAGCGGGATGCTCAGGCCGCCGACGAGGGCGGGGACGGCGATGTGCCAAGTCTTCACACCGCGTTTAGTGGCGTCTTTGGACCAGAAGTACAGGGCAAAGGCTGCCGGCAGGTACGGGATGGCCGTGATCAGGCCCTTCTGGAAGACGTCGAACTTTGCGCCGTACAGGCCTTCGAAGCCGGAGATGATGGTCGGCAGGAAGAAACCGAGCGCGTACAGGCCGTAGATGAAGCCGAAGTAGATCAGGGCGAGCATCCAGACGCGGCCGTTGCCAAAGACGGTGCGGACGCTGCCGTGGTTATTGCTGGCGGCGGTTGCGTTCTTTTCCTTCTCCAGCGCTCCGGTCAGCCAGGTCTTCTCGTCAGCGCTCAGCCACTTGGCCTTGGCCGGGGAATCCGCGAGGTAGAACCAGGCCGCGATGCCGATCAGGATGGCGGGAATGGCCACGCCGAAGTACATGACGCGCCAGCCTTCGAGGCCGAAGAGGCCATGCTGCTGGATGAGGAGGGCGGCAAGCGGGGCTCCGATGACGGTAGTCAGCGGCTGGGCCAGGTAGAACAGGGCCAGGATCTTGCTGCGGTGACGGGACGGGACCCACAGGCTGAGGAAGAGGATGGCGCCGGGGAAGAATCCGGCCTCGGCCACACCCAGGATGAAGCGCAGGACGTAGAGCTGCTCCACGCTGCCCACCCAAGTGAAGAGGAGGGAGACGATACCCCAGCTGACCATGATGCGGGCCAGCCAGCGGCGGGCGCCGAACTTGTGCAGGGCAAGGTTGCTGGGGACTTCCAGCAGGATGTAGCCAATGAAGAAGACGCCGGAGGCGAAGCCGAACTGGGCCGCCGAGAGGGCGAGATCGGCGTTCATGCCGTTGGGGCCGGCGAAGGAGATGGCCGTGCGGTCGAGATAGTTGATGAAGAACATGAGAGCGACAAACGGCACCAGCCGCACTGCCACCTTCTTGATTGCAGATCTTTCGACCACTGACTGAGTGGTGTCCACATTGACTCCTAGATGTTGATGTCCCGACCGCTTCCTGCGCTGGAAGCTTGGGGATTGGTCTCATCGCGTAGTCCGGAGGACTGGCCAGGCCCTAACTAAGCGTGTGATAAAAACCATAAGGCGTTCATCCCAAATTGGTCAACCGGTTGACATGTTTATTTCACAGACGGACCTCTGCATGGCTCGGCTGGTCCGGGTTGTTACGCTGTGAAGGTGTCCGTAAATTCCGCCGCTTCAACGGCCAAAATAAGTGCCGCACTCGGTTCCATGGAGCAAGGCTCGGTTGTATCCGAGGTCGCGGAACGCCTTCTTGGGTACTTCACGAGCGGCGAGATCGCCGTCGGGACCCGCCTGCCGGCCGAACGCCAGCTCGCCGCCTCGCTGGGGGTGGGACGCTCCGCGGTCCGCGAAGCCCTCGCAGCACTGGAGATCCTCGGGATTGTCATCGTCCGCCCCGGTTCCGGAACCTACCTTCGCGACGGCATTTCCGAGCTCCTCCCCCGCACGCTGAGCTGGGGCCTCATGCTGGGCGCCCCGCGCACACGCGAACTCGTGGAACTGCGCGGCGGACTTGAGGTTCAGGCCGGCCAGTTGGCGGCCCAGCGGACCACCGACGACGCCCTGGACCGGATGCGCCAAAATCTGGCCACCATGGAACACAGCCTCGATGACCTCGCCACGTTCGTGGAGGCCGACGCCGCCTTCCACCGCGAGATTGCCGCCGCCTCCGGCAACCAGGTCCTGCAGGAACTGCTGCAGAGCATCCGCTCGCTCCTGCGCATCTGGGTAGACCGCGCCTTGACGGATGAAGGGCACGCGGCCGCGGCCCTGGCCGAGCATCGGGAAATCTTCCGGGCCCTGGAATCGAGGGACGAGGCCGCCGTGACGGCAGCCATGCGCTCCCACATGGACACGGCGTCCCGGCGCCTCCTGGCCGGGTTCGACGCCGACCAGGCCGCCACGGACTGAGGCTTCTTCCCCGCGTCATCTCCCGGGCGCGTCTCCCCCGGGCGCGCGAAATCGCCGGAAACCTGCGCGCTCGCCGGAACGTCCCTGTGTGTCAGGCTGTTGTGTGACAGGTTTTCTGTTGCTGGAGCCGGTGCTCAGAGCGGGGGAAGGTCCATCATGGACTTCGTTATGCCTGTTCGTGTTTCGAACCGGAAGCACTTCACTACCG